>CAYPDY010000066.1:0-13766 GCA_964409515.1 uncultured Dehalococcoidia bacterium
CGGGGAATCAACCTCGAATATGTCCCTGAGCGAGGGGGTGAAGTCCGTTGATACGACGAGTGTCTTCTGCCCGTTCAGGGCATGGTGCAGGGCGGTGGCGGCCGCGGACGTGGTCTTGCCCACGCCGCCCTTGCCGCAGAACATGGTGACTCGCTTGGATCCGATCTGGCTCAACGTCGCGACCTTCCGGCACCGGGCCAAATCTCATGGTAGCACACGGAGTGGGCCAACGCCACGCAGACCCCAACCACAGACCGAGACTCCGCGTCTTCGGCCTGCCTATTGACATCGCTGACGTTGGCGCCCATAATGTTTGCCTATATAAACAAAAGGATAAATGAGCACGAAAATGCCCCAGGACGTGGACACCGCCTATATGAGCAGCCCCCAGGCCGCCAGGCTACTGGGGATCACCGGGGTTGGTGTGGCCCAGCTGGTCCGGCAGGGGAAGATACCAGCGGTGAAGATCGCCAACCGCTGGCTCATCCCGCGGGCCTTTGTGGAAGAGTTCGCCCGGACGTATGAGGGGAAAAGGGGCCGTCCCCGGAGGAAAGGCCCACCCGGGGAGTCCCCGGGGGCTGTGGCCGGGGTACTGGATGCGGCTGCAGCGCCCGGCGCCGCGGCTGCGGAGATGACTGCCCCCCGGGGCGGACCGGTGGAGGAGGCGGCGGTGGCTCTGAGCCAGCCGGCGGAGTCGGGCCCGGCCCGGCCGGTGGAGCTGGCCCCCGCCCAGCCGGCGGCGGATTTGACGGCCGAGACGGCCCCCGCCGAAACCGTTCTGGTGGGGGAGTCGGAGGGGTCGGCGGCCTCCGGGGTGGCGCCGGTGGTTGAGGTGGCGCCCGCGGAGGCGGCGCCGGTGGAAGCAGGTCCGGTTGAGGCAGTGCCGGCCGAGGCAGCACGGGCGGAGGTCGCCCCGGTTGAGGTTGCTCCCGCCGAAGCGGCCCCGGCCGAGGTTGCTCCCGTCGAGGCGGCTCCGGTGAAAGCGGCCCCGGCGCGGGAAGCGGCCAGGGTGTCCGAGGTGGACGGGGAGGAACGGGAAGGCGGAGCGGGCTTCAAGGTGAGCGCCGAGGTCTACCACCTGGACCGGAACTACGACTTTGAGGTCTACGAAAGAGGCCGGATCACGGACACGGCCCGGATCATAGTCGCCCGGCTCAAGCCCAGGATCCCTTCCCTGCCCCAGTTCTCCTTCCGCTGGGACTATCGGTACGAGCACCTCAATGTGGACATCCATGGCGTCGAGACCGCGGCGGTGGAGTGGTGGACCATGGGGAAGAACGGGTACACCGGCCACCTGCCGCGGAGGCTGGCGGGGCCGGGCTACGTCTTTGAGGCCATCATCTGGCTTCCGGTGACGTTTGTGTTCCGGGGGCGGCTGACCCTGAGCGGCAGCTCCGCTGAGGGGGGGGAACCTTCGTCGGTGGCGGCGACCACGGGTGGCCTGAGGAGGCTCTGGAACCGGTGGCCGGGCAAGCCGCGTTCATAGCGTGGCGCCCCCTTTGAACCTATTGACAGTGATAGCAGCGGCCACTATAATTAGAAGTTGCGCATCAATGCGATATCCTCATTGCGTGTTCCTATCGTTTGTCAAGTGATCCCCTTCCTTTTCACTTTTGGCGAATCATGCCCAGCAAAGGAGTGTGTAGGAGTTGATTCCCACGTCGTCGCTATCTGATTCCAAGGACATTGCCAGGAGGTCGTTTGCCAGCACCCCGCCGGTACTCGAGATACCCAACCTGATCCAAGTCCAGTTTGACTCGTTTCGCCGGTTTCTCGAGAACGGCCTGCGGGAGCTCTTTGAGGGGCTGGCCATCCAGGACCTGGCCGGCACTCGGCTGGAACTGCGCTTTGTCAACTGCGAGTTGGGTCCGCCCAAGAACTCGATCCCGGCTTGCCGTGAGCGCGACCTGACCTACTCGGCGCCTCTCTACGCCAAGGTACAGCTGGTGGTCAAAGAGACGGGAGAGATAAAGGAACAGAACATCTTCATTGCCGACATCCCGTTGATGACGCCTACCGGCACCTTCATTATCAATGGTGCCGAGCGGGTGGTAGTCAGCCAGCTCATCCGCTCACCCGGTCTCTACCTGACGATTGAGACGGACATGGCTACCGGCCGTGACCTCTGCTATGGCAAGCTCATACCTGAACACGGGTCCTGGCTCGATTTCGAGACGAGCAGCAAAGACATCATATGGGTGAAGGTCAATGGCAAGAGGCGCTTCCCCGTGACGACCCTGCTGAGGGCCATCGGGTATGCAGCGACGGAGGACCTGATCCCCCTCTTTCAGGATGTGGACAACTCGCCGGACCACTCGTTTATGGCCGCCAGCGCCAAGCAGGACTCGTTCATCAAGAACGAGAACGAAGCCATCCTCGAGATATACCGGCGCCTGCGGCCCGGCGATCTGCCCAACGTGGAAAACGCCAGGAATCTACTCAACAACCTCTTCTTCCATCCCCGGCACTACAATCTGGGCAAGGTAGGGCGCTACAAGCTGAACAAGCGGCTGGGAGAGCCGCCGGACACCCAGAACATGCTGGCCCTGAGCCGTGAGGACCTGGTATCCATTGTGCGCCACATCATCATGGTCAATAACGGACAGGAGGCCCCTGACGACATCGACCATCTCAGCAACCGGAGGCTGCGCACCGTCGGCGAGCTCATACAGAACCAGCTTCGCGTGGCCCTGCTGAACCTGGAGCGCATGGTGAGGGAGCGCATGAGCATTGTGGACACGGCTACCGTGACGCCCAATGCCCTGATCAACACCCGGCCGATCACCACCGCCATCCGCGACTTCTTCAGCGGTTCCCAGCTCTGCCAGTTCATGGACCAGACCAATCCGCTGGCCGAGCTGACACACAAACGGCGTCTGTCGACCCTTGGCCCCGGAGGACTCTCCAGGGAGCGGGCCGGGTTCGAAGTGCGCGATATTCACCATTCCCATTACGGCCGCATCTGCCCCATCGAGACGCCGGAAGGCCCCAATATCGGCCTGATCGCGTCCCTGGCGACTTACGGAGCCATCGACGAGTACGGCTTCATCGTGACGCCATATCGGAAGGTGGTTCGCCAGGTGAAGAACATCCACGAGGAACTGGTCAATCGGTCCCTGGCCGAGGTGGTGGCGGACCAGGACGGCAAGCGCATCGCCAAGGAGGGAACCCGGGTTTCCGCCAGCCTGGCCAAGGAGATGGCCGCGCTGCCCTCCCGCGACATCAAGGTGGTGCCTTTCGTCTCGCGAGAGATCATCTACCTGTCAGCTGACCAGGAGGAGGACTACGTTGTCGCCCAGGCCAGCGCCCCGCTCAATGCCAATGACGAGTTCAGCGAGAAGAGGATCGAGGCCCGGCAGGGAGAGCGTTTCCCCCGGGTGCTGCCGGAGAATGTCGACCTGATGGACGTTTCTCCCAAGCAGATTGTGGGCATCTCGGCCTCGCTGATCCCCTTCCTGGAGCACGACGATGCCAACCGGGCACTGATGGGTTCGAACATGGAGCGCCAGGCGGTGCCCCTCCTCTGCTCCGAGTCCCCGGTGGTGGGGACGGGCATGGAGCAGCAGGTGGCGAGAGACAGCGGGCAGCTGGTGATCGCCGGAGACGATGGTGAAGTGACCTCGGTGACCAGCCGGGAGATCGTGATCATGACCGACGACGGGGAGGAACGCAGCTATCCCTTGATGAAGTTCATGCGGACGAACCAGGGGACATGCATCAACCAGCGTCCCATCGTCAACAAGGGCGACAAGGTGAAGACCGGGCAGGTCCTGGCCGACAGCTCAGCCACTGATCACGGGATACTCTCCCTCGGCCAGAACGTGCTCTGCGCGTTCATGAGCTGGGAGGGATACAACTTCGAAGACGCCATAGTGGTATCGGAGAAGCTGGTCAAGGAAGACAAGTTCACTTCGATACACATCGAGCGGTATGAGGTTGAGGCCAGGGAAACCAAGCTGGGCGCTGAGGAAATCACCAGGGACATACCGAACGTGGGCGAAGAGAGCCTGCGCAAGCTGGACGACGATGGGATAGTGCAGGTCGGCGCGGACGTCGAGTCCGGCGACATCCTGGTGGGCAAGATCACTCCCAAAGGTGAGACGGAGCTCAGCGCGGAAGAGAAGCTCCTTCGGGTGATATTCGGAGAGAAGGCCCGTGAGGTCAAAGACACCTCGCTGAGAGTCCCCCACGGGGAGAGGGGCCTGGTGATCGCGGTGAAGATCTTCACCAACCGCGATGAGCTGCCCGAGGGTGTAAGCAAGCTGGTGCGCGTCTGGGTGGCCCAGAAGCGCAAGGCATCCGAAGGAGACAAGCTGGCCGGCCGGCATGGCAACAAGGGCGTCATTGCCCGCATCCTGCCGGAGGAAGACATGCCGTTCCTGCCTGATGGCACGTCCATCGACATCGTGCTGAACCCCATCGGCGTGCCGTCACGCATGAACCTGGGACAGATCTTCGAGACCCACCTCGGCTGGGCGGCCAATGAGCTGGGTTTCAAGGCAGACTGCCCGGTGTTCGAAAGCGCCGACACGGCTGTGGTTGAGGACGCTCTGGCCAGGGCCTGGCTGGTCCGCCAGGCGAATGCCGCCACCAGCAACCTGAGCGCCGCGAGCCGGCTGGAGCGCACCAGGGAGTGGCTCCAGGAGCAGGGGTTCAATCCGGCGGTGGTGCTGAGTGAAGACTACAACGGTGAATCCAAACGGGCCTGCCTGCATCTCTGGCTCAAGGACTTCGGGGTCAACACGGAGGGGCTTACCGAGGAGGAAATCCAGAAGCAGGTGGAGAAGATAAGCAGAGAGAAGTCCGTCTCTCCACCCATTCACGGGAAGACCACGCTGTACGATGGCCGCACCGGCCAGCCATTCGATCAGCCGGTGACGGTGGGTTATGTATATGTGATGAAACTGATCCACCTTGTGGAGGACAAGGTCCACGCACGCTCCACAGGGCCGTATACGCTGATCACGCAGCAGCCCCTGGGTGGAAAGGCTCAGTTCGGCGGGCAGAGGTTCGGAGAGATGGAGGTCTGGGCCCTGGAGGCCTACGGAGGCGCCCATACCCTCCAGGAGCTCCTCACCATCAAATCCGATGACATTGCCGGCCGCGCCAAGGCCTACGAAGCCATCACCAAGGGGGAAGACGTGCATCCTCCTGGTCTGCCGGAGTCATTCAATGTGCTCGTCCGCGAGCTGCAGAGCCTGGGGCTCTCGATAGAGCTGTTTGTGAACGAGAGCGGAATTCCCGGCCCAAAGAATGAGTAAGCGTCAATCTCCAAGGAGGAATACCTGTGCTTAATGCTGACAGCCTGAGCGGAATACGCATTTCGTTGGCCTCACCGGAGCAGATAAAGAGCTGGTCCTGGGGTGAGGTGACCAAGCCCGAGACCATCAACTACCGCAGCCTGAAACCGGAGAGAGACGGGCTCTTCTGCGAGCGCATATTCGGCCCCACCAAGGACTTCGAATGCTACTGCGGCAAGTACAAGAAGATACGCTACAAGGGCATACGCTGCGACCGGTGCGGCGTCGAGGTAACGCTGTCGAAGGTGCGCCGCGAGCGCATGGGCCACATCGACCTGGCGGCCCCCGTGGCCCACAGCTGGTTCGTAAAGGGAATCCCCAGCCGCATCGGCCTTCTGCTGGACCTGTCTCCGCGCAGCCTGGAACGGGTCATCTACTTCGCGCAGTACATGGTCATCAAGGTCGATGAGGCGGCCAGGGAGCAGCTGCTGGCCGAGCTCAAACAGGAGCGAGACAAGCTGGCCGAGAGAGAAGACCTCAGCGTCGAAGACCGGATGGCGGCCGAGAAAGAGGCCGAAGACAAGATTACCGATGTGGAAGACCTCAATCCGATGAAGCTCCTGACCGACAGCCGGTACCGGGACCTGCGGAACAAGTACGGGTACATGTTCGAGGCGGACACTGGCGCGCAGGCCATCCTGACGACGCTGCAGAAGCTGAACCTGGATGAGCTCCATGCCAGACTCCACGAGGAGATCAACTCGGCGTCCGGGCAGCGGCGCAAGAAGGCCATCAAGAGGCTGCAGGTGGTGGAAGCCTTCCGGCGCAGTGGCAACAAGCCGGAGTGGATGATAATCACCGTGCTGCCGGTTCTGCCCCCTGACCTGCGGCCGATCGTTCAGCTGGACGGCAGGAGATTCGCCACCAGCGACCTCAATGACCTCTATCGGCGGGTGATCAACCGCAACAACCGCCTGAGAAGGCTGCTTGATGTCGGGGCCCCGGAGATCATTATTCACAACGAGAAGAGAATGCTCCAGGAGGCGGTGGACTCTCTGATCGACAACGGCCGGCAGCGCCGGGCCATCACGGGTGTCGGCAACCGGCCGCTTCAGTCGCGGTCTGACGTCCTTCGCGGCAAGCAGGGGCGTTTCCGGCAGAACCTGCTGGGCAAGCGCGTTGACTACAGCGGTCGCTCTGTGATCGTGGTGGGACCGGACCTGGAGCTCCACCAGTGCGGGCTGCCCAAGCGGATGGCCCTGGAGCTGTTCAAGCCCTTCCTGATGTACCGCCTGGTCCAGCAGGGCATCGCCACTAACATCAAGAGCGCCAAGCGGATGGTGGAGAGAGCCAGGCCGGAGATATGGGGCATCCTGGAGGACGTGGTGAAGGAAAGGCCGGTGCTGCTCAACCGGGCGCCGACCCTGCACCGCATGAGCATCCAGGCCTTTGAGCCCGTGCTCATCGAAGGGAGCGCTATCCAGCTTCATCCGCTGGTGTGCACGGCCTTCAACGCTGACTTTGATGGCGACCAGATGGCCGTCCATGTCCCGCTGTCCAAGGCGGCGGTCATGGAAGCCAGGAAAGCCATGCTCAGCACGCACAACATGGTTTTACCCAGCAATGGCGAGCCGGTAGTGGCTCCCACGCTGGACATGGTCCTCGGCGTCTATTACCTGACATCACTCAAGACCGGGGCCAGGGGCGAGGGGCAGAAGTTCGGCTCCTTCAAGGAGGCGGAGCTGGCCTACAACCTGGAGATGGTAGATGTGGGCGCCGAGATCGAGGTGAAGGCTCCCGAGGCTGACGGCAGGCTGAAGACCACGGTGGGGCGCATCATATTCAACTCCGTCCTGCCGACGGAGATGGGCTTCGTCAACGAGACCGTCGACAAGGGCATGCTGAAGAAGCTGATCGCCCGCTGCCTGAAGCTCTGCGGGAGCGACGCCGCGGCCAAGATGGTCGACAAGACCAAGAACCTGGGATTCATCTACGCCACCAAGTCCGGGACGACGATCAGCGTCAATGACGTGAAGGTCCCGGCGGAGAAGAACCAGGTCATGAAAGAAGCCGAGAAGATCGTGGCCCGGATCGAGGACCAGCACTACCGCGGCCTGATAACCGATGACGAGCGCAGCACCGGCATAGTGGATGTCTGGACCGATACCACGGACAAGATCACCGACCTGGTGTCCCAGTCGCTGGACCGCTTTGGCAGCGTCTACATGATGGCCACGTCCGGCGCCAAAGGCAACATCTCCCAGATAAGGCAGATGGCCGGCATGCGGGGTCTGATGACGGACCCGTCAGGCAAGATCATCGAGTTCCCCATCAGATCGAGCTTCAACGAGGGACTCACGGTGCTGGAGTACTTCATCTCCACCCATGGAGCCCGCAAGGGTCTGGCGGACACCGCCCTGAGAACGTCCGATGCCGGGTACCTCACCAGGAGACTGGTGGACATTGTCCAGGACATGATAGTCCTGGAGGAGGACTGCGGCACCACGGCGGGCATATGGTGCACGGAATCCAAGGACAGCTTCCTGCCGTCACTCGCCGAACGCATACAGTGGCGTCTGGCGGCGGCCGACGTAGTCGATCCCAAGACCAACAAGACCATCGTAGAACAGAACGAGGAGATAGATGAGGAGAAGGCCAAGAAGATCGTGGCCGCGGGCATAGAACAGGTCTATGTCAGGTCCCCTCTGACCTGCCAGTCCAGGCAGGGGGTGTGCCAGGCCTGCTACGGGCTGGACCTCTCCAAGGGGCGGAAGGTTGATCTGTCCACCACGGTGGGTATCATCGCCGCCCAGAGCATCGGGGAACCGGGCACCCAGCTGACGCTCCGGACCTTCCACACCGGCGGTGTCATGGGCCTGGACATCACCACCGGCTTGCCTCGAGTGGAGGAGCTCTTCGAAGCCAGGATACCCAAGGGCCAGGCCGTTCTCTCTGAGATCGACGGCACTGCCGAGATCATATCCGGCGACGAGGGCTACCGGATCAGGATCACCAACTCCGAGTCCTATCGCAACGAGTATCCCCTTCCGCCGAAGTCGGAAGTACTGGTCCGTGACGGCGACAGGGTGGAGGTAGGCGCTATCCTGGCCACCAAAGTCGAGGCGGAAACGGCCAAGGGGAAGGGAAAGGACAAGGACAAGGCATCGGCCCCGACACCGGTCCTGCTGGCTCCGGTTACGGGCGTGGTGAGCATTGAGGGGAAGAACCTGGTCATCAGCTACGAAGAGCGAGAGGAAGAGGAGTACGTTGTTCCCTTCACGGCCAGCATCCGCATTGAGAAGGGCGCACATGTGAAGGCCGGGGACCAGCTCACCGAGGGACACGTCAATCCCCAGGATATCCTGCGGATCAGGGGCCGTGAGGCGGCCCAGCGCTACCTGGTGGACGAGATACAGAAGGTGTATCGGTCACAGGGTGTGAACATTAATGACAAGCACATCGAGGTCATAGCCCGCCGCATGCTGCAGAAGGTCAGGGTGGACTCCCCGGGGGACACCGAGCTCCTTCCCGGCGACCTGGTGGACCGGTTTGCTTTCGAGGAGATCAACGCCAGGGTGGTGGCCGAGGGAGGGGAGGCGGCCACAGCCCAGACCGCCCTGCTGGGCATAACCAAGGCGGCTCTGAATGCCGACAGCTGGCTGGCCGCGGCCTCGTTCCAGGAAACGACCAGGGTGCTGACGGAGGCCGCCATCAACGGCAAGACGGACAGGCTGGTGGGACTGAAAGAGAACGTGATCATCGGCAGACTGATTCCGGCGCAGTGCCTCAGCCCCGAGGAGCTGGAGCTGACGAAGCCGGTGCAGAAGGAACTGATCACGCAGATAGTTGATGCCGGGCTGGCCCTGGACACCAGGATCGAGGAGCCGATGGCGCGCATAGAGCCTGACGCCGAGCTGATTGCCGAATTCGTCCGTGCCGGCGAGGCTGAGGCCATTGCGGATGCCGAGGGTGAGGATGAAGCCGATGCCGAGGGCGCATCGGAGGCCGAGGGAGAGGCCGACACCGAGGGCGAAGCCGAGGAAGAGGGCGGGAACGGTGACGCTGAGGAGCCCGAGCCGGAGTAGTCTCCCTCCTCTCTGAAGTTAAGCAGAATCCCCGGCCGGGAACCCGGCCGGGGATTTCTTTGTTTGGCGGCTCGCCGGGAGCGGCCTATCTTGCCCTGCTGTCCAGGAGGATGGTCACCGGGCCGTCGTTGTGTATCTCCACCAGCATTTGCGCCTGGAAGCGGCCGGTCTGTACGGTGAGGCCGGTCGCCCGCGCCAGATCCACGAACCGGTTGAAGAGGGCTTCGGCTTCCGCGGGCCCGGCGGCATCGACGAAGCTGGGGCGCCTCCCCTTGCGCGTGTCCGAGATGAGGGTGAACTGGCTCACCAGCAGCAGCCCCCCGCCCACGTCCGCCAGTGAACGGTTGAACTTGCCGGCCTTACCGGCATCGCCGGCTCTACCGGAATATCCGGCCTCGTCGGGGAAGATGCGCAGGTTGACCGTCTTTTCCACCAGGTAGCGGGCGTCTTCGTCCGTGTCACCCTGGGCCATGCCGACCAGCCCCACCAGCCCCGGGCCGATCCGCCCCACTACCTCCCCGGCCACGGTCACGGAGGCCTGGCTGACCCGCTGCACCAGTACCTTCATCGGCTACTTCCTGGCGAAGGTCAGCCCTTCGGCGTTGGCGTCGACCAGGATGGTGTTGCCCTCGCCGTACTCACCGTCCAGGATGCCTTTCGAGATCGGGTTCTCCACGTAGCGCTGGATCGCCCGCCGCAGGGGCCGCGCGCCGTAGGCGGGGTCGTAGCCCTCCTTCAGAAGCCAGGCGCTGGCCGCATCGGTCAGCTCCACGGCCATCTTGTGCTCCGCCAGCCGCTTCTTCACTTCATCGATCAGCAGGTCGACAATCTGCCGCAGCTGCTGCTGGCTGAGCGCGTCGAAGATGATGATCTCGTCGATCCGGTTGATCAGCTCCGGCCGGAAGGCCTGCTTCAATGCGTTCTTTATGGCTACTCGCAGCTTCTCCTGGTCGAGCTCCTTGTCCTGGCGGAAGCCGATGCTCTGCTTCTGCACCTCCTGAGTGCCCAGGTTGCTCGTCATTATGACAACCACGTTCTTGAAGTCCACCATCCGGCCATGCCCGTCGGTCAGCCGGCCGTCCTCCAGTATCTGCAGCAGGATGTTGAATACGTCCGGATGGGCCTTTTCGATTTCGTCGAAGAGGATCACCCGGAAGGGCCGGCGCCGCACCATCTCGGTCAGCTGGCCGCCCTCGTCGTAGCCGATGTATCCCGGCGGAGCCCCGATCAGCCGCGAGACGGTGTGCTTCTCCATGTACTCCGACATGTCCACGCGCACCAGGGCGTTCTCGTCATCGAACAGGAACGCCGCCAGGGCCCGGGCCAGCTCCGTCTTGCCCACCCCGGTGGGGCCCAGGAACATGAAGCTGCCGATTGGCCGCTTGGGGTCCTTGAGGCCTGCCCTGGCCCGCCGGATGGCCTCGGACACCGCGACTACCGCCTTCTCCTGATTGACTATTCTCTTGTGGAGCTCTTCCTCCATGTTGACCAGACGCTTGGATTCGCTCTCCAGCATCCGGGACACCGGCACACCCGTCCATTTGGAGACCAGCTCCGCGATGTCGTCCTCGTCCACCACGCGATCGATCTTCTTCTCGGAGAGCCAGGCGTTCTTGGCCGCCTTGTACTCCTCTTCCTTGCGCAGCATCTGGGCCTTCAGCTCCGCCCCGTGCTGATAGTCACCACGCTGCGACGCCGATTCCTCCTCGTTGGCCAGGCGTTTGACCTCCTTCTCCAAGTCCTTCACTGCCGGAGGTGCGCTCTCCAGGTCGATGCGCAGCTTGCTGGCGGCTTCGTCCACCAGGTCAATGGCCTTGTCCGGGAGGAACCGGTCGGTGATGTAACGGCTGGAGAGCTTGGCCGCCGCCTCCAGCGCCGCATCCGTGATCTCGATCTTATGGTGCGCCTCGTACCGCGGCTTCAAGCCCCTGAGCATCTGCACCGTGGCCTCCACGCTCGGCTGGTCGATGAACACCGGCTGCATCCGGCGCTCCAGGGCCTTGTCCTTCTCGATGTGCTTCCGGTACTCGTCGAGAGTGGTGGCCCCGATGCACTGCATCTCGCCGCGCGCCAGGGCCGGCTTGAGGATGTTGCTGGCGTCGATGGCGCCCTCCGCCGCTCCCGCGCCGGCCACGGTGTGGAACTCGTCTATGAACAGGATGATTTCACCCTGGGACTGGCGGACCTCATCGATGACCGCCTTCAGCCGGTCCTCGAACTCGCCCCGGAACTTGCTCCCGGCCACCAGTGAAGTCATATTCAGGGCGATCATCCTCTTGTTCTTCAGCGAATCGGGAACATCGTCGGCTACGATCTTCTCCGCCAGGCCCTCGGCGATGGCCGTCTTGCCCACGCCCGCCTCACCGATTATGATGGGGTTGTTCTTGGTGCGGCGGGACAGAATCTGCATCACCCGCCTGATCTCCTCGTCACGCCCGATCACCGGGTCCAGCTTGCCATTCCTGGCCGCCTCCGTGAGGTCGATGCCGTATTTCTCCAGGCTCCGGTACTTGCTCTCAGCTTGCCTGTCCATCACCCTGTGGCCTCCTCTGATCTTCTGCAGAGCCCGGTAAATGCTCTCCTGGTCAACCCCGTTGGCCCGCAGGATGCGGGCCGCGTCTCCCTGCTGCTCGCCGGCAATGGCTATCAGTATGTGCTCGACGCCGACGAACTCGTCCTTCAGCCGGTCCGCCTCGGCGGCCGCCGAGTTCATGAGACCGGGTATGCGGGGAGTGGCGAATATCTGCATCCCCTGCTGGGTCAGCTTGGGCGACTTCTCCAGGACCAGCTCCACCTGCTGCCTGACCAGCTGGTCGTCCGCCCCCAGGCCCTTCAGTATCTCGCTGGCCAGGCTGTTCTCCTGCTCCAGCAGCGCCAGCAGGATGTGCTCCACATCCCACTGGCTGTGCCGGTACCTCATGACCAGCTCCTGGGATGCGGCCAGCGCTTCTTGCGCCTGCTCCGTCAGCCTTTCCGGCCCCATGGACACCATACGTCAAACTCCGGGTAACGCTTTGATTGTATCACAGGCCCTGAGGCGCTCAAATGTGACCCGCGTCACACGTGACGCGCCGTCACTTGCGTGACGCATCACACCGGGGCATCCGTGCCGGGGGCCTTTTTGATGGGCCGGCGCAGGACGTAGCGGCTGCGCACCAGCTCCCACTTGGATCCGGTCATCATGAAGTACCGCTTCAGGTCCTTCTGCCCCGGGTGCACGGAGAAGGCGTACAGCAGGTTGGGGTTCCAGTTGTCGACGCCGAAGACGCCGATGCGGTTGATGGTCAGCTTCTCCATGTGGCGGAGTATCCACCGCTCCTGCGCCAGCAGCGGCACTCCCAGGGTCTCCTGGAAGGCCGGGATCACCAGGCCGTAGTCGTGATCCACGCCCTCTTCGCGGCGCAGCGCCAGGAGCTTCTCCGTCTTGGCCAAGGCCGCATCATCGCAGCGCACGGCCAGCTCCAGCAGGAACCGGCGGCCTTCCTTCTCGAAGCAGAGGTCGACGCCGCCGCGCTCCACCTGCTCGTAGCCCTTGTCCCTGGCCAGGTGCGTGACGGACCCGGCCAGGTAGGCCCTCGCCTCATCCTCGTTCTCGAATCCCTCCTGGGAGCGCAGAGGCAGGTGGGCGTCCAGAGGCGGCGTCTCGATATCCGTGGCGGCCAGCCGCCTCTTCTTCTCCTCGGACTCGACCGCACCCTCGCAGTGAAAGAGGTCGGAGACTTCCTCCCCCTTGTCGTTGATGAATCGGACGGAGAGCAGCAGGGCCACGCCGCCGGGTATCTTCTTGCGCTCCAGTATCTGGAGACTGCGGACCAGGTAGGCGGCGGGCAGGGGCAGCTGGACCTGCACGCCCTTCTCGGCGAAGGTGCTGTTGATCTCGCCCACGGTCAGCATCTTGTCCGGCGGCTTGTTCATGGTGGTGAGGTCATTATAGCAGAACGGCGCCTCTGGTCCGAAACGCCTGCGTGCTGTATACTCTGGCCCCAGAGACATGAGGGTATTCAAGTTCTGGCGCCAGGCCCAGAGCACGGCGGTGATCGGCGGCACCGAGAAGAGCATCTCCTGCTTCGGCGGCTCGAACCAATCCGAAGCCGACGCCCTCGCCGACGGCCATCTGCGACTCGAGGCGGTCAAGAGGCGCATCGCCGGGGTGGAGAAGGGCAGGGGCCGCGACTACGAGGGGGACATTCGTGAAGAGCCGATCGAGTGGATTGGTGACCGGGACGTTGTCACCAGGAACCGCTATGGGGCCGAGGTGCTGAACACAACCTCCATTGTCTTCGTTGACGTGGACCAGCCTCCCGCTTCCATCATGGGCATCCTCCGGCCCCCACGGTCGCCGGAGCTCCGGAAACAGGCCATCCTCCGGTCCCTGGACAAGCGACTCCAGAAGCCCGACCTGGGCAGAATGGGGATCAGGGTCTATGAGACCCACAGCGGC
>CAYPDY010000067.1:0-13763 GCA_964409515.1 uncultured Dehalococcoidia bacterium
GGTGACATTTTCACTGAACCATTGAGGGGTGTCACTATCTCAGAACTACCACAAGGGCAGTGGTCAGCCGGACGTCTTTGGGTTACACTTACTAGCGATGTTTTCAGGCCGGGGTCAGGCAGCAGGATGTAGATGATGTCTCGTCGCAGCTACAGGCGCACCCGCAGCCGGCAGGAGAGAGACGAGGTCATACTTCGCTTAAGGCGAGGCATCATCGGTGCAGCGGCGATCGGGTGCGGCGCGCTGATTCTGGGGTTGATGGGGGGGGGAGCGGGCGCCATGTGGAGCCTGGCCCTGGATGCGGGTCCGTTGGTGGGGGCGCTCTACGGCGGCCTGGTGGCCTTCTTCCTGGGCACCATCATGATCCCGCTGAACAACCGGATAGGTACCACCCTGCCTTTGGGCTGTATTTCCGTCGCCCTTCTGCTCTTTCTGATGCTGCTGGGAGCGCTCTTCTGGCTGGTCCGGCTGGCGGTGGGCCCGCAGGGGTAGCACGGCTGGCGGGGGCGCCACAGGGGTAGCACGGCAGGTGGCGGCGCAATCGTAAGGAGGCCAAATAATGGACTATGTGCAGATCCTCAAGGATCTCATAGCGATTGACACGTCCTTCTCCCCCGAGCTGGAACCCAGCGCGAACTACGCCAGGACGGTCGGCTACCTCGAACCGCTCTTCCGGCGGGTCGGCTTCCAGACCGAGAGGGTCCTGATACCGCCGGAGCACGCCGACGGAAAGCCCGGCCGCTTGAACCTGCTGGCCCACCGCCGGGACCGGAGCCGGCCCCGGCTCATACTCTACACTCACATCGACGTTGTCCCGGCCCAGGGTTGGGACGCGTTCGAACCGAGAGTCGAGGACGGCAAGATCTACGGGCGGGGCGCCGCCGACATGAAGGGCGCCATCGCCGCCCTGCTCCTGGCCCTGGAGATGGCCCGGGACAGAACGTGGAGATTCGACACGTCGGTGATGGTCACCACCGACGAAGAGATCACGCAGGCAAACCAGATCCGCTACCTCCGCCCGTTCCTGGAGCCGACCTCCGGCGCCCTCTTCTTCAGCCTGGACACCAGCTTCGGCTACGTGCAGGTGGCCGCCCTGGGCTGCATCCACATGGATATCAGGGTGAAGGGCCGGTCGGTCCACTCCGGGATGTCCCACCTGGGAGAGAACGCCGTCGAGAAGGCCGCCCTGGTGCTCGACGCCCTGCTGGAACTGAAGAGAAAGGTGACCCGCCGCCGATCCCTGGTCCCGGTCCATCCTGACACCGGGCTGACGGTGATGGAGCCGCGCCTCAACATCAATATGATCCACGGGGGACTGAAGGCGAACATCGTGCCCGAAGAGTGCGTGATCACCGTGGACCGGCGCCTCATCCCGGAGGAGGACGTGGTCGAGGCCGAGCGGGAGCTGATGGAAGCCCTGTCATCGGTTGACGGAGTGCAGTGGGACATCCCCAGCATCACCCGGAATCCCACCGTGCCCCCCTTGATCGACCCGGTCACGGGACAGCTGGCCGAGATCCTGAGAGAGGTGACCGGGCACACCGGACAGTACGGTGAGATGGGTTCAGGCGACTTCGGGCCCATCGTCGTTCTGGAGTGGGGGGCCAGGCTCTTCGGGCTGGGCACCATCCGGGCGGACTGCAACATCCACGGCCGGAACGAGTTCGTTTACCAGAAAGACATCGAGGACCTGGCGCTGGTCATCTCGCGCTTCGTGGCGGAGTGATCCGCCCGATCGCCCGGTTTGCCCGCCCCGGCGAGCTTGATGTATCATACCTCTTGATTGGCACTCGAGGGGCGGATTCACCCGCCCGCGCCCGCATCATCTAATTGGCCACGACGATTGGCCGACAAATAGGAGGTTCAGATTGGCATCGGCACTTAGCGGGATCAGGGTAATCGACACTTGCGGATTCGGACCGGCTTCGCTGGCGGCCATGACCATGGGTGACATGGGGGCGGACGTGATAAAGGTGGAAATGCCGCCCGGGGGCGGTCACAAGGGCGTCGGCGAAGGCCTGGTCTACTACCCGGAGCAGCAGGATGAGGCCCTCAGGATGGTGGCCAGCTCGGCGATGGACCGAAACAAGAAGAAAGTCTCCATCAACATGCGGACCCCGGCGGGCCAGGCCGTCTTCCAGAGGCTGGCCAAGTCATCGGACGTAGTCCTCGAGTCCTTCAGGCCCGGAGTCATGGACCGCATGAATGTGGGCTACGCGGCTCTCTCCAAGATCAACCCCAGGCTTGTCTATTGCGCCGTCTCCGGCTACGGCCAGACCGGCCCCTACCGCGATTACGTGGGACATGATGGCAACTATGCCGGCTTTGGGGGCATCCTGGGGATGACGGGCGACCGCGTTGACGGCCCCCCGGTCATGGCGCTGAACATTGTCGCGGACATGGCAGTGGCCTACCTCAACGGGCTGTCCGGGATCATGATGGCCCTCTTCGCCAGGGAGAGGACCGGCAAGGGTCAGATGGTGGACATCTCCATGATGGACGGAGTTGTCGGAATGCTGGCCGGCGTGCCCGGCGCCGTGGAGTACCCGTACAGCGGCGTCAAGCCGGTCCGCGGCGACACCCTGACCAGCGGCAACAACCCCTACTACTCCGTGTTCGAGACCAGGGACAAGAAGTGGCTCTCCGTCTGCCCCATCGAGCCGCGCTTCTGGTCCAACCTGTGCAAGGCCATCGGCCGGGAAGACCTTGCGGCCCACGAGTTCGATCCCAGCCCCAAGAAGGACGAGATCATGGCCGACCTGCGGAAGATATTCCTCACCAAGAACCGGGACGAGTGGTTCCAGATGCTGGCCCCGCTGGACGTGCCGGTGGGCAAGGTCCTGGAGATAGACGAGGTCTTCGAGGACCCCCAGGCAAAGGCCCGCCAGGCGGTGGTGGAGATACCCCATCCCAAGTTCGGCAAGATGAAGCAGGTGGGCATCAGCATCAAGCTCTCGGACACACCCGGCTCCATACAGAGCCTGTCCGTGCCGCAATCCCACGACACCGAGGAGGTTATGTCGGGCCTCGGCTACTCCCAGGACGAAATCAAGAAGCTGCGCGCCGAAGGGGCCATACACTAGCCCGCCGCGCTCCGGCGGCTATGTTCGCTGCTTATGAGGCCAGGCAAGCTGACTGCCTGGCCTCATCTTGTCCCGGCGAAGCGGCCGGCCCCCCCCTTGCGCTTAACGTGTATGATAGTGGCAAATGCATTAGGAGGGATCGCACGCATGTTCAAGAAGGTTCTTCTGATGGCAGCCCTGGTTGTCCTGATCGCGGCCTCCCTGACCGGCGCCGGCTGCGCCTCCGGCAACGCCCTGGCGGACATGGCGGCCAAGGTTCCGGGGGACACCGCGTCGCTGAAGTACGTGGATGTCGCCGCCCTGAGAAACGATGACGACCTGGCGGAGCTCTATGACAGCTGGAAGGCGACCGTCGACGCCCGCCTGGAGTCCCACGGCATCACCTCTGCCGACGTGAACGTGTTCGCCTTCGGCGTGGGCACGGGCACGCGCTTCACCCTGCTCAAGGGGGATTTCGACCTGGACCAGGTGAGAGACAAGCTCGAGGGCCTCGGCTTCGACAAGGGCGAGTACAAGGGCGTGGAGATCTGGGAGCTGGAGCCCGGGTCGCCGTATGATTCCGACCCCAGGGTGGCGCTGACGGACGACATGATCATCCTGGGCAACGAAGCCGGCGTTGAGGGCTGCATCAAGGTGATAGAGGAGGGCGACACCTCCATGCTCAAGAAGGTGGACATCAAGGAAGTAGTGGACCGCATCCCGGTCGGCTTGTACGTGGACCTGGAGAAGAACGTGCTGGCCGGCCTCATCGTGAAGGGCTTCGAAGCCTACGGGCTGTCAGCGCAGAAGGAGGACAGCGACACGCTGGACATAGCCGGCGTGGCCAAGTTCGAAGACGAGGACGATGCCGACGACGGGGACAACGCCATCGAGACCATGCTGGACACCATATTCGAAGACGTGGACGTTACCCAGGATGGGTCCTTCCTGACCGCCGCCGCGGAGCTGGACATTGACAACGCGGATTTCCTCTTCAACGGGCTGTGATCGAAGCCGGCGGGCACTATGGACGTGATTGAGGCCATCCATACCCGAAGGAGCGTGCGCGCCTTCAAACCGGACCCCGTGCCCAGGGCGGTCCTGCAGGCCATCCTGCAGGCGGCCCTGCGGGCACCCTCATGGGAGAACACTCAGCCCTGGGAGTTTGCCGTGCTTGGCGGCGAGGTGATGAGGAACGTGAAGGAGGCACTGGCGGCCATGGGGCAGGCGGGGGAGAAGCCGCAGCTTGACTTCCCCTGGCCCAGGTTCACCGGACCCTACATGGAGCGCCTCAGGACGGACGGGCGGCGCCTGGTCCGCGAGCTGGGGCTGGTCAAAGACGACCCGGACGCCATGCGGGGCTGGCGGATGTCCATGAGGACGTTCTTCGACGCGCCCAACGGCGTGGTGATGTACATGGATGCCTCACTCTCCCAGTGGTCCCTGGTGGACATGGGCATCGCCGCCGAGAACCTGATGCTGGCGGCCTGGCAGCACGGCGTGGGGACGTGTGCGCTGGCGGCGGCGGTGGCCTACCCGCAGGTGTTGAGAAGCCTGCTCAACCTCCCCGACTCCAAGAAGCTGGTGCTGGGAATTGCCATGGGATATCCGGACACCTCGAAGCCCGCGGCCACGTTCCGATCCAGCCGCGAGCCGATGGAGGCGCTGGTGACCTGGCACGGCTTCCACTGAAGCCGGCAAGGAGGGCCCGGGCGCCCGCTACCGCCTCACCAGCTTGATGGCCCCCAAGTCGCAGGACGGCACGCACACCGCGCAGCCCACGCAGGTGTCCTGGTTCACCTCCGCCACGTCGTTCAGGCTGAGGGCACCCAGGGGACAGGCGTCAATGCAAGCGGAACAGGCGCTGCACTTGTCGGCGTCGATTTGCGGCATGAAGGGCGAGGCGATGAGGGTCTTCGTCTTGAACTGGCGGATGCCGATGAACATGGGGCAGCAGTCCGTGCAGCAGTTGCAGATGCACCCCTCAATGTCGATGGTATGGACCAACCCCTCGGCATGGCACTTCCGGAGAAGCTCGACGGCCTCGTCGTAGGTGATGCGGCGGGCCATGCCGTATTCGACGGTCCACTTGGCCACGTCGCCGTAATGGAGGCAGGTCTGAAGCGTGTGGCTGCAGTGGTTCTCGGGCTCGGCCAGCCAGTGGGAGAGACGGCAGGGGCAGTCGGACACGGCGATGCACTCCTGCGTCTTGAGGGTCTCGAAAAGGTTCTCACCGGGCTTGACGTCGTCCGGCAGGTGCTCCGGGTGCGCAAAGACGGGTGAGAAGGGAAACCCCAGCTTGCAGAGCACTTCGCGAGACCAATCGATCAGGACCTGGTGCAGGCCCTTGATGAGCTCCACATCGTAACCGAACCGGATGCCGCCCCAGCCGCCGGTCTCCACGAACCCCGGCGCGCAGCTGGCGATGACCCGGTACACCGGGTCCGCCTTGTCGGGGTCAACCCAGATGCTGCCCTTGGTGGCCATGGTCTCCAGCCGCTTCTTCAGCTGCCGCGGCTCGACGCCGGTCCTGGCCGAGAGATCCGAGAGGGTGCCACCCGCGGTGCCGATCTGCAGGGCCAGCTTCGCCTCCTCCGGCGTCAGCTGCAGGCTGAGGACCTTGAGCATGGCCGGCGTGTTGGGCAAGCCGATAACGTGCGGGTCCGTCCTGTTGATCATGTCGATCAGTTGCTGATACAACGCTGTGTCCGCCATGAGCACCTTCCTTTCCGGCATTGGGAACACCCCCGGGATAGCCCCTAAACGTAGCGGGAATTGCCCGACCTGTCTGTCAGGCAATTCCCGACAACAACGCACTGCCGCGGCAGTGGACTGCCTATATCATCGCCTGGCGCAGCCGCTTGTACTCCATCACCATCCGGGCCGTCTTGATGCCGCCGCCGGATGCCCGGTGAGTGCCCATCCCGGCCACGCCGACGTCAAACCCGGTGTAGAACAGGCCTCCGATGGGGGCCTTGGGCGAGGGTGTGTGCCTGCCGCACTGCCCTACGAGCTGTCCCATCCCGACGCACTCGCCGCCCTGACCGTGCATCACGCTGTCCCGGGTGAACTCGGACACCTCGGCGGGTCCTTCGAGCTCCTTGTACATGACCGCATCCATGAATCCCGGGAACAGCTTGTCCCACATCCTGTCCAGCTTCTGGTGAAGCTCCGCGATCTCCTTGGCCTTGGGGTCGGGGGAGCAGATGGTCCCGGCCACGACGCACTGCTTGCCCGGGGGCGCCATGTTGGGATCCCAGTTGGACGGGACCGTGGCAAAGACTATGACGTCTTCGCCGATCTTCCCGTTCCGCATGTCGAGGAAGCGCTGCATGTCCATGGTGGTGTCATCGGCCCAGATGTCGTACATCTGCTCCTTCAGCACCTTCTTGTTCAGGAAGTACTTCACCCCCGTGAACCCCCAGCTGGGGACAATGTCCTTGACCCAGTTGACGTAGGCCTGATCGAACTCCTTCTCGCCCACCAGCTTGAGCACCGTGGGCTGGATGCCGGCGTCGCTGATGACAATCGGGGCCTCGAACGTGTCCTGGTCGGTGGTCACCCCGGTCACCCGGCCGTTGCTGACCTTGATCTTCTGGACCCTGGCCCTGGTCACGATGTCGCCGCCCAGGGCCTTCATGGCCTGGCCGATATCGGCCAGCACCCGGCCGAACCCGCCAACGTAGTATCCGGCCGCCCCGCGCAGGGCGATGTCCTGCATGATGGTCAACTGCTCCGAGGCGGCCACCAGGTCCACCGGCACGGCCAGAGAGGCATTGGAGTGCATCTTGACATAGCTCTCCACCTGGCTGGGAAGGTTGGGGATGGTCAGCGACCGGTACCAGTCCAGCGACGTCACGTCGTCCAGGGCGCTGATCTGCTCTGGCGTCATGGTGGCCATGTGGATCATGAAGTTCAGGGCCGGTTCGTGCTGCGACGGCTCCAGCCCCCACGTTTCAAAGAAGGGCTCAGGGCTGAGCCCGGTGCTGGCCGGCTGAACATTCAACCGGTATTTGCCCGAGGCGCCCCGATATCCCAGCATGGCCGTGTCCAGCGGGATCTGCTTGAGCTGCGACTCCATGCCCAGCTCCTTGAAGATCTTGGCGAAGCTCGGCCCCTGGGCCGGCACCTGCAGCTTGGGACCCAGCTCGTAGGCGAACCCGTCCTTGTTCGTCGGAGTGACGGCCTTGCCGCCCACGGTATCGTTCTTCTCAATGAGGAGCGTCTTGGCCCCCCATTTCGACAGCAGGGCCCCGCACGAAACCCCGCCCGGCCCACCCCCAATGATTATGGCATCGTACTTTTTGGACATCTGCCCCCCTCTTTCGCTATATTGCATCTCCTCGATGCCGCCGCGCGCGTGCGCGGATTGCACATATAATAGGCACATTCGACGATATTTTGCAAGCCAAAAACTGTTTGACGCTTACTTTCCGGTATTGCTTTCAGCGCAAACGTTGCCTATTATGGTGTTGCGATTGGCGAGGCTATGGTGCAGATTGACAACAGGGAGGCGCGAGAGCCGCCCGCCGACGGGGTGGAGACCCTGGCCGTGAAGGTGGCCGGTGACCGCATCTTCCTCAGGAAGGCAGGCCACGGCCCCCCGGTGCTCCTGCTGCACGGGGGCGCCAGCGACTCCACTGACTGGCTGGGCACCATGGTGCCGCTTTCCGGCTCCTACACCTTCTACGCCCCAGACCTGGTAGGCTTCGGCCTGAGTGACAGGAACCGGGACGGGTATCACCTGTCTCAGTTCACGGACAGCACCGGCGGCCTCATCCGGGCGCTGGGGCTGGCGACCCCGCTGCCCGTCGTGGGTCACTCGCTGGGCGGGAGGATCGCCCTGGACCTGGCACTCAGGCAGCCCGGCAGGGTGAGCCGGCTGGCCCTGGTAGACACGGCCGGGTTCACCCGCCTGGCCCGCTGGGGCAACCTCCTGGGCACCGCGGCTTTCTCAGTCCGCCGGCTGCTGAGGCGTCCACAGCCGTATCCCAGGTTCATGATGGAGAACGGGGCCATGCCCCACTGGCTGTGCCTGGACCAGCTGCATCGGATCCAGGTCCCTATTCTCATGATCTGGAGCAGCCACGATCCCTACTACAGCGTCAAGGGCGCCCTGAAGGCCAAGGAGCTGATGCCCCAGGCCCGGCTGGAGATACTGCCGGGATACGGCCATGCCCCGCACCGGACCGAAACCGAATCCTTCAACAGGCTGCTCGCCGCCTTCCTGGCCCAGCCTGTTTCTTGCCCGCAGCACAGGCCTTGAGGTATCATAAGGAGTTGCGCAGATAGACATGACGCAGGCCTGCGGCCTGCCTGAATCCCTGCGTCCCAGGGACATACAAGGAGAGAAGTGTGGAGCAAATAGAGCTACAGACAATTACCCGGCAACTTATGGGGAAGAAGGCCAGGTTCCTGCGGCGCCAGGGAATCACTCCCGTGCACCTGTTCGGGTATGACACCGAGCCGATGGCCCTGCAGTGCGAGACGGCACAGCTGAAGCAGGTGCTGAAGGTGGCAGGCAGGACTCACCTGGTCGGGCTCAAGGTCGACGACCACCAGAAGGCCCACAGTGTCGTTGTCCGCGAGGTCCAGAGGAACGCGCTCTCAGGCGAGATCGTTCACGTGGACTTCTTCCAGGTGAGCCTGAAGGAGAAGATCAAGGTGGAGGTCCCCGTCGTTCTGGTGGGTGAGGCGCCCGCCCTGCAGGTCAAGACCAACACCATGACCCACGAGCTGGATACCCTGGAGATCGAGTGTCTGCCCGACCGGATCCCGGAGAAGATCGAGGTCGACGTCAGCGTGCTGGTTGAGGACGACCAGGCCATCCAGGTCGGGGACCTGGTCCTGGCCGAAGGCATCACGGCCCTGACCAACGCTGAACACATCGTGGTCAGGATCGCCCCGCTGCACATAGAGAAAGAGGAGAAGAAGGTGGAGGCCGTGGAGGGCGCTGAGGGTGCCGAGGGCGCCGAGGCTGCCGAAGGCGCTGAAGGCGCTGCCGAGGGCGCAGGTGCTTCCGAAGAGGCGGGCGAAGGCAAGGGATCGAAGGAAGGCAAGGGAACCGCGGAGCCCAGGAAGCACGAGAAGAAGGGAGATTAGCCCGCGCACTCCCCCGGAAACGGATTACAGACAACGGATTCGCGAACGGCAGGCCCCGGGGCCTGCCGTTCCTCTTTGTCGCTACGCCCTGGCGTCGGAGGCCAGGGTGCCGGCCACCGCCCAGTTCTCCCTGGCCACGTCCTCGAACACCACGATGGTGGCTTCGGGCGTCGTCTTGGCCACTTCCACCACCACCTCGGTGATGCGCTTCGCCAGCTCGGCCTTCTGGGCGTGGGTCCGCCCCGGCCACATCTCCACCCTGACTATAGGCATGTTTTCACCTCCGTATCTTCGCCGGTCTGCCGGCCGCGATACCCCGTCACTGCAGCCCGTATATTGTAGTCTGGAAGCTCCGCCATCGTCCATGGCGCGGCCCTGCACGCCGCGCGCGCACTTGCAAATTCCGGTGCCAACCACTAAAATCCTCAGATGCATTCGCCACGCGACGCATGGCTCCGTATTGATTCCTGGAGGAAGCGGTGAGTCCTCACACAAACAGACCGGACCTGGAAAGGCATGCCAAAGAGGCCGTCGAGCTGGCACTGAAGGGACAGTGGCAGGAAGCCGTGGCGGCCAACAGGAAGATCCTGCAGAAGTACCCCGACGACGTTGAAACCTGCAACCGCCTGGGCCGGGCCCTGACGGAAACCGGGGAATACGCCGAGGCCAGGAAGACATTCGAGCAGACGCTGGCCCTGGATCCCTTCAACATGATCG
The DNA here is from genome assembly GCA_964409515.1 of uncultured Dehalococcoidia bacterium. Lineage (GTDB taxonomy): Bacteria > Chloroflexota > Dehalococcoidia > UBA2247 > RBG-13-53-26 > JAFGCL01. The sequence goes on from CAYPDY010000067.1 coordinate 9,882, forward strand.
CCAAGAAGAACCTGAGCCGGCTGTCGCTGATGGCCAAACGCCCCGCCAAGGTCGACGCCAAGAAGGTGGTAGCCGACATATTTGTCGAGGAGAGCGGCAAGGCCAAGGTGGTGAAGCTGGTGGGCCTGGCCGCCAGGGAAGTGGTGGCCAAGATGGCGCCGGGAGACGAGGTCCTTCCCTATGTGGAAGGCGAGAGGCTCCTGGTGCAGAACAAGGAAGGGGAATACCTGGGAGAGGTGGAGCCCAAGTACGGGGCGCGGCTGGCCAAGCTCTCCAAGCTGGGCAACCGCTATATCGCAGCCATGCACAGCCTGGGTGACAAGGAGACGAAGGTAATCGTCAGAGAGGTCTACCAGCATCCCAGCCAGGCCGGGCGGCCCTCGTTCCCGCTGAAGGACAAGCAGGGGTATCGCCCGTACGTCAGGGAGAGCCTCCTGCGGCACCGGCTGGAGGAGGAGGATTTCGCCGAGGACTCCGACGAGTCCGTGGATGCCGAGAGAGAGGGATTCTCGGTAACGGATGCCTTCGACCACTCCGGCGGCGAAGATGAAGGCAGGTCGCACGCAGAATGAGTGAGACAGGAACAGAAGCTGGATCGGGATCGGTAAGACCGGTAAGGATCGAGGACGAAGTCCGCACGTCCTACCTGGACTACGCCATGAGCGTCATAGTGGCCCGGGCGCTGCCGGACATCCGCGACGGGCTGAAGCCGGTGCACCGGCGCATTCTCTATGCCATGAACGATATGGGCATCCGCCACAATACCCAGTACAAGAAGTGCGCCCGCATCGTGGGTGAGGTGCTGGGCAAGTACCATCCTCACGGCGATGCCCCGGTCTACGAGGCCCTGGTGCGCATGGCCCAGGATTTCTCCATGAGGTACACGCTGGTCGACGGCCAGGGTAACTTCGGCAGCGTGGACAACGATCCTCCCGCGGCCATGCGGTACACGGAGGCGCGGCTGGCCCAGATCGCCGCAGAGATGCTGCTTGATATCGACAAGGAGACCGTTGACTTCGTCCCCAATTTCGATGACTCCCTCGGGGAGCCGCTGGTCCTGCCCAGCCGTCTTCCCAACCTCCTGGTGAACGGCAGCTCCGGCATCGCCGTCGGCATGGCCACCAACATCCCGCCGCACAATCTCACCGAGATCTGCCAGGCGGCCGAGTTCCTGATCGACAACCCCGAGGCTTCCGTCGACCAGCTGATAGAGCTGGTCCCCGGCCCGGACTTCCCTACCGGGGGCATCATCATGGGGCGGGAAGAGATCCGGAAGGCCTACAGCACCGGGCAGGGAAAGGTAGTGGTCCGCGGCGCCACCGACACAGAGGAGATGGCCAAGGGCCGGCACCGCATAGTGATCACCGAGCTCCCCTACCAGACCAACAAGGCGGAACTGGTGGAGAGAATCGCCATCATGGTCAAAGACAAGAGAATCGAGGGCATCAGTGACCTCCGCGATGAGTCGGACCGCCAGGGTATGCGGGTGGTCATCGAGCTGAAGAAGGACGCGCAGCCGGAGCGGGTGCTGAACAACCTGTACAAGCACACCGCCCTGCAGTCCACCTTCTTCGTCAACATGCTGGCCCTGGTGGATCGGGAGCCCAGGGTGATCGGCCTGAAGGATGCCATTCAGTACTACATCGACTTCCGCAAAGAGGTCATCACCCGCCGTTCCCAGTATGATCTGAAGCAGGCCAAAGACCGGGCCCACATCCTCGAGGGCCTCAAGACCGCTCTCGACCAGCTGGACCTGGTGGTCAGCATCATCCGGAATTCCAAGAGCACCGAAGCGGCCCGCAGCGAGTTGATGGGTCAGCTCAACCTGTCCCAGATACAGGCCCAGGCTATCCTGGACTTGCAGTTGAGGCGCTTGGTGGGCATGGAACGGCAGAAGATCATGGATGAGTACACGCAGATCCTCAAGACCATCGGCTACCTGGAGGACCTGCTGGCCAATCCCCGGAAGATACTCGGGGTGGTAAAGCAGGAGACCGAAGAGCTCAAGCTGAAGCACGGCGACAGCCGGAGGACCAGGATCAGCGACGAAGAGGCGGTCGCTTTCACCGACGAATCCCTGATCTCACACCAGGAAGTGGTGGTGACGCTCAGCAGCCGCGGCTATATCAAGCGCGTTCCGGTGGACACCTACCGCCTGCAGCACCGCGGGGGGAAGGGCGTCAGAGGCATGACCATGAAGGAGTTCGAGAGCCCGGCGGTCTTCCTGTCCGCTGACACCCACGACACGCTGCTCTTCTTCACCAACCGCGGCCGCGTGTTCTCCCTGAAGTGCTACAGGATCCCCCAGGACACATCCCGCACGGCGAAGGGGACACCCCTGGTCAACCTGCTGCCGATCACCACCGAGGAGCAGGTCCTGATCGCCGTGAAGGCGGACTTCACTCCGGGCAACTTCCTGGTCCTGGCCACGCTGAAGGGCCGCATCAAGCGGACCCCCATCGAGAAGTTCGCCTCGGTGAGAAGCCGGGGTATTATTGCCATGTCGCTGCCCAGAGGGGACGAGCTGGTCGCGGGCAGGCTGGCCAACGAAAACGACGACATCATCATGGTGTCCGAGCAGGGCAAGTCCATCAGGTTCGCCGTGGTCGATGCCCGGGCCATGTCCCGGGCCACCCAGGGCGTGAGGGGCATACGGCTCACCTCCGGCGACAAGGTGGTCAGCATGGAAATCGTGGATCCCGAAGCCTACCTCCTGACCGTCACCAGCCACGGCCATGGCAAGATGAGCCCCATCAGCTCCTTCCCCGTGCAGCACAGAGGGGGAAAGGGCGTCCTGGCCCACCGGGTCAATGACAAGGTAGGCATAGTGGTGGCGGCCCGGCTGACCACGCCGGACGGCGAGCTGATGTTGATCTCCGACCGGGGGACCATCATCCGCGTGCCCAAGGAGAGCATATCGCGCCTCGGCCGGAGCACCCAGGGGGTGAGCCTCATGAAGGTGGACGCCGGGACCAGCGTGGTATCCATCGACTGCCTGGACAAGAGCGACAAGGACAGCGAGCCTTCGAAGTGACCTCATGCCTTACGAGGGGAAGCTCGATGAGTTCACCACTCTGCTTGACATAATTGCCAGGCTTCGGGCCCCTGACGGCTGTCCCTGGGACAGGGAGCAGACCCACGTTTCCCTGAAACCAAACCTCCTGGAGGAGTGCTACGAAGCATTGGAGGCCATCGACGAAGCCGACGACCGGAAGCTCTGCGAGGAGTTGGGCGATATCCTGATGCAGATTGCCCTCCACTCGCAGATGGGCCGGGAGGACGGCCAGTTCACTATGGGGGACGTGCTGCGGAGCATCAACACCAAGCTCATAAGACGTCATCCGCACGTGTTCGGCGACGCCAGGGTGAGCGGCTCCCGGGATGTCATTGCCAACTGGGAAGCCATCAAGCGCGAGGAGAAGGGCACGGCCTCGGTCCTGGACGGCCTGCCGAAGGGAATGCCGGCCCTGGCTTTCAGCCAGGCGATGCAGCGGCGCGCCGCCCGGGTAGGTTTCGACTGGAAGGAGATCCAGGGCGCCATTGACAAGCTGGGCGAGGAAGTGCAGGAGCTGCGGGAGTCGGCCACACATGAAGAGAGGGTAAGGGAGTTCGGGGACATGCTGTTTGCCCTGGTCAACGTGGCCCGGTGGATGAACGTGGAGTCGGAAGAGGCTCTGCATTTGGCCAGCCGCAAATTCCATCGCAGATTCCGACACATGGAGGAGACCTGCCGGAAACAAGGGATCGACCTGGCCAGCCTGCCCCTGGAGGAGCAGGACCGGCTCTGGGAACAGGCCAAGAAAGAGCTCTCAGAGTGAGACGCCATCCGGTCCGGGGCGGTGGTATCTGGAGAGGGCAGGGTGGTCGGGGTGAGAGGATTTG
>CAYPDY010000068.1:0-13693 GCA_964409515.1 uncultured Dehalococcoidia bacterium
AGCTGAGGGTCATCCAGGATCTCGGCCGGTCGGTAGAGCACGCCGGCGGCCACACCCGCGTTCTGGAGGATAATCATCACCTCGCGCGGCTTGTGCTGCAGCGTCCACTCCTCCACGTGCTTGTCCAGCTCCTCGACGTGCTTCAGGCGGTTCGGCAGGTCGGCGAACTTGGCCTCCCGGGTCCAGTGGGGGCTGCCTATGGCCCGGCAGAAGCACTGCCACTCGGCGTCGGTGAAGACGCTGATGGCGCACCACTCGTCGTTGCCCTTGCAGCGATAGGCATTGTAGGGCGCGGCATAGGGGCTGCGGTTGCCGATAGGCTGGGGCACACGCTCATTGATGGTGTAGTCGAGGCAGTACTCGCCGATCAGGTTGGCGGCCATCTCCACCTGGGACATGTCCACCAGCTGCCCCTTGCCGGTGCGGCGCTTGTAGTCCAGGGCGGCCAGCGCCGCGACCACCAGCATCTTGCTGGCGTAGTGGTCGGGCAGGGGAACGTTGGCGCCCGCCGGGTAGGGGTCCGTGGGGTGGCACCACAGCGACAGCAGCCCCGAGAAGGCGGAGAGCATCGGCCCGTACGCCTGGTAGTCGGAGTAGGGCCCCCCGGCCCCGTAGCCGTTGCTGCTGATGTAGACGATGTCCGGCTTGACCTTGCGCACGCTCTCGTAGTCCAGGTTGAGGCTCCCCATCACGCCGCCGCGGAGGTTCTCGGCGACGATGTCGGCCCCCTTGATGAGCCTCCTGGCGATCTCCTGGCCCTTTTCGTACTTCAGGTTCAGCCCGATGTCGCGCTTGTTGCGGTTCGACTCGTTGAAGCCGGCTATATTGTCCGGATCGGCCCCGATGGTCCGCATGAAGTCGGGGTTCTCCCGGCACTCCACCTTGATGACGTCGGCCCCGAGCGATCCCAGGATCATGCCGAAATCGGGTATGACCCCGCCGGTGCCGAAGCTGATGACCTTAACGCCCTGCAAAGGAGTGTCTGCCATTCTCCATCTCCTTCCTATATAACCTCGGCCCGCCTCAGGGCGGCGAGGTCCTGCTTCGAGAGGCCCAGCTCCTTGCAGTAGACCTCCTCGTTGTGCTGGCCCAGCGTGGGGGCGGGCCGTTTCGTGGCGCACTGCGTCTCCGACCACTTGTAGGGAGGCCCGGGGTACTTGAATTTCCCCACGGCCGGGTGCTTCATCTCGGAGTAGAACTGGCGGGCCTCGGTCTGGGCGCTGTTGGTGAACCCCTCTATGCTGTAGATGGGCACGATCGGCACGCCTTCCGCGTGGCCTTTCTCGAAGAGCTCCTGCATGGTGAACTGGGTGGTGAACTCCAGCATGACGGCAAAGATGTCGGCGGCGTTGCCGATCCGGTAGTAGAACTCCCGCCACTGGGGTTGCTTGAGGACCTCCGGATCACCGAGCACGTGCACCAGGCCGTCCCACTGCCTCGGCGTAAGGGCCACCACCCGGATGAAGCCGTCCTTGCAGGGATACACCGGGTAGATCATGACGCCCAGCCGCCCTTCCGGGGGAGGCAGGGGAGCGCCGGGATTAATATTGTACGAATACATGGGCAGCATCCAGGGGTAGAGGGCGGTGCGCGAGCACTCGTGCACGGACGTGTCGATGTAACGGCCCTGCCCGTTGGAGCCGCGCATGTACAGCGACGTGACAATCGATATGGCGGCGATGAGGGAGGCGGCGTCGCAGGACGGCGTTCCCGGCAGGTTGATGGGTGCGCCATCTCCGAAGCCGCTGGTGATCATGGTGTTGCTCATGGCGAAGTTGACGATGTCCGAGCCCTTCCAGTCCCGGTAGGGACCGGTCTGGCCGAACTCGGTGATGCTGGCCATCACCAGGCCGGGATTGATCTTCTTGAGCGCGTCATAGTCCAGCCCTAGGCTGGCCATGTACCCCGGGGGGAACGTCTCCACCAGCACGTCCGCCTTCTTGACCAGCTTCTCGAAGATCCTCTTCCCGTCCGCCACCTCCAGGTTGAGGGTGATCCCCCTCCTGTTGGCGTAGCGGAAGAGGAAATACAGGCTCCTTTCCAGGTGAGGCACGTCGCCGGCGAACGGCGGGATGCTGCGGGTGGCGTCACCTTCGGGCCTCTCGATCTTGATGACGTCGGCACCCAGGTCCGCCAGCATCTTGGTGCAGAAGGCGCCCTTCTGGTCGGTCAGATCGAGCACACGGTAGACGCCGAGCGCCCCTTCTTGATGCTCTGACATAGAACAATACCTCCTTTTCCTTCTGTTGCTTAGAAAAGACCCCCCGAGTTGTTGCCTGTGAATACCCCCCCAGATAGGCAATTACGAGCCATATTCTATAGCAACCGGGCCGGTTCTGTCACGGCAGTTTTCCCGGCCCCCGGATTCGTTCGGGTCGCGCACGGCGCCTGTGATATAATTGGGTACATCGCGACAAGGGAGGGCAGCAGATGTCAGAGAGGGAATTCACTCATCCGGAACTGGGCGAGGAGATAAGGAGCATCTCCGGGTACTACGTGCCCCGGGAAGAGCAGGTGATGCCCTTCCACGGCCGGGAGGTCCTGCTGCTCCTGGGTGATGCCTGCATCGACTCATCGTGCTGCGGCTGCGCCAGCTGGAGCTACGTCCAGGTCCCCGGTTTCCTGGTCAAGAAGCGCGCTGCCGGCGGCGCCAGCCAGCCGGCCGTGTCCGTCGTGGACACGATCGAGGACAAGGGGCTCCGCGATGGGCTGTTTCAGGACCTGACCCAGAAGTACCCGGGCGCCAGGGTGGAGATGTGGTAGGGGCTTGAAACTCGACCTCCACACCCACTGCCGGGAGGCAACGGCCTGTCCCACTCCCACCCCGGAGATCGTGGGCCGGATCATCGCGGCGGTCAAGGCCAGGGGCCTCGACGGCATCGCGGTGACGGAGCATTACACCCATGCCTACGGCTATGAAGTCAGGGACATCGTCCGCCAGCACTTCGACAACGAGGTCCTGATCATACCGGGCAAGGAAACGGACCGGGTCTTCCTGGGGATTGAGAAGGGCATGTTCCACCTGGTGGAGCTGCACCTGCCGGGCGATGCCGTATTCCGGTTCATCGCCCATCCCGGGCATCCCCACATCAGGGACCTCGGCGCCCACATAGACGGCAGCATACACGGGCTGGAGCTGAGGAACCCGTCGCACGACGATGACATGGATGACGAGATGATAAGAGGGCTGGCCCGGAAGCACGATCTGCTGCTGCTGACCAACAGCGATGCCCATTCCCTGGGAGACATCGGCCACTACTACAACGACATCGACATCGAGGAGCTGTGTTCACGAGCCAAGAGGTCTCACTCGACGCATGCCGTTCTCTAACCTGCCCGGAAGATCAGACCTGGACTCCGTATTCCATCCCCGGTCCATGGCCGTCGTCGGCCTCTCTCCTGATCCCAACGGGACCTGGCTGAATCAGGTCTACCTTCAGGCGCCCATCGAAGCCGGGTTCAAAGGACCCGTATATCCTGTCAATCTCAAGGGAGGGCGCATCGGCCGGCTCCAGGTGTATGCCCGGATGCGCGATGTGCCCGGGCCGGTGGACTACGTGGTCTCCTGCGTTCCGGCCCGGCAGACGCCGCAGCTGCTGGAGGACTGCCTGGCCGCCGGTGTCAAAGTGGTCCAGCTGTACACCGCCGGTTTCCTGGAAATGGGGAATGGTGAGGGGGTGGAGCTGCAGCAGCGTCTGGTGGAGATCGCCCGCAGGGGCCGGATGCGGCTCATCGGCCCCAACTGTATGGGGGTGTACTGCCCGGCGTCGGGCATGAGCTATTCCCTGGACTTTCCCAGGGAGCCGGGCAACGTGGGCATCCTGTGCCAGAGCGGCGGCAATGCCACCTACCTGGTGCGCAGCGGGGCCGCCAGGGGGCTGCGCTTCAGCAAGACCATCAGCTACGGCAATGCCTGCGACATCAACGAGTGCGATATCCTGGAGTACCTGGCCCGAGATCGGGAAACCGCGGCCATTGCGGCCTACATCGAAGGCGCCTCCGACGGGAGACGCCTGGCGGACGTCCTGCCCCGGGCCGTTTCGGCCAAACCGGTGGTGGTCTACAAGGGCGGGTGCACCGAGGCTGGTGGCAGGGCGGCGGCCTCACACACGGGGGCCCTGGCAGGCAGCCGGGCCGCCTGGCACGGACTCCTGCGCCAGGCCGGGGCCATACAGGCGGACAGCATAGAAGAGGTGACGGACATGCTGGTGGCCCTGCTGCAGGTGAAGGCGCCGCGCGGCCTGAACGCGTGCGTGGTGGGCGTCGGCGGCGGCGCCAGCGTCCAGGCCACGGACGAGTTCGTGAGGGCCGGCCTGCGGCTGCCGCCGCTGCCGGCGGACCTCCGGGAGAGACTGCAGGAGATAATACCCCCGACGGGGGGCATGCTGGGCAACCCCATAGACGCGTTCCCGCTGACCGGGTTGATCCTGCGGCGGCAGGCCTCCGGAGCCGGCGCTCCGGGCCCCGCGGCCCGCGGCGACGGGGCCTGGGGTGACTTCGTGGGGCTCATCGAGGAGTGGCCCGGCATCGACCTGGTCGTCTTCCAGTTCGCGTTTGACATACCGCCCATCCCGGTGGACAACTGGGTGGCGGCCACCATTGCGCCGGCCCTGTCCGCGGTCAGGATGTGCCGGCTGCCGGCGGCGGTGGTCCTTCACTCGGTGGTCACGGATGCCTCGTGGCAGGCGTCGCGGAGAATGCAGGAGATGTGCCTGGCTGAGGGCGTTGGGTTCTTCCTGTCCCTGGGCGCCGCGGCCCGGGCCACGAGCCGGGTGGTTGAATGTGGTGGGCAACTGCAATAAACTGGACGGCGTATGGGCAGACAGGCGGTCGTTTTCAACAGGTCCCTCGCTGAGATGGCGAAGGTGCTCAACTCGAGCATCACTGCCGGTGAGAAGCTCCAATCCCTGGTGCAGCTGGCCAGCCGGGCCCTCGGCGTCCGGGGGTGCTCCCTGATGCTGCTGGACGCGAAGAAGAGGAAGCTGATGCATGCCGCTACCTACGGCCTCAGTGACCGGTATGTCCGGGCGGGGCTGGTGGATGTGGACAAGAGCCTTCCCGAGATCATGCAGGGCAAGACGGCAATGGTGGTGGACGCGGCCGGCGACCCCCGGATCCAGTTCGCCGAGATGGCGCTTCAGGAGCGGATAGCATCGATCATGGGTGTGCCGGTGGTATGCCGGGGGAGCATAGTGGGGAGCCTGCGGGCGTACAACCGGATACGCCGCGAGTTCACGGAGGCGGAGGAGGAGTACCTGATTACGGTGGCCAACCTGCTGGCCACCGTCCTGGAGTCCAGCGGCGCGCCGTTGGCGGAGGGCGCCGCGGCGGCGAAGACCAGGACCCCGGCGCCCCGCCGGGCGGCCCGGTCGCCCATAAAGACGGTCTCTTTTGCCCACCCCAGCGAGGAGGAGTTCGCCCGGCTCCTCGACTTCTACCAGATCGAATGGGTCTACGAGCCCCGCTCCTTCATGCTCGAATGGGAAGGAGACAAGGTTACCGAGATGTTCACCCCTGATTTCTACCTGCCGGCCCTGGACCTCTACATCGAGATGACTACCCTGAAACCGGGCCTGACCAGCGCGAAGAACCGCAAGGTCCGCCGGCTGCGGGAGCTGTATCCGGATACCAAGATCAAGCTGCTGGCCCGCCGTGACTACGACCGCCTGGTGGCCAAGTACGGGCACGGGCCCCTGGCCGGCGCCAAGACCGAGGGCGTGGGACGGATACTATACAGCGCGGACCAGATCCAGATGAGGGTCCGCCAGCTGGCCAAGGAGATATCCCGCGACTACCAGGGGCGCCGCATCCTGCTGGTGGGCGTGCTGCGGGGGATGCTCTGCTTCATGGCGGACCTGATGCGCTACCTGGAGGTGCCGGCGGACGTCGATTTCATGGCTCTCTCCTACTACGGGGTGGACGATGGCGGGGAGGCGGTCCGCATCACCAAGGACCTGGATGTCAGGCCCAACGGCCGCCACGTGCTGCTGGTGGAGGACATCGTGGATACGGGGATGACGCTGACCTACGTCCTGGCCCACCTGGAGGCGGAGCGGCCGGCCAGCCTGGCCGTGTGCACCCTCCTGGACAAGAAGGTGCGGCGGTTGACGGACGTGCCGCTGGCCTACATCGGGTTCGAGGTGCCGGACGAGTTCCTGGTGGGATACGGACTGGACTACCGCGAGGAGTACCGGAACCTGCCGTTTATTGCCCTGGTGAAGCAGGAAGCGAAGAAGGACGAAACGCCTTGACCGGCGGCCGGCGGACAAAGAGAAGACCCTAGGTAACCTCTCCAGCCTCCTTGGTTTTCCCGCCTTCCCGATCCCTTGCCGCCCATCCGATCCACCGGCGGTTCTTTATTCCTTTTACAGCTGGTTCGCCCACCTAGGGTCAACCGCACTATAGCACCAGGCAGCCCGCCCTGTCAATGCTTTGGCGGGCATTCCGTGGCAACTGGAAGCCAACCAGAGAAGCAGGCATGGGCATAGCTACCGTTGCCATACCATGTTTTCTCTCCATATCGAGCTTTTTCACCCTCCACCGTATTGGACAGGGTGGCCCCGGCCGGGGGCCGTCCCGCAGGGGTCCGGGAGCGGTCCCGACGGCCGGCCAATAGCTAGCCGATTGGGTCATTTTTTCTAGCCTTCAGTATCTTGCAGAGGGGTTTGCCTAGTGTGAGAATTGGGGTTGGCATCTCCGGAAGCACGAACGCGTCAACATGGGGTAGAGTTGAGTGCTGAATGATCGTCGTCCCCTTTCCGGTCTGTTGGATGTGCGGCTGGTGGGTGTTGCATGGCTTCCCGGCTCCGCGGTAGCGGCTGGAGGGAGGATTTTGTGCCTGGAAACACAGTGAGCAACGGTCCAGTGTGTTCTGCTGGCGAAATGGAAAGTAGCGTGTTCGGCGCTATCACCGGCCAGGGAGGCGAGAAAGTGCTGCAGAAGCCCCGGAAATCGGGTCTGGACTTCCTCGGCGACATACCGTGGGGCACGCATGTCTGTCACCTTTACCGGACGAAGCAGGATCTCATCGACATAGTGGTGCCGTACCTGCGGGCAGGGCTGGAGGACAACGAGTTCTGCCTCTGGGTGGCCACCGATCTCATCGATCCCGAGAGCGCCCGGGAGGCGATGGCCGCCATCTGGCCGGCCTGCCAGGAGTACTTCGAGCGGGGGCAGATGAGGATACTGGACCACAACGGCTGGTACTTCCGCCAGGGGCCGTTTGAGCCCCAGAAGATGGTGGAGACCACCCTGGATATCGTGGGCCGGGCCCTCCAGAATGAATACGCCGGCATGAGGATTGCCGGCAACATGAGCTGGATCGATCAGTGCCAGTGGGGGTTGCTGACCGAGTATGAGGAGAACCTGGGCGCGCTGGACAGCTCCCACCCGCTGCTGACCATGTGCTCTTACAATATCGAGAAGTGCAGCCCGGCGGAAGCCACTGAGGTGGCCAGGAACCACGGTGCCGCCATCGTCAAGCAGGAAGACCGGTGGCAGGTCGGGCGCTATGCGGCGGAACCCGCGGTCGCGGACGAGCCGCAGCCTGTGGAGACGCCGCCAGCCAGGCCCGTGGACGAGCCGCAGCCTGTGGAGACGCAGCCTGCCGAGACGCCGCCAGCCAGGCCCGCGGACCAGGGGCCGTCAGAGTCCGAACAGCAGATGCAGGTGGTGTTTGAAGGCGTCCGGGACGCCATCGTCATCCTGGACATGGCGGGCAAGATAGTCCGCGTGAACAAACGGGTACCGGAGCTGTTCGGATACGCGGAGTCGGCCATCGCCGGCAAGCAGTTCGCGCTCCTCCGGATGTTCCCGCCCAGCCGGGCGGCGGAGATGTTCTCGGCCCAGGCCAGGACCCTGGCCGGCCACGACGTGCCGCCGTTTGATATCGAGGCCATTGCCGAGTCCGGACAGAAGCTGGATGTCGAAGTCCGCATATCCCCCATGAAGCGGGAGTCCAAGGTGGTGGGGGCGGTGGCTGTCATCAGGGACATCACCATGAGGCGGCAGGCGGAAGAGAAACTCCGGGCGGCCCAGCAGAGGAACCAACTGGTCGTCCAGAACGCCAGCGAAGGCATCATGGTTATACAGAACGGCACCGTAAAGTTCGCCAACCCCAAGATGATAGAGCTCATCGGTTACCCGGAGGACGAGATCCTGAACAAGCCGGTGACGGACCTGGTCCATCCGGATGACCGCCGGGCCGTAACGGCCGGCCAGTTCAAGAGGCTGAGGGGTGAGGAGCTGTCCCATGTCCAGGACCTGAGGGTTGTCGACAAGAGCGGCAACATAAAGTGGGCGGAGTTCAACGCTGTCCTGTTTGCCTGGGACGGGAGGCCGGCGGACCTCTATTTCGTCAACGACATTACGCAGCGCAAGCAGGCGCAGGAAGCCCTGATACAGGGCGAGCGGAACTACAAGCAGCTGTTTGAGAGCACGCTCGACGGACTGGTGGTGGTTGACAGCGAGACCAGGGAAGTGGTGCTGGCCAACCCGGCCTGTGCCGCCATATTCGGGCTTGACTCCCCGGCCGACATGACGGGCACCCAACTGCTGGAGTATGTGCTGGAGGAGGACAGGGAGCGCGTGGCCGCGCTGCTGGCGCGTTCCACGGCCCGGGAGGGTGCGCACGCGGCGGAGGAACTTCGGGGGGTGACCAGGAGTGGCGGGGAGGTGCGCATCAGCGCCGTATGCGTCGGGACGGAGTTCCAGCGCCGGCCGGCCGCTCTCGTCTCCATCAAGGACATCACGGGCCAGCGGCGGGCGGAGGAGCAGCTCAGCCAGTCCCAGACTGACCTGCAGGTCGTCTTCGACGGCGTGTTGGACGGCATCATTCTGTTCGACAGCGCCGGCCAGGTGGTGCAGGTGAACAAGAGGGTCCTGGACCTTTCGGAGTTGGCCGCCGATGAGATCCTCGGTCAGGACTTCGACAATCTGAAGATGTTCACGCCGGAGGCCGGTGCGGCCATACGGTCGGCGGTGCAGGGCCTGCTTTCGGGAACAGACGCCGGCCATTTTGAGCTCGAGGGGCGGACGAAGTCGGGCCAGGCGTTGAGCCTTGAGGCCAGCATCACGACGCTGGGCCAGGGAGGGGATACGCAGGGGGGTATCGCCGTTCTCAGAGACATCTCCTATCGCAAGCTGGCCGAAGACACGCTGCGCCGCCAGGAGCGCTATTTCCGGGCCCTCATAGAGGGCACGTCGGATGCCATAACCGTCATTGACCGGGAAGGCAGGGTCAAATACCAGAGTCCCACCTGCGAGCGCGTCCTGGGGTACAAGCCGATGGAGGCCGATGCCCTGGCGACGCTGAACATGTTCGAGTATGTCCATCCGGAAGAGCAGGCGGAGATGAAGGAGCGCTTCCAGCGGCTCGCGGGGACCAGCGGTGGTTCGGACAGGGCGGAAACGCGGATCCGTGACAGGGACGGCACCTGGCGCACCATCGAAGTGGCCAGCACCAATCTTCTCAACGATCCCAGCGTTGATGGCATCGTCGTCAACCTGCGGGATGTCACCGATCGCCGGCAGGCGGAGACGGCCCTCAAAGAGAGCGAGAAGCGCTACCGCATCCTGGCCGAGAACGCCTCCGATGTCATCTGGATAATGGGCATGGACCTCCGGTTCACCTATGTCAGCCCTTCGACGGCCCGGCTGGTCGGGTACGCCCCGGAGGAAGTAGTGGGCCAGACCCTGAAGCCGTATGTGACCCAGGCCTCCCTCGATTCCGTTACGAAGGCCCTGGCCGAGGAGCTGGCCAATGAAGAGGAGGAGTCCGCGGATCCGCAGCGGTCGCGCCTCCTGCAGATCGAGCTGATAAGCAAGAGCGGTTCCACCGTCTGGGTGGAGATCAAGGCCAGCTTCCTTCGCGACGACAGCGGGAAGGCGATCAGCGTGCTGGGTGTGGCCCGCGACGTCACCGATCGCCGGAAGACGCGGCAGTCCCTGGAAGAAAGCGAGAAGCGATACCGGCTGGTGGCCGAGAATGTCACCGACGTTATCTGGACCATGGATTCGGAGCGGCGGCTCACCTATGTCAGCCCGTCTGTCACCCGCCTGAGCGGCTACACCGTGGATGAGGTGCTGGCCGTGCCCATCAGGGAGGCCTTTGCTCCTGAATCCGCGGCGCTGGTGAAGAAGAGCGTCAGGGAGCTGCCCGGGGCGGGCGAAGGTGGGACCGGCAAGGAGGAGCGCATCGCCTCCACCATGGAGCTGGAGCTGAAGCGCAAGGACGGCTCCACCGTCTGGACCGAAACCAGGCTGAATCCGGTTCTTGGCCCGGACGGGTCCGGCGTGGGCTGGATCGGCATGACGCGGGATATCAGTGAGCGCCGGAAGTCGGCGCAGCAGCTGCTCGACAGTGAGAAACAGTACCGCCTGCTGGCGGAGAACATCTCGGACGTCATCTGGGTGACGGATCTGAACCTGAAGCCCAGGTATATCAGCCCTTCAATGGAGCGGCTGCTGGGTTACACGGTGGACGAGGCCATGTCCTCCGGGCTGGAGAAGATGGTCACCCGGGAGTCGGCCCGGGAGGCCACCGAGCGCATGGCCAAAGCCAATTCCTTCCTGAAGCAGGATTCCGGGGAGACGTTCAAGCCGGGGAGCATGGAGCTGGAGTTCAAGCGCAAGGACGGCTCCACGACCTGGATGGACACCACGGTCACCGTCGGGCGCGACGCTGCCGGGAAGCCGGCTGAGTTCATGGGGGTCCTGCGCGATATCACGGATCGGAAGAAGTCCGAGAAGGCTGTCAGCGACAGCGAGGGGCGGTTCCGTAGCCTGATCGAGTCCACCAGCGACTGGGTCTGGGAAGTCAACGACAAGCTGATCTACACCTATGTCAGCCGCAAGATTCACGACATCCTGGGTTATGAGCCGGCAGAGGTGATTGGCAAGGCGCCGGTCGACCTCATGCCGCTGAAGGAAGCCAACCGCGTGGCCCGCGTCTTCGACACGGCGCTGACTCAGAAGAAGCCCTTCGCCTTCATGGAGAATACCTGCCTGCACAAGGACGGCCACAAGGTGGTGCTGGAAACCAGCGGCGTGCCCTTCTTTGATGCCAATGGCAACGTCTGCGGCTTCCGCGGTATGAACCGGGATGTCACGGAGAGGAAACGGGCGGAGGAAGAGGCGCAGGAGAGCTTCCGCAAGCTGCAGAGGACGGTGGAGGGCACCATCCAGGCCATAGCGCTCACAGTGGAGACCAGGGACCCCTACACCGCCGGACATCAGCGAAGAGTGACCAAGCTGGCCTACGCCATCGCCCGCGAGATGTCACTGCCCAACGATCAGATACAGAGGGTCCGCATATCCGGCCTTCTCCACGACCTGGGCAAGATATTCATTCCCACCGAGATCTTGAGCAAGCCCGGCCAGTTGACCGAGGTGGAGTTCGCCATCATCAAGAGCCACCCGCAGGCCGGCCACGAGATACTGAAGAACATCGAGTTCCCGTGGCCCATATCCGACATAGTGATCCAACACCATGAGAGGATGAACGGCACCGGCTATCCGGCGGGCCTGAAGGGTGACGAGATAGTCATGGAGGCGAGGATCCTGGCTGTGGCCGACGTCGTCGAGGCCATGTCTTCTCACCGGCCATACCGGCCGGCGATCGGCCTCGAGAAGGCCCTGAAAGAGATCGTCAACAACAAGGGCGTCCTCTACGACGCCAGTGTGGTTGAAGCCTGCATGAGGGTCTTCGGCGGTGGGGCTTTCAAGTTCGAGGAGTGAGCGGCGGCTCCAGGCGTCCCGTGCCGCGCGGTCCCCTGCGCGGCGGCCCCGCCGTGCTATCGGCCGTTGACACACCATGTTTCAAGATATTAGGATGTGAGGCTGTGCGGGGTCTTTCTCCGGGCACTGCCTGACAGAAGGAGGTAGGGACGTTGAAATGCAGCAAGTGCGGAGCTCAGGTCCCGGACGGGACCGTCTTCTGCGGCTCCTGTGGCGCGCCTATGGCCGCCGGGGATGCCAAGGGGCAGGAGCAGTTCTCCCAGTGGTGGGCCACAACCGCGGCCATGGTGGGGCGTGATCCGGTGGCGGTGATGGTGGGCATAGGGTCCCTCATGCTCTGCCTGGGTTCATTCCTGTCCTGGATAAGCCGTTCGGGGCCCGATGTCCTCGGACTTCAGATGGCCGCCGGGCCGGTGGTGCTGGCCCTGGGGGCTATCATCGCGCTGTCCCTGGTGCTGGCTCGCGGAGGCACTCCGGGGGCCTGGAGCATCGTGATCCTGGTCTTGAGCGCGGTCTGCCTGGCGCTGATTTTCCAGGAGATGATCTTCCTGGACGACAACCGCCAGGACCCGGGTGCCGGGGTCTACGTGGCCATGGCGGGCGGTCTGGCCACGGCCACCGGCGGGCTGCTGGAGACCATGCGCGTTCTGAAGAAGTAGACACCGCTTACAAGGAGGAAAGATGTTGTGTCCCAAGTGCGGAGCGGAAGCCGCTCCTGGCAACCAGTTCTGCCCGAAGTGCGGGGCGGCGATGCCTTCCGAGGCTTCCCCACCCCCCCAGGGCAAGGTCTTCTGTCCCAAGTGCGGGACCGAGAACACGGGCGGCGAGAAGTTCTGCCCCAAGTGCGGAGCGCCGTTCGCCCCGGGGGCGCCCGGGGCCACGGGCAGGCCCGGCAGCACCATCGACATGGATCAGAACGTCGCCGGGCTGCTCTGCTACCTGGTGGGCTGGATAACCGGGCTGGTATTCTACCTGATCGAGAAGGAGAACAAGTTCGTCCGCTTCCATGCCATGCAGTCCATCGTGACCTTTGGTGCGCTGACGGTGCTCTCGGTTGTGCTCGGCGTGATTCCGGTGGTTGGCGTCATTCTGGGCCCCATCATTGGAATCCTGGCCTTGGTCCTCTGGATCCTGCTCATGGTCAAGGCCTACCAGGGCGAGAAGTTCAAGCTCCCCGTGGCCGGGGACATCGCTGAGAAGAACTCCTGAAGGCCAGCGAGAGGTTACTTACCGGAGGGACCGGCAGTCGTCTGCCGGTCTCGCCTTTTCTGGAGCCACTCCCGCACCAGGAGCACATCCATGACGATGGCGAAGACGAATACGAAGATGCTGCCGATGATCAGTATGTAGTCCCACACGCCCATTGTCGGATCCTGCCTACTACCAAGGGTACTGCCGGCGCGGTGGGTTGGCAAGCGGGATGGGGCCCCGGGTTATGTCAACGGGCTAGATGCCGAATATGAGGATCGCGCCGAGGCCGACGATCACACCGGCCGCGCCTGTGACTACGTTGGCGAGGTTCATCCGCCGGGGCTGGGTTTCCCGTTCCTGCGGCGGTCCCTGCGGCCCGGCGCCCGGCAGACCCTGTCCCTCCGCGTCTCCGGGCGGGCCAGGCTGCTCGTAGAGGGACTGTCCGGACGGCTGTCCGGACGCGTCACCGCTCTGCGTATCCGCAGGCTGGACGGGCTCCGGGCGGGCGGGTTCTTCGCCCTCCGCCTCCCGCGGCTGGCCGATCCGCAGCACTCCTTCCTTCCCCTGGAATCCGGCTGCCAGTAGCAATGCGGAGAGGACCACCAGTGCCAGGCTGATCAGCCACCACAGTGCAATCATATGTCTCTCCGTGCGGGCATGGCCCATTATATCACGGTCCGGCCGGGGACCGGATGGTGGTGCCGATGGTAGATGCTAGAAAGAGAAGGGGTGCATGGTCAGCCAGAGCCTGATCCTCATCACGCGG
>CAYPDY010000069.1:0-2840 GCA_964409515.1 uncultured Dehalococcoidia bacterium
TCCGGCAAGGGCGGCCTGACCGAAAAGGACGTTGACGAGGCGCTGCGCCAGGTAAGGCTGGCGCTCCTGGAAGCCGACGTCAATCTGAAGGTGGTGAAGGACTTCACCGCCAGGGTGCGGGAGCGCGTGCTGACGCAGGAGGTCCTGAAGAGCCTGACCCCCACCCAGCATGTGGTGAAGATCGTCCACGAGGAGCTGACGGTCCTCCTGGGCGGCGGGCAGAGCACGCTCGTCCCGGCGGGGCGGCCGCCCTCGGTGCTGATGCTGGTGGGCCTGCAGGGCAGCGGCAAGACCACCACGGCAGCGAAGCTGGGCCTGCACATGAGGCGCTCCGGCCAGAGCCCGCTGCTGGTAGCGGCCGACACCCGGAGGCCGGCGGCCATCGAGCAGCTGGTCATCCTGGGCAAGCAGCTGGACCTGCCCGTCTACGCCGAGGACCAGAAGTCGAAGCCCACGGACATCTGCGCGCACGCCCTGCAGCGGGCCCGGGAGACGGGCTGCACCTGGCTCATCGTGGACACCCAGGGCCGCCTGCACATCGATGCCGAGCTGATGCCGGAGCTGCAGGACGCCAAGAATGTGCTCCAGCCCACCGAGGTCCTGCTGGTGGTCGATGCCATGACCGGGCAAGAGGCTGTCCGGGTGGCCGAGGAGTTCCACAGCAAGGTCGGCCTGACCGGCCTGATACTCACCAAGATGGACGGCGATGCCAGGGGCGGCGCGGCGCTCTCCATCAAGTCCGTTACCGGCGTGCCGATCAAGTTCGTGGGCATGGGCGAGAAGGTGGACGCCCTGGAGGCCTACTACCCGGACCGCATGGCATCCCGCATCCTGGGCATGGGCGACATGCTCACCCTCATCGAGAAAGCGGAGAAGGTGGTCGACGAGAAGTGGGCCAAGGACATGGAGAAAAAGATCCGCACGGCCAGCTTCACCTTCGAGGACTTCCTGGAGCAGCTGCAGCAGGTCAGGAAGATGGGTTCCATCGGGCACCTGCTGGAGATGATCCCCGGCATGTCTGCCGCGGCCAAGAAGCTGCCGGAGGGCATGGACGAGAAGCAGCTGAAGAAGGTGGAGGCCATCGTCCGCTCCATGACCAAAGAGGAGCGCCAGCACCCGGACCTCATCGACGGCAGCCGCCGCCGGCGCATCGCCAAGGGCAGCGGCACTACCACCCAGGACGTGAACCAGCTCCTGAACCAGTTCCGCCAGGTACAGAAGCTGATGAAGCAGCTGGATGGCGGCAAGGCCAAGCGCCTGATGACCGGGATGAAGTAGCGCCCCCCCTGCTTCAGGGCAGGGGCCCCTGCTCCAAGGCAGGGGCGCCTACTCCAGGTAGTCCTTCAGCTTGCGGCTCCGCGTCGGATGGCGCAGCTTGCGCAGGGCCTTGGCTTCGATCTGCCGGATGCGCTCGCGGGTGACCTTGAACTCCTTGCCCACCTCTTCCAGCGTGCGGCTGCGGCCATCCTCCAGCCCGAACCGGAGGCGCAGCACCCTCTGCTCCCGTGGCGTGAGCGTATCCAGGACGTCGCTGATCTGGTCCTTCAGCAGCTCGTAGGAGGCGGTGTCGACCGGCGACATGATCTTGCGGTCTTCGATGAAGTCCCCGAGGTGGCTGTCCTCTTCCTCGCCGATCGGCGTTTCCAGGGATATCGGCTCCTGGGAGATCTTCATGATCTCCTCCACCTTCTCCGGGGGCATCTCCATCTCCTGGCTGATCTCCTCGATGGTGGGCTCGCGGCCGTACTCCTGGGCCAGGCGGCGGCTGGTGCGGTAGAGCTTGGTGATGGTCTCCACCATGTGCACCGGGATGCGGATGGTGCGCGCCTGGTCGGCGATGGCCCTGGTGATCGACTGGCGGATCCACCACGTGGCGTAGGTGCTGAACTTGTAGCCCCGGCGGTAGTCGAACTTCTCCACCGCGCGCAGAAGGCCGATGTTGCCTTCCTGGATGACGTCCAGGAACGACATGCCCCTCTCGGCATACTTCTTGGCCACGCTGACCACCAGCCTCAGATTGGCCTCGACCAGGCGTTCCTCGGCCAGCCGGCCGTTGAAGTCGATTCTCTTGAGGTAGAGCTCGAGCTTCTCCTCCAGGGGCTTCAGCTTCTCCAGGAACTCGGGGTCCTGCAGCAGCGGCCCCAGGGCCTCCGTGCGCCGCTTGCCGATAATGGCGAGCACCTCCGAAGGCACCAGGGAGCTGGCCAGGGAGAGGTCCTTGACCATCTGCTCCACCGCCGGAGGCGTGTCCTCCATGGCCTCGGACAGGGGCATGATGAACTGCTCGGTCAGCTCCCGGTCAACCGCCGCCCGCAGCGTCGGGTCGGAGAGCCTCTTGGTGAGCCGTTCATCCGGGGTTATGTTGAGCTGTTCCTCTACCCGCCGGAGCAGCGGAAGAACGTGAACCAGCCGCTCCAGCACTATCGTAATCACATCGACGGCTGTCGCGGGCCGGACCCACTTGGTCTGGTACTCCTGCCTGATGCCGTTGATGTAGTCCTTCTCCTCTTTGTTGCGGGCCAGCACCTTCTCTTCATCGGCGGTCAGAAGCGGCACCCGGCCGATCTGGCGCAGGTACATGCGGACCGGGTCGTCGGCGATCTCGAGCTCATCGAGGGGCTTGCCCTCGGCCGGGCTCGCCTCACGGGTGGAGTCGGGCGTCACCTCGGCCTCAGGCGTCACCACGGCGTAGATATCTTCTGTCGACTCTTCCGCCGGCTCTCCCTGGGGCTCCTCCGCGTACCAGTGCTCGGATCCGGCGTATGAAAGCGCCTGGGTCGTTTTCCGGCCCCTGGCCGCGGCCTTCGCCTCCTTGGCTGAGACCTTTGTCTCCTTGGCTG
>CAYPDY010000069.1:2940-13680 GCA_964409515.1 uncultured Dehalococcoidia bacterium
GCTTCACTGCTGACTCCTGTATCTCCTGCAGGTCGGTGGGCTTGCCGGCGGCTTCAAGCTCTGATATCAGAACCTGCTCTTTCGCCTTTAGATCCTTTAGCCAGCGCTCTCTCAGTCGGTTGGCGCACTGCCGCAGCGCCCGCTTCTGTTCCTCCCCTGGAAGCGGCGGCAGGCTCAGGGATGTGACGGAGTTCAAGTGCTCGACCAGGGTCGAATCCATCGCCTGGCGCAGGGAGTCGAGATCGTCGTTGTCCCGCCAGGCCAGGAAGATCTCCCTGTCCTCCGTGTTCAGAAAGAAATCCACCCGCAGATCGGAAGCATGGCTCCTCAGATCGGGGTAGCTGAAAAGCAGATAGAGGCAGTACTCGGCCAGCAGGTCGCCCGGGGCCGGGCGGCGGGCCGGTTTGGAAGCCGGGGCCGGCCCGGTGTCCCGGCGCAGTCCCGGTGCCTTCTTCGTCATCTGGCCCAGCTCCTCGTCCAGCTTGCGCTCATCCAGGCCCACCGTTCGGGCCAGCTTCTGCAGGTAGTGGGCCTGCCGTACCCGGTCCTTGATCTCGGCGATCAGCGGGAGCAGCTGCCCGGCGGCCTGGGATTTGTCCCGGGCTTTGGTCACGTCCAGCCGGGAGATGACCAGGTCGAACGTGTAGTCCACCACGGGGACGGCCCCCTGGAGCAGGCGCGCCCATTCGCCGGGGTCCTCCCTGATGACATCATCCGGGTCTTTGCCCTCCGGCAGGACCATAACGCCTATTTCCGCGTCCAGCTGCTCTTCGTACTTGACCAGGCCGGCCGATGTCGGCACGGGCACCACCTTCTGGTCGAAGGTGTGGCTGGCCACCTCGATTCCCCGCAGCGTTGCCATCTCGCCGGCGGCGTCGGCGTCCAGGGCCAGGACCAGGCGGTTGGTGAGCTTCTTGACTATCCCCACGTGCTTCTCGGTGAGGGCCGTTCCCAGCGAGGCCACCACGTTGGCGAACCCGTGCTGGTGGGCCACGATGACATCCATGTAGCCCTCCACCACCACCGCCAGGTTCTCCTTCCTGATGGCTGCCCTGGCGAAGTCGATGCCGTAGAGGCTGCCGCTCTTGTCGAAGATCAGCGTCTGGGGTGAGTTGAGGTACTTGGGCAGTGAGTCATCCAGCGCCCTGGCCCCGAATCCGATGACCCTCCCGGCCGCGTCCCTGATCGGGAACATCAGCCGGTGGCGGAAGCGGTCGTAGGCGCCCTCCCTCTCCTTCTGCACCAGCAGCCCGGCCGCGGACAGCTCGCTCTCACGGTAGCCTCTCTTCTGCAGCTCCTGGCGCAGCGAGTCCCAGGAGTCCTGGCTGTAGCCGAGCAGGAACTGGCGCATGGTCTTCTCCGAAACGCCCCGCCTGGCCAGGTAGTCCCGGGTGCGCTGGCCGCCGGGCGAGTGGAACAGCAGGTCGTGGAAGTACTCCGCGGCCGCTTCGTTGATCTGCCTGAGCCTGTCGGCCTCGGAGTGTCCTTCCTCCAGCTTCCGCTGCACCAGTGGAACGCCGGCCCTCTCGGCCAGTATGGCGAGCGCCTCCTTGAAATCCACCCCTTCCTTTCGCATCACGAAGGCGAACATGTCTCCGCCCGTCCCGCAGGCCCCGAAGCAGTGCCAGCTCTGCCGCTCCGGGAAGACGAAGAAGGAGGGGGTCTTCTCCGAGTGGAAAGGGCACACGGCCTTGAAGCTCCGTCCGCTCTTCTTCAGGTCAGGCAGGTAGCCGGAGATCACCTGAACGATGTCCAGCCTCCGCTTTACTTCATCGACGGTGTCCATGAAGCCACGGACCTCCTTCTCTATCATCAGCGAACGTCATCATAGCGGTCTGGTTCAGGATGGTAATCGGCAGGGCCCGGTCCCTCAGGCGAGCAACCCCAGCCCCTGGGCCATCTGGCGGGCGTACTGGTCCGTCATTCCCGCGACATAGTCCACCACCCGCCTCCCCAGAGGCTCGCCGGACAGCCTGAGCTCGCCAGGCAACTGGGCCTCGTGTTCCATGAAGTGCTCGTAGAGACGGCGCACGACCAGCCTGGCCGCATCCGCCTCCCGGTTGACCAGCTCGCAATCGTACACTCTCTCGAACAGGAAATCCCTGAGAGAATTCATGGCCTCGTTGACGGAGGGGCTCACGCCAATAATCGGCTCTTGCCCCCTGCTTGTCAAGCCCTCCCCCCTGGCGTCCCACGATGTGTCCAGGATGTCGCAGACAATGGTGTCAATGCGCTGGGAGTGGGATGAGCCCATGACGGAGACCGCCACCGCCGGGAGGTCACCCTCCGCTATGACGCCGGCGCGCAGGGCGTCATCCACGTCGTGGTTGATGTAGGCTATCACATCGGCAATCTTGACTATCTGGCCCTCCAGGGTCCCCACCGTCTCCCATCCCTCCCCGAAGATCCCGGACCTGGACTTGGAGTGCTTGGCGATGCCCTCCCGGGCTTCAAAAGTGAGGTTCAAGCCCTGCCCCCCATTCTCAATCTGGTCAACCACGCGCAGGCTCTGCTCGTTGTGGCGGAAACCGTACGGCGATATCTCGTTCAAGACATCCTCTCCAACGTGCCCGAAAGGCGTGTGTCCCAGGTCATGCCCCAGGGCGATGGCCTCCGTCAGGTCTTCGTTGAGGTTCAACCCCCTGGCTATGGAGCGGGCGATCTGCGATACCTCAAGAGTGTGGGTCAGCCGGGTGACATAGTGGTCGCCCGGAGGGGCGATGAACACCTGTGTCTTATGCTTCAGTCGGCGGAAGGCCTTGCAGTGAATTACCCGGTCCCGGTCCCGCTGGAAAGACGTCCGCGTCGGGGAAGGCTCCTCGGGCCTGAGCCTCCCCCTGGACAGCCGGCTCCTGGCGGCGAAGGGGGAAAGCCCCTCCTCCTTCTCCTCCAGCCAGGCACGTATCTTCTGATGCGGTCGATCCACCACTGGCCATTTGCCCGGGCTGTTCCGGACCTAGCTGCTGGGGGAATGCATCCCCAGGTCTTCCTCCACCCGGGCGATAACCCCCCTGGTATGCTCGATCATGTCCGGGTTCACCGAAACCGAGTTGATGCCCCAGCCGACCAGCTTGGCGGTCAGCTCGGGGTAGACGGACGGCGCCTGCCCGCATATCGAGGCAGTGACCCTCCTCCTGTTGGTGATGCTGATCGCCCTCTCCAGGGACCAGAGGACCGCCTCGTCGCGCTCGTCGAACACGTCGGCCAGCTTGGGGCTGTCCCTGTCCACGCCGAGCGTGAGCTGGGTCAGGTCGTTGGAGCCGATGGATATGCCGTCGATGCCGACGTCAATGAACTTGTTCATCAGGATGATGTTGGACGGCACCTCCACCATCATCCAGAGCTTGAAGTCCGCCGACCGGGCCAGCCCCAGGGAAGCCAGGGCATCCCGCACTTCCTCCATGGCCTTGACGGTGCGCACAAAGGGGATCATGACCCAGAGGTTGGGGTAGCTCTCGCGGACCTTCTTGATGGCCTCGACTTCCAGCTTGAAGATGTCCAGCTCCCTGACGTAGCGGGAGCAGCCCCGGTAGCCCAGCATGGGGTTCTCTTCCACTTCCTCGTACTTCTCACCGCCCTTCAGGTTGCGGTATTCGTTGGTCTTGAAATCGGTCATGCGGTAGACCACGGGCCTGGGGTTGAAGGCCTTGGCGAAGGTGTCGAGGCCCTGGGCGAGCTTGTCCTGGAAAGCCTTGCCCCGCTTCTGCTCGATCATGTACCGGGGGTGCTCGCCGATGCTGGCGATCATGAATTCGGCCCGGAGCAGCCCCACGCCGTCCACGTCGCGGGCGGCCACCCTCTCCGCCAGGTCCGGATCGGCCAGGTTAACGTACAGCTTGGTGGTAGTCTTGATTCGAGGCCTGGATATGGTCGGAGCCTCGATCTTCTGGTCGCTGATCACCTTGCCCTTGTAGACCTTCCCCTGGAAGCCGTCCACGGTGACCAGCTGCTTCTCCTTGAGGACCTTGGTGGCATTCCCGGTGCCCACCACGCACGGTACGCCCAGCTCCCGGCTGACGATGGCGGCATGGCAGGTCCGGCCGCCGCGATCGGTGACTATGGCGGCGGACCGCTTCATGGCCGGCACGAAGTCGGGCGTGGTCATCTCGGCCACCAGGATCTCGCCTTCCTTCAGGTTGACGATATCGGACGGGTGGAGGATGATCTCCGTCCTGCCCGCCGCCGCTCCGGGGCTGGCCGGCAGGCCGTGAACGAGCTCGACGCCCTTTATCTCTTCAGTTGGGCCCTCTTTGACCTTGAGCGTGGTTATGGGGCGGGTCTGGACGATGTAGATGTTCTTGCCGTCCTTGGCCCATTCGATGTCCTGCGGGCACTTGTAGAGGCCCTCTATCCTCTTGGCGATCTCGGCCAGGGCGGTGATATCCTTGTTGGGGAGCTTCTGGCGTGACTGCTCCTTTGCGGGAATGGGCACCTTGATGTTCATGCGCCTCTTGTCCCGGGCGTCCGGATTGCGGACCAGCTGCCACTCCTGGGCGGCGACCGTCTTCTCCAGCAGCTTCAGCGACCCCTTGTCCAGGAGGTACAGGTCGGGCGTCAGCTCACCCGAAACCACGGCCTCCCCCAGGCCGTAGGCGGCTTCGATCACGATCTTCTTGTCATCGCTGCTCAGGGGCTCCGCGGTGAAGGCGACGCCGGATATCTCCGACTGCACCATGCGCTGCACCACCACGGCAATGCCCACCTTGAGGTGATCGAATCTCTGCTCGTTCCGGTAGAATATGGCCCTCGCCTCGAAGAGGGACGCCCAGCACTTCTGAACGGCCTCCACCACGTTGGCCATCCCCTGGACGTTGAGGTAGGTGCTCTGCTGGCCGGCGAAGGAGGCCTCCGGCAGGTCTTCGGCGGTGGCCGACGACCGCACCGCTACCAGCCCCTGCTGCATCTTCTGGTAGGCCTTCTTGATCTCATCAGCCATGCGCTTGGGCATCTCGGCCTGCGTGATCATCTGCATGACCTCGAAGGCGGTATCCTGGAGCATCTTGGTGTCCTTGGGGTTCAGGGCATTAAGATACGCGCGCAGCCTGTCCGTCAGCTCCGCTTCCCGCAGGAACTGGAAATAGGCGTCGGCGGTCACGATGAAACCGGGGGGCACCGGTATCTGGTTCCGGGTCATCTCGCCCAGGTTGGCGCCCTTGCCGCCGGCAACAGGGATGTTCTCCCGGCCGATTTCATCGAACCAGGCAATCACCTTCACGGGTCTCTTCTTCAAGATCATCCTCCTTGGATTATGCAATTGCTGCCTAGACCGGCAGGTCGATGCGGTAGTTCTTGAGGGTGGCCTCTATCGCCGCTTTGCTCTTGTCATCCGCCTCGGTGAGCGGCAGCCTGGGCTGGCCCACGCGGAAGCCGACGTGATTTAGGGCGTGCTTCACCGGGATGGGGTTGGAGACGATGAACAGCGCGTTTATCAACGGCAGCAGGTTCAGATGAATGGCCGCGGCCTCTTTCATGTTCCCGCGGACCACATGACCGATCATCTCCTTGATCTGTTTCCCGACCAGGTGGGAGGCCACGCTGATGATGCCGTAGCCGCCCATGGCCATGATGGGGAAGGTGTCGCCGTCGTTGCCGCTCCAGACCAGGAAGTTCTTCGGTGCTCCCTGGATGATCTTGGCCACCTGCTCCATGTTGCCGCTGGCCTCCTTGATGCCGACTACGTTCTTGATCCGGCTCAGGCGGAGGGCGGTCTCCGGCGCCAGGTTGGTGACCGTCCGGGCCGGCACGTTGTAGAGAATGCAGGGCAGGCCGGTGCTCTCGGCGATGGCCGCAAAGTGCTGGTACATGCCCTCCTGGGTCGGCTTGTTGTAGTAGGGGACTATGAGAAGGGCAGCGTCAACCCCCAGCTTCTCCGCCTCCCGCGTGATGGCGATGCTCTCGCGGGTGCAGTTGCCTCCGGTGCCGGCGATGATGGTCCCCTTGTTCCCGATGGCATCCCTGACCGTGGAGAACAGCTTGAGCTGCTCCTGGTCAGTCACCGTGGGGCGCTCTCCGGTGGTGCCGGTGATCACGAGGCCGTCGCTGCCGGAATCGATGAGGGCCCTGGCCAGCTTCTGCGCCTGTTTGTAGTCCACCTCTCCCCTGGCGTTGAAAGGGGTCACCATGGCCGTTATGAGTCTGCCTATCTTTGCCATCTTCCTCCACTCCTCGACGGGCGGCTACTGTGAATGGCCTACTTCTGGACCAGTTTCTCGGCGATCTGGACCGCGTTCAGGGCGGCGCCCTTGCGAATGTTGTCGCTCACCACCCACAGCACCAGGCCGTTGGGATGCGAAGCGTCCTTCCGGATCCGGCCCACGAAAACATCGTCCCGGCCGGCGGCCATCACCGGGTAGGGGTAGACCCTCCGGGAGGGATCATCCACCACGGTCACGCCCGGCGCCTTCGACAGGATGCTCCTGGCCTCTGCCGGGGCCATGGGATGGGCAAACTCCACCTGAATGGCTTCGCTGTGCCCGATGGTGACCGGCACCCGCACGCAGGTGGCCGACACGGCAATGTCCGGCGCGTGCATGATCTTGTGGGTCTCCTCCACCATTTTCCACTCTTCCTTGGTGTACCCGTTCTCCAGGAAGACGTCGATCTCCGGCAGCACGTTGAAGGCGATCTGGTACGGGTACACCTTCGGCGCAGCCTGCTGGCCATCCAGCACCGACCGCGCCTGGCCGGTCAGCTCATCCACGGCGGCCAAGCCGGTCCCGGACACCGACTGATAGGTCGCCACGGTGATGCGCCTGATCGGGTTGACCCGGTGCAGGGGATATAGCGCGACCACCATCTGGATGGTCGAGCAGTTCGGGTTGGCGATGATGCCCTTGTGCTTGCCGATGTCCTCCGGATTGACCTCCGGTATCACCAGGGGCACCTCCGGGTCCATCCTGAAGGCGGCACTGTTGTCCACGACCACCGCTCCGGCCCTGGCCGCGATCGGAGAGAACTGCTGGCTTATGTCAGCCCCGGCGGAGAAGAGGGCGATGTCGATCCCTTTGAAGGACTCCGCCGTGGTCTCCTTGACCTCCATCTCCTCTCCCCGCACCTTCATCTTCCGCCCGTGCGAACGGTCGGAGGCGCACAGCCTCACGGAGTCCGCGGGGAAGCCCCGCTGCTCCAGGACCCTGATGAACTCCCGTCCCACCATCCCGGTGGCGCCGACTATGGCAACATTCGTTCCCTTCATGTTCTCTCTGTCCTCGCTACTCCAGCCCCAGCAGTCTGTCCAGGCCGACGGTCAGCCCTTTGAGCTCCGCCACCTTCTTGACGGCCGTGACCACGCCGGGCATGTAGCACTCCCGGTTGATCGTGTCGTGCCGGATGGTCAGCGTCTGTCCCGACGTGCCGAAGATGACCTCCTGGTGGGCCATGAGGCCGGGCAGGCGCACACTGTGAAGAGCCACGCCCTGCATCTCGGCCCCCCTCGCCCCGGGGACGGTCTCCTTCTGCACCCGGGGATAGACGAAGGCCTTCCCTCTGGCTTCCGCGATAGCTTTGGCGGTGGAGACGGCGGTCCCGGAGGGGGCATCCAGCTTCTGGTCGTGGTGCAGCTCGATGATCTCCACGTTGTCGAAGTATCTGGCCGCTATCCTGGCCAGGTGGACCATCATCACGGCCCCCAGGGCGAAGTTGGAGGCGACCACGGCGCCTATCCCGTTCTCCCTGGCCAGCCGGTCGATCTCCTCCAGGTTCTGCGGCGAGAACCCCGTGCTGCCGATGACCACGTTGACCTTGTGCTTGACGGCCACTCTGATCATGTCCAGGCTGGCCTCGGCGGTGGTGAAATCCACGATGACGCCGGGCCTGGTCTGCGTCAGGATGGTCTCCAGGCTCCTGGATAGCGGTATGCTCCCCAGCGGCCCCGCCAGGGGCAGGACATCCGAGTCGGCCCTGGCATCCACCGCCCCGACCGGCTGAAGATCCGGGTCTTTGCAGGCGGCGCTGACGACCTCTCTCCCCACCCGCCCCAGGGCGCCGTGGACTACGACTCTGATCGGTGCGGACATGGCCCTCTCACCTCCAGGTATGCTTCTAGGGATTCTTCGGCCGGCCGAAGTCACCGCGGCCATGGCCGTGGGGGCGGCTGTCCGCCGGCCTTCTTTCGCCCCGCGGCCCCTCGGACTGCCTCCTGGGGGTGTGGGGCCGTGAGGGTGGGGCGGCCGCCGCACCTGCTTCCTTGCCGGGAGCCCCGGCTGCGCCCTGCTGCTGGAAGACGGCCTTGCGGGACAGGCTCACCTTGCCCGTGCGGTCGACATCGGTGACCATGACCATGATCTCATCGCCCAGCTTGACCACATCCTCGACGCTGGGCACCCGGTAGTCGGCGAGCTCGCTTATGTGGACCAGGCCCTCTTTGCCCGGCATTATCTCTACCACGCAGCCGAAGGGCAGGATCTTGATCACCTTCCCGGTGTAGACGGTGTTGACCTCCACATCCCGGGCCAGGCTCTCCACCATGGCTATGGCTTTCTGGGCCGCGTCGGGATCGACCGATCCGATGAGCACGGTCCCGTCATCCTCGATGTCGATGGTGGCCTTCGTCTGCTCGACAATAGACCTGATCGTCTTCCCGCCGGGGCCGATGACGGCCCCTATCTTGCTGGGATTGATGCTGATCTTGATCATCCGCGGCGCGTACTTGGAGAGCTCCGGGCGGCTGGCGGCGAGCGTCTCCTGTATTACGGACAGGACCTTGAGACGAGCCTCGTGAGCATCCGTGAGGGCCTTGTCGAGGATCTCAAAGGTCAGCCCCTTCAGCTTCGTGTCCAGCTGCACGGCGGTCACGCCGGCGGCCGTGCCGGCCACCTTGAAGTCCATGTCGCCGTAGAAGTCCTCCTGGCCTTCCAGGTCGGTGAGGACCTTGAACGTTCCATCCGGCGCCGTCACCAGCCCCATGGCGATGCCCGCCACCGGCGCCTTGATGGGAATGCCGGCGTCCATCAACGACAGCGTGGCCGCGCAGACGGAGGCCATGGAGGTGCTGCCATTCGAGCTCAGCACCTCGGAAACCAGCCTGATGGTATAGGGGAAGTCGGTCTCGCCCGGAACCACCGGGGTGAGGGCTCTCTCCACCAGGGCGCCGTGACCCACTTCGCGGCGGCCCGGGGTCCCCATGCGTTTGACCTCGCCGGTGGAGTAGGGCGGGAAGTTGTAGTGATGCATGAAGCGCCGGCTGTCCTCGAGGGTCAGCCCGTCCAGCTTCTGTTCTTCCCGGGCGGAACCCAGAGTAGCGATATTCAACACCTGGGTCAGGCCTCTGGTGAAAAGCCCCGAGCCATGGGTGCGGGGGAGCAGTCCCACCGCGCAGCTCAACGGGCGGATCTCGGTTATGGCCCGCCCATCAGGGCGCAGCCCTCTCTGGAGTATGGCGGATCTTATCTCCGCCTTGACCCTGGATTCCAGGACGGCAATGAGCTCATTATTGGGATACTGCTGGCCGAGGTTCGTTACCAGCTCATCCTCCAGGGCGGAGATGGCCCGGTCCCGCTCCAGTCTCCCCTGCGGTATCAGTTTGGCTACCCGGTCGCCGAGGATGGCGGTGACGTCCTCCTCGATGCCGAAGCTCAGAGTGGCGGGCTTGAACTCCGCCTTGGGCTTGCCGCACAGGCGAACCAGCTCTTGCTGCATGGCAATGATGTCCTGGTTGAGCTGGTGTCCGAACTTGATGCCCTCCATGATGATCTTCTCGTCGACTTCTCTAGCCCCGGCCTCGACCATGGCCACCTTGTCGGTGGTGCTCACCACGACCAGGTCGAGCAGGCTCTCCTGAAGCTCGGTGAAGGTGGGATTGACCAGGTACTCCCCGTCCTTGTAGCCGACGCGGATGGCGCCGATGGGCCCGTCGAAGGGTATCTCGGACATGGACAGGGCCGCGGAAGCGCCGATGATCCCCGGCAAGTCCGGCGAGTTCTCCTGGTCCGCGGAGAGCACGGTGATGATGATCTGCGTCTCATTCCGGAACCCCTTTGGGAAGAGCGGCCGCAGTGGCCGGTCCGCCAGCCTGCTGGCCAGCACGGCCTGCTGGCCGGGGCGGCCTTCCCTGCGGAAGAAGCTCCCCGGGATCTTGCCGGCCGCATAGAGCTTCTCTTCGTAGTCGATGGTCAGGGGCAGGAAGTCGACCTTCTCGTTGCGCTTCGCCTCCATGCAAGCCGTCGCCAGCACTACGGTGTCCCCGTAGGCGACGGTCACCGCGCTGCTGGCCTGCATGGCCAGATCGCCGGTCTTGATGGTGAGGAGCTTTCCGCCAATTGTGATTTCAACCTTGTGTAGCATAGATATACCAGCCTCCTGTCGGGGTGACTGTGGGGATGATCCTGCGTCGACAGGCCGAAACCGGCCTATCTCCGCAGGCCGAGCTTGGCTATGAGCGCCTGATAGCGGGCCACCTTGTGCCGTCTCAGGTGACCCAGCAGACTGCGCCGCTGTCCTACCAGCATCATCAGTCCCCGCTGAGAGTGAAAATCGTGCTTGTGCAGTTTCATGTGCTCAGTCAGGCGATTGATTCTCTCGGTGAGGATGGCCACCTGGACCTCTGACGAGCCAGTGTCCTTCTCGCTGGACCTGAACTGCTCGATGATTGCGCTCTTCTTCTCTGTCTCCACCTTCTACTCCACCTATTCTTTCAAACGTTTCATTATACCACGAGAATAGTCGCATGCAAAAGGTGGCCAGCTATCCCCAGCGGTTCCGCAACTTCGCCGGGCGGGGTAGGGAAAGGGGGCCGGATCAGCT
>CAYPDY010000070.1:0-3495 GCA_964409515.1 uncultured Dehalococcoidia bacterium
TGCGGGGTCTCTTCTCTCTACGTCAACCCCTGCCGACCAACATGTTACAGCATCCACACCCGGCGCCGCAGTTCTTGACACCCATGGCCTTTGCTAATATGATCGTCGCGTGGCCTTCATCTTCGACCCCGACACCCTGCAGAACATCTGCCGGAGACACCTCTCCCTGCCTCTCGAAGGGAAGTTCGAGGCCGTCACCGACGACCTGGACAAGGAGTACCCGAACCGCATCCGCCGCAAGAAGACCTGGGTGTTCAAGATGTGCGGCGGCTCGATGGGAATGCTGACCATCCTGTACGGGTCCATAACGGAGTACCTGGTCCTGTTCGGGAGCCCCACCGGCTCCGAGGGCTACACCGGCCGCTACCACTGGTCCCATGTGTACGACGTCCTGCTGGAAGGCGAGATGCGCTGCTACGCCCGCGGGCAGTTCGAGCCGGCGGTCTACAAGCCCGGCGACATGGCCTTCCTCAGGAGAGGCTACGACAAGGGCTACCGCATGGCCGGCCACACCTGGATGCTGGAGTACTCCAGGGGCCTCATCCCCACCATGCTCATCTTCGGGATCCTGGGCAGCCTGCCGCAGACGCTGGACTTCAAGAGCGCCCGGCAGCAGCTGTGGGAGTTCTCGCGGATGGCCCTCAGGGAGCTCTTGAGAGGCAAGATCTAGGGCGTATCCGGGCCCGCACCGGCCCCGGCGCAGCCGCCCCGAAACTGCCCAACCGACCTATTGACAGCCCCCATATCTTGTGGTAGTCTGCTCAGGCACCCCAAGCCCTAGGATTCTAAGACCTATGAAATGTCCTTACTGCGGCTTTCAGGACTCGAAAGTAGTGGACTCCAGAAGCATCGACGATGGCATAAGGCGGCGGCGGCAGTGCCTGCACTGCCACACCCGTTTCAACACCTACGAAAGGTTTCACGCTGACAGCTTCATGGTGACCAAGAAGGACGGACGCCGCGAGGATTTCAGCCGCGAGAAGCTCATCTCCGGCATCCGCAAGGCCTGCGCCAAGCGGCCGGTATCCAGCGATGACATCGAGCGCGTGGTGGACCGCATCGAGCAGGACCTTCACGCCCTGGGGAAGGTCGAGGTATCCAGCTCGACGGTAGGGGAGATGGTGATAAAGCACCTGAAGGAGATGGACCGCATTGCCTATATCCGGTTCGCCTCCGTCTACCGGGAGTTCGCCGACATCGAGAGCTTCAGGAGAGAGCTGGACTCCCTGGCCCGCGGACCGCAGGAGGCGGCGGCCACCCAGCTGCCCCTCATCCCCGGAGACGGACCGCTGCCAACCGGCAGGAGATCGCACAAAGCCACGGGCTAGGAGGCCTGACATGTCTGAGCACGAAGCGAAGAAGAAAGACGCCGAGCGTGTCGCCCGGGACCAGATAGCCCGGGCCGTCTTCGCCGCCGCCCAGAACCTGGGCATAACCGACCGGGAGATGACCGAGGAGCTCACCAGCCAGGTCATACAGAGGATGGAGAAGGACAAGACGGGGACCAGGCTCCCCCTGCCGGGGATGGAGGGGCTGGCCCCGCACGGCAGGCACAAGGGAAAGCGGACCGCGGGGCCCGCCGAGATAGAAGGGATAGTGAAGGAGGCTCTGACGAGCATGGGTCGTAAGGAGTCAACGGAAGCCAGGGTGGAAGTGAAGATCAGCCACGACGGGTGCGCGCCGGCCGCCGATGGCGCCGCCGATGGTGCCGCCGTGGGCGGGGACAGAAACGCCCTCCAGGGCCTGTCCCCCAACTCCATGAAGGTCCTGGAGAAGAGGTACCTGAAGAAGGACCCCAACGGCCAGGTCATCGAGACCCCGGAGCAGATGTTCCGCCGGGTGGCGCACTGCATTGCCTCGGCGGAGCTGGCTTACGACCCCCAGGCCGACGTCCGGAGCTGGGAAGAGAAATTCTACGCCATGATCACCAGCCTGGAGTACCTGCCCAACTCCCCCACCCTGATGAACGCCGGGCGCGAGCTGGGCCAGCTCTCCGCCTGCTTCGTGCTGCCCGTCGAGGACTCCATGGAGTCCATCTTCGAGGCCGTCAAGCAGACGGCGCTGATACATAAGAGCGGGGGTGGCACCGGGTTCTCCTTCTCCAGGCTCAGACCGGAGAGCGACCG
This sequence comes from uncultured Dehalococcoidia bacterium, assembly GCA_964409515.1. GTDB lineage: Bacteria > Chloroflexota > Dehalococcoidia > UBA2247 > RBG-13-53-26 > JAFGCL01. Next base: position 2,127 of record CAYPDY010000070.1, read on the forward strand.
GGTCGGATCCACCGGCGGGGTTGCCAGCGGCCCGGTATCGTTCCTGCGCGTCTTCGACACCGCCACCGACGTCATCAAGCAGGGCGGCATGCGGCGGGGGGCCAACATGGCCATCCTCAGCATCGACCACCCGGACATCCTGCGCTTCATCGGCGCCAAGGAGAAGGGCAACGTCTTCAGCAACTTCAACCTCTCCGTGGCCATGACCGAGGACTTCATGAAGGCCGTCGATGCCGGGCGCGAATACGATCTCATCAACCCGCACACCAGGCAGCCCGTGCAGAGGCTCAACGCCAAAGAGGTCTTCGACAAGATAGTGGACATGGCCTGGAGGACCGGGGACCCGGGCATCATCTTCATCGACCGGGTGAACAAGGACAACCCCACGCCGAAGCTGGGCATGATCGAGAGCACCAACCCCTGCGGCGAACAGCCCCTGCTGCCCCATGAGTCGTGCAACCTCGGCTCCATCAACCTCTCGAAGATGCTGCGGCGGCACGACGGCAAGATGGAGATCGACTACGCCAGGCTGGCCGACAGGATCAAGCTGGCGGTGCGGTTCCTGGACAACACCATTGAAGCCAACAAGTTCCCCACGGAGCAGATAGAGAAGATGACCAAGACCACCCGCAAGGTCGGCCTGGGCGTGATGGGCTTTGCCGACGCCCTGATCTGCATGGGGATTCCCTACGACTCGGACAAGGCGCTGGAGACCGCGGAGGGCATCATGGGCTTCATCGACCGGGAAGCCACCGCCGCCTCCGCCGAGCTGGCCCGCACCCGGGGCGCCTTCCCCGCCTTCGAGGGCAGCATCTACGATCGTCCCGGCCAGCCGAAGCTGCGGAACGCGGCCCGCACCACCATCGCCCCCACGGGCACCCTGAGCATCATCGCCGGCTGCTCCAGCGGCATCGAGCCGCTGTTCGCCCTCACCTACATGCGCACCATCCTGGAAGGGGAGCACCTGCTGGAGGTAAACCCTCACTTCGAGGAAGTGGCCCGGAAAGAGGGCTTCTACAGCGAGGCCTTCATGAAGGAGCTGGCCGGCCGGGGCAGCGTCCGCGGCATGGACCAGGTGCCGGCCCCGGTGCAGCAGGTCTTCGTCACCGCCCATGACATGACCCCCGAGGGCCACGTGCGGATCCAGGCCGCCTTCCAGAAACACACCGACAACGCCGTCTCCAAGACGGTCAATTTCCCCCACGACGCCACCAGGGAGGATGTGGCCAAGGTCTACCACCTGGCCTATGAGCTGGGCTGCAAGGGAATAACCATCTACCGCGATGGGAGCAAGGAGAGCCAGGTGCTGACCATCAACCACGAGGCAACCGCCGCCGAGAAGGCGTCCGCGGCCGAAGCCGTTACCGGG
>CAYPDY010000070.1:3505-13680 GCA_964409515.1 uncultured Dehalococcoidia bacterium
TCAACCGGGAGGCACCGGCGTCAGAGAAGGCGGCCCCGGCCGCGGCCGAGGCCCCCGCCCAGGCACCCGCCCGCACACCGCGCAAGCGCCCGAGGGTGACCGCCGGCTCCACCGAGAGGGTGCTGACCGGCTGCGGCAACCTCTACGTGACGGTGAACCGCGACGAGCACGGCATCTGCGAGGTGTTCTCCACCCTGGGAAAGACCGGCGGCTGCGCCTCAGGGCAGCTGGAGGGCCTGTCCCGGCTCATATCGCTGTGCCTGCGTTCCGGAATAGAGATCGACAGCATAGTGCAGCAGCTCCGGGGCATCCGCTGCCCGTCCATCGTGTGGGAGGGCGGCCATGCCGTGCTGTCCTGCGCGGACGCCATAGCCAGCGTGCTGGAGAAGGAGATCCAGGAGGTGCCACAGAGGCCCGCCGCCCCCGCCACCACCCGGGTCAAGAACGTGGCCGGGCAGTGTCCCGACTGCGGCAATCTCCTGGTCTACCAGGAGGGCTGCTACCTCTGCCGCGGCTGCGGCTACACGAAGTGCAGCTAGCCCTTTCCATCGCACGCGATGGTGGCCTGCGGCCCCAAGCGGGCGCTGCCGGCTTCCGCCGGCTCAGCGGAGGCCCTGCCGGGCAGCCTTCGCGTTTACCTTGACCCCGTCAGCGGCGGATGCTAACATCAGGACGGGTTTCGGTCAACAAGGAGGAGCATACAGAGCGTGGACTGGAAAGAAGAGTACAGGAAGAGACTGGTTTCGGCCGAGGATGCGGTTCAGGCGGTAAAATCAAATGATTATGTCGTATTCGCCCAACCGGAGGCGCCGGCGCTGGGCCTGGCGCTGGTCAGCCGTGTCGGCGACATCAGCGGCGTTCGGATCATGGGCGGCGGCGGCAGCGATCTCCCCATATACGATGCCAGCTGGTATGACAGCTTCCCGGATGCCTTCTCACTGGAGACGTCCTATGTCCTGCCGCTGATCCGCGACCTGATCGCCCAGAAGAAGTCCGACTTCATCGTCAGCGGCCTCTTCGGGGTCCCCGACATCGGCACCGGCATGCCCAAGCCCATCGACGTGTTCATGGTGCAGATCTCGCCCCCCGACGAGCACGGCTTCTGCAGCTTCGGCAACTCGCTGTGGATGAAGAAGGAGTGGGCCCGGTCGGCCAAGATCGTCATCGGCGAGGTCAACAAGAACATCATCCGCACCTGGGGAGACAACTTCATCCATGTCTCCGAGATCGACTACTTCGTGGAGCACACCCCCAGCGGCAAGGTCCCCGGCGGCACCGACATCCTCGGCCGCAAGACCACCGGCCCCGGCGAGCTGGAGAAGACCGTCGCCGGCTACGTGGGCACCATCGTCAAGGACGGCGACTGCCTGGAGATAGGCGTCGGCGGCACCGCCGAGTGGGTGGCCCAGTTCGGCGGCCTGGAGACCAAGCACGAGCTCGGCTGGCACTCGGAGAACACCGTCCGGGGCATCGGATCGCTGGTTATGAACGGCGTCATGACCGGCAGCCGCAAGAGCATCAACGTCGGCAAGTGCGTCGCCACGGCAGTGGGCGGCGGCTCCAAGGAGGAGATGGACTTCATAGCCGATAACCCTCTCTTTGAGGTGTACTCCTCATCCTACGCCCTCAACCCCAAGATCATCTGCCAGAACGACAACGTGGTGGCCATCAACAGCGCCATCGCCGTCGACCTCACCGGCCAGATCGCCGCCGAGTCCGTCGGCCCGGTCATGACCAGCGGGTCGGGAGGACAGCTCTCCTTCGCCATCGGCGCCTACCTGTCCCGGGGCGGACGCAGCGTGGTGGCCATCCCATCGACCGCCAAGGGCGGCCAGCTGTCCCGCATACTGCCCATGCTGGAGCCGGGGACGGTGGTGAGCACGCCGCGCACCCTGGCGGACCACGTGGTAACTGAATACGGCATCGCCAGGCTCAAGGGCAAGACCCAGAGGGAACGCGCCCTGGAGCTCATTGCGGTGGCGCACCCCGACTACCGCGCCGAGCTGAAGAAACAAGCAGAAAGGCTCTACTGGCCCGGATGAGCACCCGGATAGTGGTCACCGGCCTGGGATCCATCGGCCCGCTCGGTTTCGACGTCCCCCAGATGTGGGAAGCCCTCATGAGCGGCCGGTCGGGCTGCGGCCCCATTACCCTGTTCGACGCCGCGACCTTCGAGACCAGGATCGCCGCCGAGGTGAAGGGTTTCGACCCGGCCAAGTACTTCGAGCACCGTGAAGCCCGCCGCATGGACCGCTACACCCAGTTCGCCACGGTGGCCAGCCAGGAGGCAGTGAAGCAGGCCAACCTGGACACCGAAAAGGAAGGGACCGATCTCGGCGTTCTGATCGGCAGCGGCATAGGGGGCATAACCACGCTCTCGGCCCAGATGGCTACCCTGGCCGAGAAGGGGCCCCGCCGGATAAGCCCTCTGCTGGTGCCCATGATGATCGCGGACGCCGCGGCCGGACACGTGTCCATCATGCTGGGCGCCAAGGGAATGAACTTCTGCGCCACGTCCGCCTGCTCCAGCGGCGCCGACGCCGTCGGCGAGGCCTGCGAGATCATACGGCGCGGCGACGCCCAGGCCATGATCGCCGGGGGCGCCGAAGCCCCCATCACCCCCATCTCCGTCGCCGGGTTCAACGCGGCCGGCGCGCTTTCGGTCCGCAACGATGAACCGTTGAAGGCATCCCGCCCCTTTGACGCACAGCGCGACGGCTTCGTCATGGGCGAAGGGGCCGCGGTCCTCATCCTGGAGAGCCTGGAGCACGCCCTCAAACGCGGTGCCCCCATACTGGCCGAGATGGCCGCCTACGGGGCCACCTCCGATGCCTTCCACATCACGCAGCCGGCGCAGGACGGCGAGGGCGGGGCCAAGGCCATGCAGATGGCCCTGCGCAAGGCCGGCATGACCCCCGCGGACGTCGACTACATCAACGCTCACGGCACGTCAACGTCCATGAACGACAAGTGCGAAACGATGGCCATCAAGTCCGTATTCGGCGAGCAGGCCTACCGCATCCCCGTGAGCTCCACCAAGTCCATGATGGGACACCTCATCGGGGCCGCCGGCGCCATCGAAGCCATCGTCAGCGTCCTGGCCATCCAGAACGGCATAGTGCCGCCCACCATTAACCTGGAGAACGCGGACCCGGACTGCGACCTGGATTACGTACCGAACACACCCCGGCAACATAAAGTCAGGGCCGCCATGTCCAACTCCTTTGGATTCGGCGGGCACAACTCCGTGCTCTTGTTCAAAGAGTACGCGGGTTAGGACGGGGCAGGCTAGTGAATCACCGCCGCTGGCGGGTGCATCCCTCCCCCCCACCCGGCTTCCTTGAGGGGATGGGGAACCTCCCCCTGGTCAACCAGCTGCTTTTCAACCGGGGCATCACCGACCGGGCCAGCGCCGAATCCTTTCTGGCCATAGGCCCGGACCTGCGGCACGACCCTTCCCTCCTGATCGACATGGACGTGGCCGTGGCCCGGATCCAGCGGGCGCTGGCTGCCCGGGAAAAGATCGCCATCTACGGCGATTTCGATGCGGACGGCATCTGCGGGACGGCGGTCCTGGTGGAGGGCCTGGCCCGCCTCGGGGGAGACATGGTCTCCTACTTCCCCCACCGCGTGCAGGAAGGCTACGGGCTCAACGCGGACTCGCTGGACAGCCTGCAGGCGCAGGGGGTCTCCCTGGTGATCACGGTGGACTGCGGCATCAGCAATAATGCCGAGGTGGCGTACGCCCGGGAGCACGGGCTGGACGTTATTGTCACCGATCATCACAACGTCATGTCCAGCCTGCCGCCGGCGCTGGCCATAGTCAACGCCAAGCGGCCCGACTGCTCCTATCCGTTCTCCCAGCTGGCCGGGGCCGGCGTGGCCTACAAGCTTCTGCAGGCAGTGTCCCGGGCCCAGGGGAACGAGCAGGGCGTGGAGGAGATGCTGGACCTGGTGGCCATCGGCACCGTGGCCGACAAGGTGCCCCTCCTGGATGAGAACCGCCACCTGGTGCAGAAGGGGATTGCGGTACTGCGGCGGACGCGCCGCCCCGGGCTGCAGGCCATGATCGAGACGGCCCGGCTGGAACCCGGGTACGTGGACACGGAGGCCATATCCTGGACGATAGCCCCCCGGCTCAACGCCCCGGGGAGGCTGGACCACGCCATCACCACCTATCGCCTGATCATGTCCGCCTCCGGCGAGGAGGCGCGCCAGCTGGCCCTGCAGCTCGAGGAGAAGAACCTGCAGAGACAGAAGCTGACCGAGGAGTTCCTGGCGAAGGCCAAGGAGCAGCTGGCGGCACTGGGGACCACCCGGCCGGTCCTGGTGGTCGGCGGCGAGGACTACCCGTCAGGCATAGCCGGCCTCATCGCCGGCCGGCTGGCGGAGGAGTTCTACCGGCCGGCCATCGTCTATGAGCTGAAGGAGAGCACCGCCTCGGGCAGCGCCCGCAGCATACCCGAGTTCGATGTCGTCGGCGCCCTGTCCCAGTGCCGGGACCTCCTGCAGCGGTTCGGCGGCCACCCCAGCGCCGCCGGGTTCGCCCTGCCCCGGGAGAACCTGGAAGCATTCGGGGAGCGGCTGCTGGACATTTCCGCCCGCGCGCTCGCCGGCGTCGATCTGCGCCCTCACCTGAACGTGGACGCCACCGTGCCTCTCTCCGGGATCGGGGGCAAGACCTTCAGGCTGCTCGAGAGGTTCGCGCCGTTCGGCCAGGCGAACCCCGTTCCCGTCTTCCTGTCGCGCCGGGCCGCGGTGCTCGACTGCCACCCCATCGGCGCCACCTCGCAGCACCTCAGGCTGAGGCTGAGAGACGGCCGGATCACCTGGAAGGCCATCGGCTTCGACCTCGGGCCCGTGTCCTCCGAGATCGCGCCGGAGATAGACATCGTCTACAACCTGGTCCTGGACCGGTGGAACGGCGAGGAGACACTGGGCCTCAACATCCTGGACTTTTCCGCATCGACCTGAGCTGACGGAAACCGGACGCGTCCGGACAGCACGACCCTGCAGCCTGTTCCAGCCACACAACCATGCCCGTCCCTGGCGCGTACCCGCCTAGGGCTGCGGCTCAGGGGCCGCCGGTGGCGCCGTCGGCTGCGCGGGGGGCTCGGCCTCCCGCTTCACCAGGCGCGTCTTGCGGACAATCAGCATCACCACGGCAAACAGGAAGATACCTATGGAAATGACGTGCGACTGGTGCAGCGGCCCTCCCCACACCAGGTCCTCGGCCCTGGACCAGCTGACGATGAACCTCCCCACCGCGTAGAGCACCAGGCTCACCAGGAAGAGGCTGCCGTCGGGGCTCAGCCGCTTCCACAGCCACCACAGGACCACCAGCATCACCATGATCCACAGGATCTCGTAGACCGGCGAAGGATGCGTGGGGACGCCCAGCAGGTCCGCGGGCACCAGGGCCGCCGGGTTGGTGTAGGCCAGGCCCCAGGGCAGCGTCGTCTCGGCCCCCGGCGAATCGCCGTTGAGCGTGCAGCCGATCCGGCCGACAGCCAGCCCCAGGAAGAGCCCGGGGGCCACCGCATCGGCAAACCTCGCCAGCGAGAACTTGGCGATACGTGAGTATACCGCCACGGCCAGGGTGCCCCCGATGAGGGCCCCGTACCAGCCCAGCCCCCCTTCCTGCACCGCCAGTATCTTCCCCGGGTTATGGCTGTAGTACTCCGCCCAGTTGTCGATCACGTTGGTCACCCGCGCTCCAATGAACCCGAAGATGACCGCCCACAGCGCGGCGCTGAAGGTGATCTCGTCCTTGATACCGACCTTGCGGGCCAGGTACAGCGTCACGCCAACCCCGGTGACCGTGCCCAGGAACATCATGATGCCGTGCCAGCCGATGTCAAGGGCCCCTATGGATACGATGGTGGGATCAAGGTTAAGGGTCATGAGTCTCCTCCTATGACATGACGGCTTCGACAAACGACCGCGGGTCAAACGGCGCCATGTCCTCCACGGTCTCGCCCGTGCCGATGAACCGCACCGGGATCTTCAGCTGGTCGCATATGGCCAGCACGATGCCGCCCTTCGCCGTGCTGTCCAGCTTGGTCAGGATGATGCCGGTGATGCCCACGGCCTCGGTGAAGGACTTCGCCTGGCTCACGCCGTTCTGGCCCGTGTTGGCATCCAGCACCAGCAGAGTCTCGTGCGGGGCGGTGGGGTCCGCCCTCTGGACAACACGCCTGATCTTCTTCAGCTCCTCCATCAGGTTGAACTTGGTCTGCAGCCGGCCGGCGGTGTCCACGATGACGATCTGGGCGCCGCGGGTCTTGGCCGCCTGGACGGCGTCGAACACCACCGCCCCCGGGTCCGCACCCGGCTGGTGCGCGATGACCTCGGCGCCAATCTTGTCTCCCCACCACTTCAGCTGGTCGATGGCGGCCGCTCGAAAGGTGTCGGCCGCGGCCAGCAGCACCTGGCTGCCGTCCCTCTTGTAGATGTGGCCCAGCTTGGCGATGCTGGTGGTCTTGCCCGAGCCGTTGACGCCGACGACCAGGATAATGCGGGGCGAAGCGGCGGCCGCCGCCGGGTTCCCGTCTACCTGCAGCATGGAGGTCATCTCCTCCATGAGCACGGCGCGGACCTGCTGCCCGTCACTCATCTTCTGCTTGCTGACCCGTTCCCTGACGCGCGTGATAAGCTTCTCCGTCGTCTCCACGCCCGTGTCCGCGGCTATCAGCAGCTCCTCGAGCTCATCCCACAGACCCTTGTCTATGGTCTGGCGATCGAAGAGGCTGGAGATCTTCCCGAACCAGGCCTCTTTGGTGCGCTTGAGCGCCTGCTCGGTTTTCTTCTTGAAGGCGTCGAACAGCCCCACGTTGCCCCCCTGTTGTCAGGACATGTTAGCACGCAAGCACAGGGTCGTCAAAGCCCGTGGACGAGGGCTGCGCCGCGCCCGGGGCCTGGCGCGGGCCGGTCCTTCTCCGGGATCCGGCGGAGCCTACGCCGTGTCCAGCGTTCGGCCGCGCTATGCGGTGTCCAGGCCCGGCGCCGCCTTCTCGGACCTCTCGTCGAGGGCGGCCTGCGCCGCCACCAGCCTGGCCACCGGTATCCGGAAGGCGCTGCAGCTCACGTAGTCGATCCCTATCTGGTGGAAGTAGCGTATGGACCGGGCCTCGCCCCCGTGCTCGCCGCAGACCCCGATCTGGATCCCCTTCTTGTTCCTCCTGGCCCACATGATGGCCGTCTCCATCAGGCGGCCCACGCCCTTCACGTCCACGATCTCAAAGGGGTTGTCCGCCAGAATGCCCAGCCGGAGATAGGTGGCCAGGAACTTCTTCTCGGCGTCCTCGCGGCTGAACGAGTACACCGCCTGGGTGAGGTCGTTGGTGCCGAAGGAGAAGAAGTCAGCCTCGTGGGCCAGCTTGCCGGCCCGCATGCAGGCCCGCACCGTCTCCATCATCACGCCCACCTTCAACCCCGCCGCCTTGACATGCTTCTTCACCCAGAGCAGCTCCTGCACGGTGATGACCTGCGGGATCATCACCGCCGCATCCACCTTCACCTTGCCCTCCACCGCGGTCTTGGCCTGGATGATGGCCTCCACCTGCATCCGGTAGATCTCCGGGTTGGTGACGCCCAGCCTCACCCCCCGGTGCCCGATCATGGGGTTCACCTCCCGCAGCTCGCGCACCAGCTCCTGGACCCTGGGTGCCGTCGCATCGCTCTCCGACGGCAGGAACTCGTGGAGGGGCAGGTCCAGCAGCCTGATGATGACAGGCAGGCCGTCCAGCTCGCGGAATATGGCCTCGAAGTCCTCCACCTGGTACCGGCGCAGTATCTCCAGGGACTGCAGCTTCTCGCCCTCCGTCCGGGCCATGATGTACTCCCGGATGGCGGAGAGGCGCTCGGGGGCGTTGAACTGGCGCTCCGTGCGGCACAGGCCGATGCCTTCGCAGCCGAAGCCCTTGGCCACCCGCATCATGTCCGCGGTGTCCGCATTGGCCCGCACGCCCAGGCGCCGGAAGCCATCCGCCCAGGACAGGAGCTCGGTGAGCTCGGGAGTGACCTCCACCTCCTCCAGGGGCAGGGCCCCGAGATAGACGGTGCCGGAGGTGCCGTCGATGGTGATCTCCATGCCCTTGGTGACCACGTGGCCATGGACCTCGAACTGGTCCGCCTTGAGGTCGATCTTGATCTCCTCCGCGCCGCAGATGCAGGGCTTGCCCATGGCCCTGGTGACTATGGCGGCATGAGAGGTCAGCCCGCCCCGGGAGGTGAGCACGCCGTCGGAGGCGGCGATGCCCTGGATATCGTCCGGGCTGGTCTCCGGCCGGACCAGGATGACCTTTTCGCTCTTCTCAGCCAGCCGCATCGCTTCGGTGGGGTGGAAGACCACCTTGCCGAAGGCCGCCCCGGGGGCCGCATTCAGGCCGTGGGCCAGGGGTTCGTGCTTGTCCGTCGACTTTATGCGCTTGTGCAGCAGGGCCTTCAGCTCCTCGGGCTTGACCCGCTTCACCGCGTCTTCCCGCGAGATCAGGCCTTCCTTGGCCATCTCGACGGCGATCCTCACGGCCGCCTGGCCGCTCCGCTTGCCCGCCCTGGTCTGCAGGATATACAGGGTGCCGGACTCGACGGTGAACTCCACGTCCTGCATGTCGTGGAAGTGCCCCTCCAGCTTGCGGGCCACGCCTTCCAGCTCGGCATAGACGTCGGGCATGGCCTCGCGCAGCTCCTGAACGGGAGAAGGAGTCCGGACCCCGGAGACGAGGTCCTCGCCCTGCGCCCGGCCGATATACTCCCCGAAAAGCTCCGGGTCTCCCGTGCTGGCGTTGCGGGTGAACACCACCCCGGTCCCCGACCGGTCATCGGTGTTGCCCATGACCATCGCCTGCACCACGGCCGAAGTGCCTATGTCGCGGGGTATGTTGTTCAGGCGCCGGTACTCCACCGCCCGGAGGTTGTCCCAGGAGCCGAAGATCTTCTTGATGGCCGAGATCATGTGCTGCTTGCTCCGGATATTGAGCAGCGTGTCCATCATCCCCGGCATGGAGACCGGGGCCGAGGAGCGAACGGACACCATCAGCCCCTCACCCATCCGCTTCCCGGTCGTCTCTTCCAGCCAGTGAAGGCCAGCCTCGATATCATCGATGGGCAGGCGCCCGCTGCGCCGGTACTCGGCATAAGCCTCTATCGAGACCACGAAACCGGGGGGCACCCGCAGGCCGATCCTGGTCATGGTTACCAGGTTGGCCCCTTTGTTGCCCAGAAGCATCTTGTCTTCGCAATCATCCGTGAAACGGTAAACCGCAGCCACAGTACCACCTCCTCGTGGAAATCCTCCACATGATATCGATGCTTGTTCGAAACTGTCAATAGGTCCATACGAGAGCGCAGGCCGCGGTCCAGGACGACCGGCCAGCGCGATGAATGGCATTCCAACGCCGCTGAGAGACAAGATTCGGTTCAATCAGGTAAAATGAAGTGTTTGCGGGCCGGTAGCTCAGCGGAAGAGCACCTGACTTTTAATCAGGGTGTCGCGGGTTCGAATCCCGCCCGGCTCACCACCATACCATATATGGCGGTATGACCAACACACACCTGATTTGACGGACAGTATTGGGTTAAGGGGTTTGCCCGGTGAAGTCCGTCGTGTTTGTGCCGGAGACGGGGGAGAGAGTCGAACTCGGCCTGAAACACGGTGTTGTCCTCTGGATACTGCCTAGCCTGCGTGAGGCAGGAATCACAGCCGGGGCCGCGCGAGACAACACGTTTCAGCCTGTGTCTCAGTACACCTCCCCGTAGTGCGCCCCCAGCATCGCAAGGTCCTTGTAGTTGACCGCCCCATCCTGGTTGATGTCCCAAGCTGGATATGGTGCCGACGCTGTCTCTCCGTAGTGCGCTCCCAGTATGGCCAGGTCCTTGTAGTCGACCTTGCCATCCTGGTTGATGTCCCACTGGCGGTGCGAGAGAACTGCGACTCCCCTGGCCTCCAGCGCGGGGATATAGGTCGAGATGGAGAGGCTACTCAATGGATTAGCCTGCAAATCGACCTGGTCTCCGGAGTCAACGCCCGGGTTGTTGACCAGGGGCTCAATGTCGACTACTTGGTTATTCGACAACACCAGGTTTGTCAGACCAGTGAGGCCAGCGAGAGCGGAGATGTCGCTTATCTGATTGGAGGAAAGGTACAGGTCCGCTAAGCCGGCGAGGCCGGCCAG
>CAYPDY010000071.1:0-13496 GCA_964409515.1 uncultured Dehalococcoidia bacterium
CATTCTCCTGGTGATGGGCACCACGAAGTGCCTCCAGAAGTCCTCGCAGTTGGGGAACCTGTCCTTGAGCAAAGGCCAGTATGACTTCTCGTAGTAGTCACCTTCGTTGGCGAAGTAGGCCTTCTTGATGACCTCGATGGTGCTGCCCAGAGTGACTATGTACTGCACTGTTTCTGGCCTCCCTGTCCCCTGCCCGGATTGAGCAGGTTCCGCCTGGCGCCGGTCATACGGGCGGCTTCGTATGGCTGATCACCGCTCTAGAGACTCTAGCACGTGAGGCAGGGACTGTTCAACCCCGGAGGCCATACAAGCAGGCGGCCCCGCCAGCCTGCGGCGTAAGCTCGCGCCAGCGTGCGGCTCCTTGCCATGCCCGGCAAGAGGCGCGTACAATCTAGGCGGGAGAATGTCGCTCGACGCCATCTTCAACCCCCGCTCCATTGCGGTTGTGGGCGCCACTGAAGGCTTCGTGGCCTCCACCGGCGCCCCCGGCGCTCCTGCCGCCTCCTTCAACGCCCATACCCAGATATTCCTGTACACGCTGATCGACTGGGGCTACCCGGGCCAGATCTATCCCGTCAACACCAAAGGCGACGAGATCCGCGGGCTCAAGGTCTACCGCAGCGTGCGGGACATCCCCGGACCGGTGGACTACGTGATCTGCATCATACCCGCGGATGCCACGCCGGGCCTGGTGCGGGACTGTGCGGCCAAGGGCGTGAAAGGCCTCCACCTCTACACGGCGGGTTTTGCCGAGACCGGCCTCGCGGACAAGGGCGTGCTGCAGGCTGACCTGGTGAGGCTGGCCCGCGGAGGCGGGGTTCGCCTGATTGGGCCCAACTGCATGGGGATCTACCGCCCGAAGATGGGCATGACCTACGGGCCCAACTTCCCCAGGGATGCCGGGAACGTGGCCTTCATCTCCCAGAGCGGGAGCTACACGCTGCTGCTGGTGCGCGCGGCGGGGGCGCGCGGAGTGCGCTTCAGCAAGGTGGTCAGCTATGGCAACGCCAGCGATCTGGACGAGATCGATCTCCTGGACTACCTGGCGGATGATCCCGAGACGGAGATCATCGGGGCCTACCTGGAGGGCGCCAAGGACGGACCGGGGCTGGCCAGGGTGCTGGCGAAGGCGGCCTCCAGGAAGCCGACGATCATCATCAAGAAGGGCAGCACCGAGGCGGGCAAGCGGGGAGCGAGCACCCACACGGGGGCCCTGGCCGGGGACGATTCGGTCTGGGACAGCATGCTGAAGCAGACTGGCGCCATACGCGTGGAAGACTTCGAGGAAATGGCGGACCTGATGACGACGTTCGCCTTCTTCCCTCTGCCGCAGGGCCGCAGGGCGGTCCTCTTTGGCGTGGGTGGCGGGGCCGGGGTGCGGGCCTCGGACGAATGCGAGGCGGGCGGGCTGGTGCTGCCTCCGATTCCGGAGAAGCTCAGGGCGGAGCTGGCCCGATCACTGACCACGGCGGGCACCATGCTGAGGAACCCCGTGGACCCGGGGCACTACGCGCGCGACTTCACCGACATGATGCAGCGGCTGGACAGCTGGGGAGAGGCCGACATGATGCTGTGGCAGATCGCCCCGGACATAGAGGCCCTGCAGGCCGAATCCATCCTGCAGTATATAGGCCTGATGAGGCTGCACACCCTGGAAACCTTCAGAGGGTTGAGCAAGCCCAAGGCCGTTGTGGTGCACGGTGTCGAGAGCGACATCGGGCTGCAGGCCCTGATAGACACGCGGAGGGCCTGCGCGGAACGAAAGGTGGCCTTCTATCCCTCCATCTACCGGGCCGCCCGGGCCATCAGCCGGTACATGGACTACTGCCGGCGGCACGGCCGCGAAACGTCCGGCCGCTAGGCCTTCTTGCCCGTTACCCAATCCGCAATACTGTCAGCCTATTGCCCGGCCTGTCCTCCCGGCTGGCTGTCGGATGCGGCGACCTTGACCGGGGAGCGCCGCAGGCGGTCCGTCAGGCTGTAGAGCACCGGAATCACCACCAGCGTGAGCAGCGTGGAGCTGAACAGGCCTCCGATCACCACCACCGCCAGCTCGCCGGCGATCATGGTCCCTGACTCCACGCCCAGGGCCAGCGGCACCATGGCGAATATGGTGGTCAGCGCCGTCATCAGGATGGGGCGCAGCCTGGTCTGTCCTCCCTGGATCAGCGCATCGTGGGTACTCATGCCCTCCTTGCGCATTTGCTCTACGACCGCAATGAGCACGATGGCGTTAGTGAGGACGATGCCCACCAGCATCAGCATGCCCATCATGCCGGCCACCCCGAGTGTGTAGCCGCCGAGGAGCAGTCCCAGGAACGCCCCGATGGTGGCCAGGGGCAGGCTGACCATGATGATCAGGGGGTTCAGCACGGACCTCAGCGTTATGGCTACCACCAGGAAGGAAATGAAGACGGCTGCCAGGATGGCGTAGCTCATGCGACCGAGGGATTCGTTCATCATCTCGGTTATGCCTGCGGTCTTCACCTCTACACCCTCGTGCGGCGACAGGTTGTTGATCTCCTTTTCGATCGCCGCGTTGACCGCGCCCACATCCTTCTGCGTTATGGCGCCGGTGATGCCTCCCGAGAGGTTCAGGTCGGTGTGGCTGATGTGGGTCGGCACCTGGACCAGGGCCACATCGGCCACCTGGCTCAGGGACACGGGCGGCCAGCCGATCTGGAGCGCGCTGGCCTGCTCGACGCCGGTCAACCCGGCGGCCACGCTGTTCATGTGGAGAGGGTAGGTCGAGCCGTCGAACGCTGCCTCGTGACCGGGCAGATCGCCGCCGGTCATCAGAAGGTAGTACTCCTGCGTCAGTTGCTGCATCTGCTCTTCAGAGAGCCCCAGGGCCGCCATCTTGGCCGGATCAGGCTGGATACCGAGTTGGGGCACCAGCGTGGTCAGGTCGCACTCCAGGTTGGCCACGCCGTCCACTCCCTGAAGGGCGGCATAGAGCTCGTTGGCCGTCGCGGCGATGGCCTCGGGATCGTCTCCCTGGATGGATATCTCCACACCGGAGAACCCCATGTCCGCTCCCATCGAGGTGGAGACCACTATCCCTTCGCCCCCCGGTATGCCCTGGCAATCGGTGCGCAGGGTCTCAGCCGCCTGGTCCACATCGGTCCCGGACTTGAGGTAGGCGGTGATCTGGGCGGTGTTGGAGCCGCCGCCCGAGGCGGCGCTCATGGCGCCCATCAGGGTGGTGGAAGTGCCGACGGTGGTGTAGTAGGACTTGACGTCATCGTAGCCAGCCAGCAGGGCCTCGACCTGTGCGGCCATGTCGCCGGTGACGCCGATGCTGGTCCCCGGGGGCATCCGGACCTCCACGGTGAGGCTTTCCTCGCTCATGCCGGACATGAACGACGTGCCGACGACGGCCGCCAGACCGAGGCTGGCCAGAAACATGGCTGTGACGGTCACCAGGGTGATGGCGCGGTGTCCCAGTGCCCATTTGAGCATCGGGGTGTAGGCCCTCTCGTACCACGATTCCTTGACCTTGCTCTTGGCCTTCCCTCCGACCAGGAAGTTGGACAGGGTCGGCACCACCATCAGGGCCACCAGCAGCGAGGCCAGCATGGCGAAGGTCACCGTCAGGGCGAACGGGACGAAGAGCTCGCCCACGATGCCGCCGACGAATGCCAGGGGCAGGAAGATGGCCACCGTCGCCAGGGTGGCCGCCGTTATCGGCGTGGCCACCTCCTTGGCCCCGCCGATGGCCGCTTCCCTGAAGGGCTCACCGCCCTGGAGACGCCGATAGATGACCTCCACGATGACGATGCTGTCGTCGATCAGGCGGCCCACGGCGATGGACATGGCGGAGAGCGTCAGGATGTTGATGGTAATCTTGAACACGTACATGGCCCCGAAGCCGAGGAGCATGCTGATGGGGATGGAGATGGCCGTCACCAGGGAGGCGCGCACCGCCATCAGGAACACGAAGACCACTACTACGGCCAGGGCGCCTCCGATCAGCGCCTTCTCCACCAGGGTGTCGATACTGGCCTCAATGAACTCGGACTGGTCCATGACAATGGTGAGGTCCACTCCTTCGCCGAGGTCCCGGGACACCTCGTTCGCCCTGGCAACCACGGCGTTGGCCGTGTCGACGGTATTGGATCCCTCGGTCTGGTACACGTTTATGGTCAGGCTGGTCATCCCGTTGGTCCGGGTGATGGCGGACGTCGGGCCCAGGCCCACCGTGGCTATGCTGCCCAGGGAAAGGCCCGGCCCCAGCTGCGTGCTGGCTACGGCCTCCAGGGACTGGTACTCGGGCGGCAGGGACCCGATGATCTGCGCTGCGGAGAGCCCGTACTGGTTCATCTTGGCCGGGTCGGGGGTGATGATGACCCGGTCGTTCTCGCCGCCCATAGTCTCCACGCTAAGCACGCCTCCGATCTCGGAGAGGGCCGGCACGATATCCCCTTCGGCGGCTGCCTTGAGCTGCTCGGGGGCCACATCGCCGCTCAGGCTGAAGACCACCACCGGCATTATGCCCGCCACATCGATGGGGATGACCCTCGGGTTCTCCTTAAGGTCGGGAACAACCTGGGTCGCGCCGCGCACGGCGGCCGGCAGCTCCACTTCCCCGATCAGCTCGTTGAAGGAGTCCGCCACCGGTGCCATCTTGGTGCCGAACTTGAACTCGGCCATGATCATGGACATGCTTCCCACGGAGGTGGAGTACATGTGCTTGAGCCCCTCCCCCTCCCATCGTTCCCAGATCGCCTGCTCGATGGGCGCGCTGACCTCGCTGGCCACCTGGTCAGCCGGGGCCTGGGGGTAGACGGTGACCACGGTCATGTACGGCAGCTCGATGTCCGGTATCAGCTCCTGCTGCAGCTGGAAGAGGGCCCAGATGGAGAGGCCTACCAGCACCACCACTATCCCCAGAGTCACCAGCCGGTTGTGCAGGGCGGCCCGAGTCAAATGCCACATCCGATTCTCCTTTCAGTTGCCTGGCGGATATTTCCACTATTGGAAACAGTCATCATCGAGTCTCCTGGTTCACATTGGAGGCCAGCTTGGCCATCAGGGTCAGCAGGATGGTCCGCTCCTCCGGCGTGAGGCAGCCCAGGACGCCCCGGGCATTGCGCGCCGCGCGGATGCCGACGGTCTCATAGAGCTCTCTGGCGGCATCTGTGAGCGCCACCCTCACCACCCTGCCGTCCGCCGAGTCGGGCAGTCTCTCGGCATAGCCGCGCTCCTCCAACTGGCTCACGATGCGGCTCACGGTAGAAATGGGAAGCGAGAGGGCTTCGCTGAGCTCTCCTATCGTTGGTCTGGGGTCCTGACTGAGCAGGATGGCCATGCGATAGAAGTTGGGCGGCTCTTCGGCCGGCTGACAATGAAGGTCGGCCAGGACGACCTTGAGGGCCTGTCCCAGGCGGACCATTACCTCGGGGGGCATGGGCGCAACGCCGCGCAGTATCTCCGCCAGATAGTGCAGAAACAGCGGTACCTGCTCATCCGATGGCTGCTTCTCCTCGGCGGCCGTCATCGTCCCTTCCGGCGATATGTTTCCATGCGTGGAAGTAAACTATAGGGCCGGGTCTGTCCGGCTGTCAAGGTAGTTCATCTGATGGGGGGTTCTCAGAATGGTCACAGATAGGGAGCGACTGGCCCTGGCGTGGGCAAGAGGCGCCGCCGCAGCCGGGTCTGGCCGTGAAATGGACAGAACGGTTGAGGCTGCTAGTGCCCCGGGGCCGCACTCGACACGTGCAGGCTGAGTGCCTGGTGGGGGCAGGACCGGATGCACTGAGGCTGGTCCTGGCCCTGGCACAAGTCGCATACGATAACCGTCTTGGTGCTCCCGTCCAGGGCGATGGCGCCAAAGGGGCAGGCCTCGAGGCACCAGCCGCAGCCGGCGCAGCGGGCCTTGTCCAAGGTGATGGTTTCGGTGTCTTCACCGACGCTCAGGGCCCCCCGGGGGCACTCCTTGATGCACGGCCTGCTGGCGCAGGCATAGCAGGCGACCACATCCAGCATCGTCGGTGTGGCCCGCACCACCCTGATCCGGGACAGCTCCAGGTCGAACCGCCCCTCCCTGGCTGCCGAGCAGGCGAACTCGCATGTCATGCAGCCGCTGCACTTGTTTCTATCGCACAGTATGTGGCGGCGCTCCATGCCGGGTTCCTTTCAGCAGCTCCCGCACATCGTCCATGCCGAGAGCCGCGAGCTTCTCGTCCGGGATGAGCCCGTCGGCACTCCAGCCGCGCTCCCGGTAGTAGCCGTCAATGGCGGCCTTGAGGTCCTTTTCGGGCACCACTGTCCCTGCTCCCTTCCCGGTGTCGAGGGGCTCCTGGAGCAGGCGCGGCGGCAGCCAGTCGTCGGCCCGCTGCCATCCTTCGCGGATGTCGATGGCCTTCTTCAGGTTGTTGGCCCTCTCGCCAACCTGCCGCAGCCCGGACTCGCTCATGGGCAGTCCGGTAGTCAGCGTGTACAGGCGGGCGGCCTGGGCCGGGAAGTCGCTAAAGCAGCGGCGCGCATGCGAACAGACGGCCAGACAGTCGCCCGCGGCGGCCAGGTCCTCCCGGTCCTTGAAGCCGGGCGCCGGGTCGTCGTCGCTGTCGTCAATGGTCGGGGGCTGCAGGCCCGCTGCCAGGCGCAGTGCCAGGCCTGGCAGTACCCTGGGGTCGCATCCGGCCATCTCCAGGCCCTTGGCGTGCATGGCCCAGTCCTGGGAACCCTGGCCGAGGCTGGCCGAGGCCCGCCTGACCCCCTCCGCCAGGATGCTGCCGATGCCGCTCCGCTGCCCGATCCGGCGCACTGTCTCTACCACGCCGTCGGCGCTCCCGAACGAGAGGTCCAGGCCCTGGGTGTCCTTGCTGGACAGCAGCCCGCGCTCAAAGCACTCCATGGCCCAGGCGACGCAGGCTCCCGCGCTCACGGGGTCCAGGCCGTAGAATTGACATAACTCGATGGCGTTCAATATCACCGGCAGGTGGAACATCCCGCACAGCGGTCCCAGCGCGGCCAGGGCCTCGTTGTCCAGCACCACCTGCTCATCGGAGTGCGGATCATCCGTCATCCTGTAGACGTGCTGGCAGGCGATGGGGCAGGCCGGGCAGGCGATGGCCTTGATCAGGCGCTGTTTCGCGGCGCACTCCGCGGCCAGGCTGGCGACCCCACCGGCGATGGAATGCCGGTAGTTGCGTGCGGGCAGCGGGCATCGCTGGCTGCCGGGGATCAGGCACGCGCCCGGCGCCAGCCGGCTGCCGGCGGCCCTGTCGCGCAGATCAGCATTGAGGCCGATGGCGGCCTGCACCATTCCGCCGATGTCCGGCACCGTGACTGGCCGGGTGCCCCTGACGGCGATGGCCTTGAGCTTCTTGGCCCCCATGACCGCCCCCGCCCCGCCCCGGAGCGGCAGGCGGTGGCCATCCCTGATGGTGGCGAAGCGGACCAGGGACTCACCGGCCGGGCCGATGGAGGCCACCTGGACCCGGCTGTCGCCGGCCTCCCGCCGGATGGCGGCTGCCGTCTGCGGGCAACCCTTGCCCGCCAGCGAGTCCGCCCGGCGGAAATGGACGTGGCCGTCGTCGATGAAGATGTATGCGGGCGATGCCGCGGCCCCGGTGATGACTACGGCGTCGAAGCCGGTCCTGGCGAGGGCCAGTGACCAGAGTCCGGAAGACACGGAGGCGCTCAAGAACCCGGTCAGGGGTGACCTGGTGACCACGGCGTGGCCGGCGGAGGCCGGTGCCATGGTGCCCGAGAGCGGGCCGCAGGCCAGAACAATGGGATTGTCCGCGCCCAGGGTATCGGCGCCGGCGCTGGCGCACTCGAGGTACAGCCGCGCGCCCAGTCCCACCCCGCCCAGGTAGTCCCCGAGCCAGCGCCCGGGGATCTCCCGGACTTCAGTCTTCCGCCCTGTCAGGTCGACTGCCAGGTATCTGCCGCTATGTGCACTCAAACGTGACTCGCTTTCAGCTGCCGGCTAGTGCCCCATGACCTTCTCGGCCTTGTCCGGATCGCTTACCTTCAGCACTATGCTGGCCGTCCCCGGTGCAGGGTCGATGAAGGCGTAGAAGTACTCCAGGTTGATGCCCGCTTTGGCCAGCGGTTTCGCCACGGTATCCAGGAGCCCGCCCGGCTGGTCCGGCATCTCCTTCTGCAGCACGACCGTCTCCTTGACGGTGAAACCCGCCTTCCGCAGGGCCTCAGCTCCCCTGGCGCTGTCCGAGAGGACCATGCGCATTATTCCGTACTCGGAGGTTTCGGCCACACAGAGGGCCCGTATGTTTATCTTCTCGGCCTTCAGCGCCTCCAGTGCGGACTCCAGGCGGCCGGGCTGGTTCTCCACGAAGCATGATACCTGCTTGATCTTCATCTTCAGCCTCCTCGCTACTTCAGTCCCATTTCGCGCCTGTCCACGACCCTCTTGGCCTTGCCTTCCGTGCGGGCGATGGATTTCGGCTCCACCAGCTTCACCTTGACCCCGATGCCCAGCGTGCTCTCCAGCTCGTCGGTGACCTTCTTCTTCAGGGCCTCCATCTTCTTCATCTCATCGGAGAAGACGTCTTCGGAGACCTCCACCCAGACCTCCAGGTCGTCCAGGTTGCGCGCCCGGTCGACGATGATGAGGTACTGGGGTTCCACCCCCTCTACCTGGAGGAGCACGCTCTCGATCTGGGACGGGAAGACGTTGACGCCGCGGATCTTGAGCATGTCGTCGGTCCTTCCGGTGACCTTGTCCATGCGCACCAGGGTGCGTCCGCACTTGCAGGGTTCAGCGTGGAGGGTGGTGATGTCCTTGGTGCGGAAGCGGATGACCGGCTGGCCTTCCTTAGTCAGCGTGGTGAGCACCAGCTCCCCCTTCTCACCGAAGGGGAGGGGCTCGCCGGTCTGGGGGTTGACGATTTCCGGCAGGAAGTTGTCCTCAAAGATGTGCAGGCCGCAGCGGTGCTCGCAATCCACCGACACGCCCGGACCCACCACCTCGGTGAGTCCATATATGTCCACCGCCTTGACGGGCAGCCTGGCCTCGATGTCCGCCCTCATCTGCTCGGACCAGGGCTCCGCGCCGCAGACAGCCAGCCTGAGCTTGGTGGTCCGCAGGTCCAGCCCGATCTCCTTGGCGCCCTCCGCCAGGATGAGGGTGTAGGAAGGAGTGCAGGTGAGGACGGTGGTGCCGATGTCTTGTATCAGCATGAGCTGTCTCTTGGTGTTGCCGGTCGAAGTCGGGATCACGCAGGCCCCCACCCTCTCGCCGCCGTAGTGAAATCCCATTCCGCCGGTGAACAGCCCGTAGCCGTAGCAGTTCTGCATGACGTCATTCTTGGTGACCCCGGCGCTGGTGAGGGTCCGGGCCATCACCTCGGTCCACATGCGCAGGTCATTCGCGGTATAGGGAGCTACCACCGGCTTCCCGGTGGTGCCGCTGGAGGCATGCACCCGGCATATCTGCTCCATGGGGACCGTCAGCAACCCCAGCGGATAGTTGTCCCTGAAGTCCTGTTTGCTGGTAAAAGGCAGCCTCCGCAGGTCGGCCAGGGACTTGATGCTGTCGGGTGTTATGCCCTTCTGCTGGAAGGCCTGGCGGTAGAACGGCACTTTCTCATAGACCCGCGCGGCGAGGGCCTTCAGGCGCTCCAGCTGCAGCTTCTCCATCTCCGGCCTGGGCATGGTTTCGAACTTCGGACTCCAGATCATCAGGTTAGCCTCCTAGATCAGCGTTAATGGCCTTGTTTCCTCGCCAGGGCTTCTTCGCGGCCCCTGGCGAAGGCTTTCAGATTCAACTGCAGGACCTTCTGCGGCACCCGCTGCGACAGGTCATCGATGTAGCTGGGCTCTTCGATGTCCAGGAACACGGACAGGAAACCCACCAGCAGAACGTTGAGCACCTGCGGGTTGCCCATCTCCCGGGCGATCTCAGTGCCCGGAATGATATACACCTGGTCCGTGTGCCGGCGGATGGTCTGCTCTACCTCGGCGGTACTGGGGTAGGCCGACGCGCCGCCCACCACGGACAGCGGCGGAATGGCCAGGTCGTTGATGATGGCGATGCTCTGCTCGTGGAGATAGTCCGCCCAGCGGGCGCCCTCGAGCCTCTCGAAGGCCAGAAGGATGTCCGCCTCACCCTTTCTGATCATGGGCGAGAACACCCGGTGGCCCAGCCTCAGGTGGCTGACGACGCTGCCGCCCCTCTGGGACATGCCCAGGGAGTCGGACTTCTTGACGTCGTGGCCCGCCTTCATGGCGATCTCCGCCAGAGCGTCGCTGGCCAGGATCACGCCCTGTCCGCCCACGCCGGTCAGGAGAATATCCGTCTTCTTCATTTCACCCGGATGGCTTTCTGGTGGCAGACCTGCGAGCAGACGGCGCACCGGTCACCCACGCACAGGCCGGCGTCGATCCGAATCTCGTCGCCCTCCCTGGTTATGGCCTGGCACCCCACCCTGAGGCAGTTGAAGCACTGGTCGCACTGCGCCAGGTCCACCGCCAGGGGCTTGCCTTTTCCCCTGATGTGGAGGGGGCAGGCCCCTCTCACGATAATCACCGAAGGCTCATCGGTCTCGACGCACCTCCGGATGGTGTCCTCGATAAGCGGCAGGTCGAAGGCGTTGACGATGTTGACGTCCCGGACGCCGACGCCCCGCACCAGGTCCTCCAGGACGACCCTGGGGACCGCCTCTCCCCGGGCCGACGTACCGGTGCCGGGATGCCCCTGGTGCCCGGTCATGGCCGTCGTGCCGTTGTCCAGGATGATGGTGGTGCCGCGGCCCTGGTTGTAGACCGTATCCACCAGGCCGGTGACGCCCGAATGGAGAAAGGTGGAATCGCCGATGACGCTGACTATCCTGTTGGTCACTCCGGCCTTCTCCAGGCCGTGGGCCTGCCCGATGCTGGCGCCCATGCAGGCGCAAGTGTCCAGGGCCAGCAGAGGCGGGTAGACGGCCAGGGTGTAGCAGCCGATGTCGCTGGCGACTATCATGCCCTCGCGCTTCCGGGCCAGGGCCTTTCTCCCCGAGGCGGACTCCTCTTCCGGCCGCCCGTGATAGAAACCCAGCCGTTTCAGCGCATAGGAGGTGGCTGCATGAGGGCACCCCGGGCACAGCAGCGGAGGCCTCATCGGCAGCTCGCGGACGGGCTTCTTCACGGCGTACATGGAGGCCGGCTTGGGTATGAGGCCGGCCAGGGCGGCCCGCTCCTCCAGGATGTCGGGATTCAGCTCGCCCGTGATGGGGACCACTTCCTTGCCGATGGCGGTGAGGCCCATCGCCTTCAGGGATTCCTCGATGAACGGGTCGAGCTCCTCCACCACCAGGACCCTCCGGACCTCGGAGAAGAACCGGCGGATGAGGGTCTGGGGCAGCGGGTAAGAGGTGACCAGCTTCAGGAAGCTGGCGCCCTGGAACACTTCGCGGGCGTGCTGATAGGCGGCGCCGCTGGATATTATGCCCAGGCTGCGGTCCTGAAGGATGATCTCGTTCCCCGGGAAGGTCTCCACATAGGAGGACAGCTTGAGGATGCGCTCCTCCATCAGGGGGTGCCTGGGCCGGGCATTGGATGGGACCATCACGAACTTGTGCGGGTCCCGGGTGAACCGGGCACGCTTGCGGTCTATCTCGGGCGCTTCCGGGAGCTCGACCACCGACTTGCAGTGGGAGATGCGGGTGGTGCTGCGGAACAGCACGGGCGTGTCAAACTCCTCGCTGATCCGGAACGCCGGCCCCATCAGGTCGTAGGCTTCCTGGCTGTCACTGGGCTCCAGCATGGGGACCTTGGCGAACCGGGCATACTGCCGGTTGTCCTGCTCGTTCTGGGAGCTGTGCATGCCGGGGTCGTCACAGGAGATGACCACCAGCCCTCCACGCACCCCGGTCTGAGAGGCGGCGAAGAAAGGGTCGGCGGCCACGTTCAGGCCCACGTGCTTCATGATGGCCAGCGCCCTCACGCCGCCGTAGGAGGCCCCCATGGCCACCTCCATGGCCACCTTCTCGTTGGTGGACCACTCGACGTAGATGCCCTCCATTTTGGACAGGTTCTCCATTATCTCCGTGCTGGGCGTTCCCGGATAAGCGGCGGCCACGGCGAGGCCTCCGTGGAGGGCCCCCAGGGCCATGGCTTCGTTTCCGGACAGCAGTCTCTTCATTCTCGGCTCAGCCTTTGGACTTGCCCAGGTAGGCCTGCTTGACCCCCGTGTTGGACAGGAGCTCGGCGGCACTGCCTTCCAGCACCAGGCGGCCCCGCTCCATCACATATCCCCTGTCGGCGATCTTCAGCGCCGCCACGGCATCCTGCTCGATGAGCAGAATGGTCATGCCCTCGTCCCGCAGCCTGGCCAGAAGCGAGAGGATCTCCTTCACCAGCTTGGGCGCCAGCCCCAGCGAGGGCTCGTCCAGAAGCAGTATCTTGGGAGATGACATAAGCGCCCGCCCGATGGCCAGCATCTGCTGCTCGCCGCCGGAGAGGCTGCCCGCCTGCTGCCGGCGCCGCTCTTCCAGCCGGGGGAAGAGCTGGAGCACCTTGTCCAGGTTGGGCTTGACCAGGCTGTCGCGGAGGGCCCAGGGCGCATATCCCAGGTTGCGGAACCACTTGCGGGTGTACAGTGGATAGCTCCCCATTATCAGGTTGTCCAGCACCGACATGGACCCGAAAATCTGCCTTCCCTCCGGCACATAGCCTACACCTAATCTTACCGTTTTATGGGGTGGACGGCCAGAAAGCCGCACTTCATCCAGCCAGATGGCGCCGCTCTTTACCGGCACCGTGCCCGAGATGGCGTTGAGCAGGCTGGTCTTGCCGGCGCCGTTGGAGCCGACGATGGTCACAATCTCGCCGTTGTTGACCTGGAGGGAAACCTCTCTCACTGCGGTGGAGAGTCCGTAGGCCACCGAGACGTTGTCCACCCGCAGCATCAGACGGCCTCTTCCTCGTCGCCAAGGTAGGCGGCGATGACCTTCTTGTCCTTCTGGATCTGGGAGGCGGTGCCCTCGGCGATCTTCTGCCCGCTGTCCAGGACCACGACCCACTCGGCAATGCCCATGACCAGGTCCATGTCGTGCTCCACCAGGATGACGGTGATGCCCATGTCCCGGATGCGGACGATGAGCTCGCTCAGACTCTGCTGCTCGAAGGCGTTGAGGCCGGCACCGGGTTCGTCGAGCAGGAGCAGTCTGGGCTCGGTGGCCAGGGCCCGGGCTATGGTGAGCAGCTTCTGCTGGCCCAGCGGCAGGCTCAGGGGGTTGCGGTCCGCGTAGAGGCCCAACCCCACCAAGTTCAGGAAACGTTTAGCCGCCAGTATGATGGTCTCTTCCTCTCGGTGGCGCCTGGGTAACCGCAGTGCCGCCTCGAAGAAGCCGTAGCGGCTCCTGGGATGCTGGCCGGTCATCACGTTCTCCAAGGCCGTCATATTGTCAAAAAGGAGCACGTTCTGGAAAGTCCGGGCGATGCCCAGGGCCGCCCGCCTGTGAGGGGGCGATTTGCCAAGGGTCTTGCCTTCGAACAGGATGTCGCCGCCGGTGGGCATGTATACTCCGGCTATCAGGTTG
>CAYPDY010000072.1:0-1076 GCA_964409515.1 uncultured Dehalococcoidia bacterium
GCGCTGGCGGCCAACCATCCGTACGAATGCATGGGCCAGGACGTCCTTCTCCGACCGCGGCCTGATGGGGACCTTCAGATCTCCGTCGGCCATCTTCGTGGTCACATCGGCCATGTCTTTCATATACTCGATCACCCTGGCATACGCCCCGGCCATGTCGCCCAGCTCGTCATCAGATCCCACCTTGACCTGCTGGTCCACATCGCCCACGGCCAGGGCCTCAGATGTCCTGGTGAGAGAGGCCAGGGGCTTGACGACGGTGGCCCTGGCCACCAGATAGAAGACGAAGAGCGCCAGAACGGCGGCCCCACCGGACGTCCATCCCATCGTCCACCTCCAGCCGCTGCTCAGCGAACCCACACCCTGGACTGACGTACCCACGCTGACGGTCCATCCCCAGGGTTCAAAGGACTTTACGTAGGCCAGGGTCTTCACCGTCCCCGACCCGGAGCCGGCGTCCCACGTGTACCGGTAGACCCCTTCTCCGGCCCGGGCGGAAATAGCCGCCATGTCGGCAAAGACCGTTCGGCCGTCGGCATCCCTGACATCGCCCACATTGGTATTCACCCTGTCGGGCATCGTGGCCGCGGCGAGAAGGACCGGCTGGCCATCACAGACCCAGGCTTCATCCGCCACTATCGAGTCAATCCCGCCGATCTCATCCAGGGCCCGCGCCTGGGCCTCGCCCCTCGTGGCCAGCCCCGCGGCCTCGAGGCCGTAGTTGTAGTCCAGCACGGCACAGACCGTCTCGGCCTGCTGCTGTGCCCGGGCGGTCCGGTCCCGAACGGTGGCTTCATCAACGCGGGGAAACACGTAGATCAGGTAAAAGAGGAAGATGGTCATGATACCGAGGTCGGCCACGACCAGCAG
Source organism: uncultured Dehalococcoidia bacterium (assembly GCA_964409515.1). Classification (GTDB taxonomy): domain Bacteria; phylum Chloroflexota; class Dehalococcoidia; order UBA2247; family RBG-13-53-26; genus JAFGCL01. Next base: position 871 of record CAYPDY010000072.1, read on the forward strand.
CTTGAGGGTCAAACCCATCCTGATTCGTCTGCCCGCTATCATCGGCATATTCCCTTCGCCTCCCTGTGTTCGCGCCCATTCTAGACCGCCGGTTTCACAGACTGGTCACATTCCGGTCCCGCCAGGTCACAGGGTCATCTCAACAGCCCAGTGGTTTATCACATCTGATAGTCCGTCCGGAGGACCGGGCGAACCCGCGGTGGGGC
>CAYPDY010000072.1:1176-13285 GCA_964409515.1 uncultured Dehalococcoidia bacterium
ATTGACCTCAAGACCCTCAGCATCACCCGGGCCAACAAGGCCGCCGCCGACATCATGGGCTTTGACTCACCCGAGCAGATGATCGGCGTCAAGCCGCTGGCCAGCGTCTGCGAGGCCGACCGCCAGCTGGCGGCCGGCCTGGTCGCCGGCGTAGTCTCCGGCAGGAGCCTCGAGAACGGCGTCGAAGTCAGGGCCGTCGACAAGCGGGGCCGGGAAATGTGGGTGCTGGCCCGCGGCGTGAGCCTGCCGTCCAACGGCAGCACCATGCTGCTGGCCTCATTCAGGGATGTCACCGCGCAGAAGCAAGCCGAGATAGCCCTGCGCCAGGCCGAGGAAAGGCAGCTCCAGCTGCTCAACACCTCCCACGAGCTGATACTCATCTCCCAGGACTGGAAGGTGGTCTTCGTCAACCGCCGCCTGGAGGAGGCGACCGGCATCTCCGGAGAGACCTTGACCGGGATGTCCATCCTCGATATGACCCATCCCGACGATCGCGAGGCGGTCAGGCGCGCTTACCAGAAGATGCTGGACGGCAATCCCACAGCGTCGAGCAGACCGTTCAAGGGAATCGGCAGGGACGGCAAGGAGGCCTGGGGGCTGATGCGGCACGTCCCGTTCACCTGGCAGGGCCGCCCCGCCCTGATGACGGTGATCCAGGACATCACCGAGCAGAAGGTGGCCACCGAAGCCCTCAGGGAGAGCGAACAGAAGTACCGGGACCTGGCCGAGAAGACGAATGACATCATATGGACCGCCGATCTCGGTTTCCGCGTCACATACATGAGCCCGTCCGTAGAGAGGATCCTCGGCCGCACCCAGGCGGAAGTGACGGGGCACGTGATGCAGGACTTCATTGCCCCGGCATCCTGGGAGCAAATCGTGGGGGTAATGGCGGAGCAGCTCCGGCGGGAGATGGAGGGCACCGGCGACCTGGACGAAGTGGTCCGAACGGAGACGGAGTTCTACCACAAGGACGGCTCCAGCGTGTGGCTGGAGAACCTGGCCAGCCGCATCCGGGACAGGGAAGGGCAGCTGATCGGGATCTACGGCATCTCGCGTGACGTGACCGAGCGCCGGAGGGTGGAGGAGGAAGCCAGGCTGGCAGCCCAGGAATGGGTGGAGACCTTCGACTCCGTCACCGACATGATTTCCGTTCACGACCCGGACGGTCACATCATAAGGGCCAACAAGGCCTTCGCCCAGAACCTCGGCATGAAGCCCGACAAGTTCCACGGCCGCAAGTGCTGGGAGATGGTCCACGGAACGAATGCCCCCTGGCCCAACTGCCCGCGCCAGCGCTGCATGGCCCAGGGCAAGCCCTGCGAAGAGGAGCTCTGGGAGCCGCGCCTGGGCAAGTATCTCCACGTGAGCGTCTCCCCCATCTTCAACAGCCGGAACGAAGTGGCCGGCTGTGTCCACATCGCCAGGGACGTCACTGATCGCAAGAAGACGGAGGAGGCGCTCCAGCTCTCCGAGGGCAACTTCAGAGCGCTGCTGGAGAACTCCGCCGCCGTGGTGTTCTCGCTGGACACTCAGGCCAACGTCACCGCCATCAGCCCGGCCATCGAGAGGCTCTCCGGGTTCCGGCCGGATGAGATGATCGGGATGTCGGCCCTGCAGTGGGTTGTTCCGGAGGATGTGAACATCCTGATAAGCAGCGTGGAGAAAACCCTGGTGGGCAATCTCGACCCATTCGTGTTCAGAGCCGTGTACAAGAACGGCTCCGTGCACAACATGCTGACCTCCGGCCGTCCCATCTACCTCGACGGCAAACTGACCGGGCTGCTGGGCATCATGGTGGACGTGACCGAGGCGAAGGCGGCGGAAGAGGCCCTGAGAGCCAGCGAAGCCAACTACCGGAGCCTGTTTGAGCACACCCTCATGGGCCTGGAGGTCATTGACCTGGAGACGATGAAGGCGGTGCTGGCGAGTGAGTCCATGGCCAGGATTTTCGGGTTCGAGTCCGGGGCGGCCATGGTAGGCACGGAGCCGCTGGACTACGTTCTGCCGGATGACCTGGACTCGGTCATCGCCGAGCTGACCAAGGTCCTGGCCAATCCCGGCACGCATGCCATGTACACTTTCAGGACCAGGTCCCAGGACGGCCGCATCGTGTGGGTCACCGCCATGGCCAATGTATTCGAGTTCCTGTGCCGCCCTTCGATACTGCTTTCCGTGCTGGACGTCACCGCGGAGAAGGAAGCGCAGATGAAGGTGGCGGAGTCGGAGGAGAAGAACCGGCTGCTCATCGACACTGCGGGTCAGGGCATCATCGTCATCCAGGACGGGGCCCTGAAGTTCGCCAACCCGCGGTGCACTGAAGTCAGCGGGTACACCAATGAAGAGCTTCTCTCCCGGTCCTTCCTGGAAATCGTGCACCCCGACGACCGCCAGATGATCGCCGACAACTATGTCAACAGGATCTCGGGCAATCCGGCCCCCAACAACTACCGGTTCAGGCTCCTGGACAAGTCCGGCAGCACCAAGTGGCTGCAGATAAACACGGTGCAGCTCACCTGGGAAGGCCAGCCGGCCGTGCTCTCCATGCTGACCGATGTCACCGCTATGAAGGAGGCGGAGGATGCCCTGCGGGACAGCGAGAGCCGCTACCGCCTGATCACCGAGAACTCATCAGACGTGATTTGGACCATGGACATGGACCTCCACATGACCTATGTGAGCCCTTCCGTGGAGAAGCTCACCGGCTACACCGCCGAGGAATCCATGGCCATGGATATGATCAGCAACATGACCCAGGGGTCCCTGGACAAGGCCACCAGGTACCTGGCCGAGGGGCTGGCCGGCGCCCAGGACATCGCCGGCAAGGTCCCCGTACCGGAGATGATGGAGCTGGAGATGATGTGCAAGGACGGCTCCACCGTCTGGACCGAAGTGCAGATGTCCTTCATGCAGGACCCCGAAGGCAAAGTAGTGGGCGTCATGGGCGTGGCCCGCAACATCGGCGAACGGCGGCGGGCCAAGCAGGCGCTGGAGGAAAGCGAGCAGCGCTTCCGCGCCCTTATCGAGGGGGCCCGGGATGCCATCATGGTAATCGACCTGAACGGCCAGGTGACCTACAGCAGCCCGACCGCCGACAGAATGACCGACGGCTCGGCGGGTGAGCTCCTCTCCCTCCGGAGGCTGGAGGAGCTGCACCCGGACGATGTTCCCAGGATCACGGCCGTCTTCGAGTCCCTGTCGAAGAGTCCCGACGGCACTGTCGCCGATATAGAGCTGCGGTATCGCCGAGAGGGCGGGCTCTGGGGCGTGATCGAGGCCAGGGGGACCAACCACGTCCAGGACCCCAAGATCGGCGGCATCGTCCTCAACTTCCGTGACATCACCGAGCGAAGGCAGGCGGAGGAGGCCTTCCGGGAGAGCGAGAGCCGGTACCGCATGCTCGCGGAGAATGTGTCCGACGTCATCTGGTCCCTCAACATGAGGACCAAACAGAGCTTCTTCAGCCCCTCCATCACCCGCCTGCTGGGATACACGGTTGAAGAGGCCCAGGCCCTGAAGATGAGCGAGGTCATATCCCCCACCTCGTACCCCAAGGCCATGATGGCTTTCTCGAACGTGCCGCCTCAGCAGGGAGATGGACCGGGGCCCGCGTCCTCGGCCGCCCTGCTCGAGATCGAGCTGATCAGGAAGGACGGAACCTTCGTCTGGGTCGACATATCCGAAACCATGGTCCTGGACGCCGATGGGAAGCCGGCGGAAGTCTTCGGGGTCATGCGCGATGTCAACGAGAGGAAGAAGGCCGAAGAGGCCCTGAGAAGCAGCGAGGAGTACTTCCGGGCGCTGATCGAGAACGCCTGGGATGCCATCATCATCATTGACGCCCGGGGCACCCTGCTCTACGAGAGCCCCTCCAGCGCCCGCATAACGGGCTGGCAGCCGCAGGACGTGGTGGGCCGGAACGTGGGCAAGTTCGTCCATCCGGACCACTTGCCCGGCCTGGTGGCGAAGTACGAGAAGTTCACCTCCGAGCCCGGCTCCAGCATAACGTTCAACTCCAGCTTCAAACACAAGGACGGCCACTATATCGAGTGCGAGTGCACGCTGCACAACCGCCTGAATGACCCGAAGATCAACGGTGTGGTGGCCAACTACCGTGACATAACCGACCGCCGCCGGGCCGAAGAGGCCATTCGCACCAGCGAAGAGCGGTTCCGCAACCTGGTGGAGGCCACCAGCGACTGGGTGTGGGAGACGGACCCCAGGGGCATCTACACCTATGTCAGCCCCAAGGTGCGCGAAGTCATGGGCTACGAAGTCGGTGAGATCATCGGCAAGAGCATCTTCGACTACATGCCGGCCAAGGAGAGCAGCCGCTTCGCCAGCACCTTCCAGTCCGCCGCGGCCAGGAACGAGCCCTTCTCCTTCGTGGAGAACTCCCGGCTGCACAAAGACGGCCGGGTGGTGGTCATGGAAACCAGCGGAGTGCCGTTCTTCGGCGATGACGGGAGCCTGCTGGGGTACCGCGGCATCGGGCGGGATATCACCAACCGCAAGAAGGTGGAGAGGGACCTGGAGAACAGCCTGAAGAAGGTGGAGAAGACCATGGAAGCCGCCATACAGGCCATCTCCTACACCATGGAAACCAGGGATCCATACACCACCGGCCACCAGAGAAGGGTCACCCAGCTGGCCTGCGCCATTGCCAAGGAGATGGGAATCGGCCAGTGGCAGATCGATGGCATACGCGTGGCCGGCCTGCTGCACGACATCGGCAAGATCGCGGTGCCCACCGAGATACTGAGCAAGCCGGGCAAGCTGTCCGATATCGAGTTCTCCATGATCAAGGCCCATCCCAAGGTCGGCTTCGATATCCTGCAGAACGTGGAGTTTGAGTGGCCGATCGCCCGCATCGTGGTCCAGCACCATGAGAGGCTGAACGGCTCCGGCTATCCCTTCGGCGTCAAGGGCAAGGACATCCTGCTGGAGGCCAGGATACTGGCCGTAGCCGACGTGGTGGAAGCCATGTCTTCGCACCGTCCGTACCGTCCCGCCCTGGGACTGGACAGGGCACTCGACGAGGTGGCCCGCGGGGAAGGGACGCTCTACGACGCGGAGGTGGTGCGGGCCTGCGGCCGGGTCATCGGCGAGCGCAACTTCAAATTCGAGGGCTGACCGGTGCCGGCCGGCCCCGCCGCCGGGGTCACACCGCGATGACCCGGTACTCCCTGATCAGACCTTCCTCTTCCTGGACCACGCCCAGGCACAGCAGCGCGATCTTCCCCACCTGCACGTCATACCTCATGGCATTTCCATTGATCCCGATGTTGCTGACGTTCATCCCGCCGCGCTTGAAAGTCTCCCGGAAGAACTCCTCGATATTGCGGCGCCCCACCACCGCTATGGGATCCAGCCCCATCCTGGCCGGCGCTTCATCGTAAAACCGGCCATCCTCGGCAAAGAGCGCGGTGATCGCGGCCGCATCGCCCGCCCTGAGGGCCTGGCTGTAGGTCTGCAGTATGCTCATCGATGCCACCTCCCGGGCACAGGCCCATTCCGGGCACAGGCCCACTTTGGGCACAGACTATCAGATGCGCCCGGGTTTGCCAAGGGAGCATTCTTATGTCAAAATAGCAGGACAAACGCGAGCCTGCCAGCCAGATGGACCGGCGCAGCGATTGAAGGCGTGGCGAGGGGTATGAGGGTGTTGAGTGTTCGCAGACCTGTCGTCTGCGTTCTGGGCATCATTGTTCTGATCGTCGCGGCTATTTGCACCTTCAGGGCGACCGGCAGGGCCACCGCCGAGCCCGCTGTCATGTCCGTGGCGCTGCCGGCCTCCGGGGTGACACCGCAGAGGCAGGCCGACGGGACCTGCAGATTCGCCGGGAACGGCATCCAGCAGGCAGCCCGGCCCGGCGAGCCCGATATCCCGGTCCAGGTCGTAACCGTCCTCCTCCCCCCGGACGCCGATTTGACCACGGTGAAAGCCGCTATCCCCGGATACGGCTGGACCGCGATAGAAGGCGAATGGGTGGTTTCCCCCGCATCCCCACTCGCCGCAGGCGACTGCGGCGCCTCCGGCGTCCCGCCGGCGGACGGGACCCCGGCCGACGGCAGGGACCCGGACATCTACCAGGAGTCCGCCCTCTATCCCTCCGACCCGGTGAGCAAGGTGGATGTCCAGGTGATGCGCGGCTGGAAGATGGCCCAGATACTCTATGCCCCCTTCGCCTACAACCCGGTGGAGAAGCAGATCTACCGGCTTTCCGGCAGCTCCATCGAGGTCACCTTCGAGAGAACATCGGCCGGGGCAGATTCCAGCGGGGTGGACCTGACCGCCGCGGCCATCGTGAGGGAGGCGGCCGTCAACTACTCCGCGGTGGCCGCGGAATACGGTGACGCGGCCATTTCGACAGACGCCGGGCGATACGTCATCATCACCACCACCGACATCGGGGAGGAATCCGGCAGCCTGATGGACTTCGTGGCCAGCAAGGAGGCCCGGGGCTTCACCGTGCAGGTGGTCACCGAGGACACCTGGGGAGGGGGCACCGGGAATGCCGCGGCCAACAACATCCGTTCGTGGCTGAAGAACAACTACCTGACGCTGGACATAGAATACGTGCTGCTCATCGGCAATCCCAACCCCTCGAACGGGGACGTTCCCATGAAGATGTGCTATCCCCAGGAGGCTGACCCGGACTACCCGGAGTGCCCCACCGACTTCTTCTACGCCGAGCTGACGTCCAACTGGAATGCCGACGGTGACTCAAGGTACGGGGAGTACTCTGACGATTTCTGGGGGAGCCCTCCCCGGGCAGCTGAGATAGCGGTGGGGCGCATCCCCTGCTACGGAGACATCTCCGACCTGGACCACATCCTGGCCAAGATCATCGCCTACGAAAACGCGCCGGCGGGCAGTCTCTCCTGGCGGGAGAACGTCCTCCTGCCCATGAAGCCCTCCGACGACGAAACCCCCGGCTACCAGCTGGGCGAGGAGATCAAGGACGACGTACTGGCCGCCAACGGCTGGGCCTATAACCGGGTGTATGACTCCGACTACGGTCTGAGCCCGGACCCGGAGACCACGCCGTGCACCGTCACCAGCGTCACCAACACCTGGAAAAGCGCGGACTACGGGGCTGTCATATGGTGGACCCACGGGACCAGCACGTCTGCCTCCTACGTCATGAATACCACCAATGCCGCCACGCTGGACGATGCGCACCCCAGCCTGGTCTTTCAATGCTCCTGCCTGAACGGGATGCCGGAGTCCAGCAGCAACCTGGGCTACTCCCTGCTCGTCAACGGCGGCATCAGCACGGTGTGCGCCTCCCGCGTTTCCTGGTACGAGATCGGGCAGACCTCTTTCGCCGGAACGGCGACCAACGCCGGCATGGCCTTTGGGTACGCCGAACGCGTCATTGACGGCGGGATGTATGCCGGCGACGCTCTCATCGACATCAAGTCCGACGTTGTGCCTCAGTACGAGGAACTGTGGATGAACTACCTGGACTTCAACCTGTACGGCGACCCGGCCGTCGGCCTGTACACCAGCACGCCGGACAAGACGGCGCCTTCCGTGTTGACCTACTATGCCGGGAACCTCACCACCAGATCGGCCCGCCTGAGGGCCAACCTGACCTCCCTGGGCCAGGAGGAGAGCGCCTCGGCATCCTTCCAGTGGGGCACTTCCCCGGGCCTCTATGACCGGGAGACGGCGGTCCAGCTGAGGTCCACCACCGGGATATTCTACTTCGACCTGACCGGCCTCGATCCCGGCACAACCTACTACTACCGGGCCAAGGCGGCAGGCTGGGGGACAAGCTACGGTGACGAGAAGGCCTTCACCACCCTGACCACCCCACCGTCAGTCAGCACCAGCGCCGTCACCGCCATCACCGCGTCGTCGGCGCGGCTCAACGGCAACCTGTCGTCGCTCGGCACGGCCGAAAGCGTGAGCGTCTCATTCCAGTGGGGGACCACCGCGGGCAACTACGATAGTGAGACCACGGCCGCGGCCAGGACAGCCACGGGGACCTTCTACTTTGACCTGACCGGGCTGGCGCCGAACACCACCTACTACTGCCGGGCCAGCGCTGCCGGAGACGGCACCGGCTACGGCGTGGAGAGGACCTTCACCACGCCACTCGCCCCGCCATCCGTAGCGACGGATGATGCCACCGGCATCGACGGCACCGCGGCCCGGCTCAACGGGACCCTGTCCTCAACGGGCTCGGCATCCAGCGTCACCGTCTCATTCCAGTGGGGAACCTTGCCGGGGACCTACGGTCGCGAGACTGCCGCCGAGGTCCGGCAGATCACCGGACCCTACTACTTCCAACTGACCGGCCTCAGCGCCGGCACAACCTACTACTACCGGGCCAAGGCCGACGGCGCCGGGAGTCCGGTCTACGGGCTGGAGGCAGTGTTCACCACCCCCGTCATACCACCAACGGTAGCCAGCGGCAACGTCACCAACCTGGAGATGACCTCCGCCACCCTCAACGCCGACCTGCTTTCCAAGGGCACGGCGGGGACGGTGACCGTCTCTTTCGAGTGGGGCATGGCGTCGGGGAGCTACGACCACGAGACCACACCGGCACAGCGGAGCGCCACCGGGGCCTTCCGTTCCGACCTGACCGGACTGGACAGCGGCACAACGTACTACTACCGGGCCAGGGCAGTGGGCCAGGGCCAGCCCTCGTACGGACTGGAGAAGGTGTTCACCACCGCCACCACCTTCCCCCTGGTAGCCACCATGGCCGCCACGGGCGTCACTACCTCCTCAGCCACCCTCAACGGAGACCTGGTCTCGAAAGGGCTGTCCGACAGCGTCGATGTGTCCTTCCAATGGGGAACCGCCCCGGAGGCCTACGACCACGAGACGGCTTCCGAGGGGAGGACCTCCACGGGGTCCTTCCATTTCCACCTGACCGGCCTGGAGAGCGGCACGACCCTCTACTACAGGACCAGGGCGGTGGGCTACGGCGACCCTGCCTACGGAAGCGAGATGAGCTTCACCGTATTCCGCAAGCCCCTGATTGCCGCCGTCAGCCCCGCCATCGGCGGCGCCGGGCAGACCCTGGCCGTGTCCATATCGGGATCGGCCTTCACCGGAACCACCGCGGTGAGCCTCGGTCCCGACATAGTCGTGAGCAGCTTCGAGGTCGCCAGCGACAACCTGATTAGCGCCCTCATCCTGATCCCCTGTGACACGCCCGCCGCGTCCGGCGACGTCTCCGTGACCACCGGGGGCGGTGCGGCCGTCCTCACCATGGGCTTCGCCGTGGTTGATTCGCCCGCCTCTGCCCCGCGGAATGTGGCGCCCCTCGACAGCGGCGAAATCACGACGCTGACCCCCACCCTCACCTCATCTCCCTTCTCCCACGTCTGCCCGGCACGCTCCCATGCTGCTTCGCAGTGGCAGGTCACCGCGGCTGCCGGAGACTACGCCAGCCCGGCCTTCGACAGCGGCGCTGACAGCGTGAATCTCACCAGCATTACATTGCCGGCGGAGGCCCTGCAGGGCTACCCGTCGTACTGGTGGAGGGTGAGATACCGGTCTGACCGGGGCACCTGGTCGGACTGGTCGGCCCAGACCTCCTTCGCCCCGCCCGGATATCTCAAGGCCGCGCTGGAGGGCGCGGCCGAGATCCGCGTTTCCAACTCACAGGGGCTGGTAACGGGGTCCGCCGGAGGTCAGCCGCAGGTGCAGATACCGCAGTCGGAGTTCGACAGCGGGACCGTCCTGGTTCTTTCCCCGCTGGGCCCGCACCGCTACCAGGTATCCGGCACGGCAGACGGCGCCTACACCCTGACCGTGACCCACCTCGAGGGAGACCGGCTGCTCATCTTCCGGGCCGCCGGCATTCCGGTATCTGCCGGGGAGACCCACGAATACACCATAGACTGGAACAGGGTCTTCAGCGGAGGAGAGGCGGCTACCATCCACATCGACTCCGACGGCAATGGAGAGCCGGACAGGACCGCCGTGGTGGCCGCCGACATCGACGGCCAGGACTTCCTGTCGGCCGGGGACGGCAGCCACCGGGCCCCGGCATGGGTCTGGGTCCTGGTCGGTATCGGGGCCATCGGGGCCGCCGCCGGCGCGGCGTTGCTGTTGCGGGCCAGGCGGCACCACCGGGCCGGTATCTCTCCTTAGGCGGCCGGGCCGGCGCTCTTCAGCGCGTCCAGATCCAGCGGATCGCCCTTGGACGGCTCTCTCCGCAGCGCCATGGCTTTGGCGGGGCACACGTCAACGCAGACGCCGCACCCCATGCACTTGGCCAGGTCGATGACCGCCTTCTGCTTCGTCTCATCGATGCTGATGGCGCCGAAGGCGCAGGTCTTGCCGGCGCAAGCGGCGCAGCCATTGCAGTCGTCGTTGACCTCGGAAACGTAGCCGGAGGCCGTCAGGATGGGCACCATCCCGCCCAGCTGGTTCCACATCCTGATCCCGAGGCAGCAGCAGCTGCAGCAGTTGCAGATGGCCGCGAACCTGTTTCGCGCCTCCTTCTTGAAGTAGGCGCTGTGGACAAACCCCTTCTGATGGGCGAACTCCAGCACGTGGACCGCCTCGTCCACAGAGATCTTACGGTACTTGGGATTCTGCTCCGCGATGAAGGAGGCGAACGGGTCCCCGACGAACATGCACACCTGCTGCGTCGGCGGGATACACGGCTTCTCCACGTTCTCCCGGCAGGGACAGGTGCCCACGGCCACTGCGTCGTTGGCCTTCAGCACCACATCCCGGGCCACCTTGAAGGGCATCACCGTCTCCGGTGGAGAGATGTTCACGTCTTCCCTGTGGGTAATCAGTTTGACCACGTCCGGGTGGTTCATGACCTTGGCATGATAGATGTTGGTATCGAGAGTCAGGGACGTCTCGGCGATGCGCAGAACATGGTGCTTCACCATCTGGTCCACGTCCTCGTCGATCTGGGCCTTGGTCTCCATGGGGGCCAGCCCTGACTGCAGCATGGCGTAGTACATGAGGCGGTCAATGTGTTTCAGGTAGTGGTACACGGGGAAGAAGTCGTTCTTGTCCTCGGCCGGATAGGCATCCCAAAGCGCTTTGGTTACTTCGTCTTGCATGGTCCCCCCTTCAGTGCAGTGAGTTCCCGGCTTCCCGGAAGCCTCGGCGGCCTGCCGGCACCCTGAGACTGCTGCCGAAAGATTAGCACGAGTCGACAGCGCCGTCAAAGCCGAAATGACGAGCCCCCCGGGCGCGGTGCCGCGCCGGGGGGCTTCCCTTCGCTGAACCGTCCCGTGTTCTACGCTGGCGGAGCGGCTTCTTCACCCGCCGAGTCGAAGAACAGCTTCCACACCAGGGCGGCCACAATCGCTCCCAGCACAGGCGCGACTATGAAGAGCCAGACCTGCTCCATGGCATCGTTGCCCCACACGAGAAGCGCCGGTCCCAGGCTCCTGGCCGGGTTGACCGATGTCCCGGTGATAGGGATCCCCACCAGGTGTATCAGCACCAGGGAAAAGCCGATCGACACGCCGGCGAACCCCTTCGGCGCCGCCTTGCTGGTCGAGCCGAATATCACCATCAGGAAGATGAACGTCAGCACCACTTCCGCCAGGAAGCAGGCGCCGAGCTCGTATCCTGCCGGAGACCCGCTCGAGAAGCCGTTCTGCCCCAAGCCGTCCCCGCTGCGGGAGTAGCCGTCTACGCCGCTGGCGATGGCCAGGAGGAGCGCCGCACCGACGATGGCCCCCAGGCACTGGGCGATGATGTACATGAGGCAGTCCTTGCCTTTCATCTTCCCTGCCACCAGCATGGCCACCGAGATGGCCGGATTGATGTGGCACCCCGAGATGGGCCCGATGGCATACACCATGGCCAGCACCGTCAGGCCAAAGGCGAACGCTATGCCGGCAAAGCCTATGTAGCTTCCGGCAATCACCGCACTGCCACACCCGATCAAGACCAGGGTCATTGTTCCCAGGAACTCGGCCACGTACTTCTGAGTATCCTTAACCATTACCCTCCTTCTTCCTTCTTCGTCACTGCGTGATGATCGACCTCATTCACAGGAACAGGCTTATACCACAGCCATGAAACGCTTGTCAATAGGTCCCTCGGGGCGGCAGCGGTTCCGCAACTTCGCCGGGCGGGGTAGGGAAAGGGGGCCGGATCAGC
>CAYPDY010000073.1:0-13136 GCA_964409515.1 uncultured Dehalococcoidia bacterium
GTTGTTGGATGCAGGGCCAGGAATCGAACCTAGCCTTCAGTGCTCAAGACACTGCGTGCTTCCCTACACCACCCCGCATTGGTTGTGGGCTTCTCCGCGTTATGCCCCAACTACTTGGTCGCTGCTGCGGCTGGAATCCCTCGCGCGGCAGGGGGGTCAGGAGGTCTTCCAGCTGTCGCCCAGCGGCGTCAGCGTCAGCAGCTTCCGGGCGATGTCCGGTTGCCGGGCGATGAAGAGCAGCTCCTCTTCGACCAGCGGTTTCTGGGCCTCCACGTTGGCATACCGCACCAGCTCCAGGACCTGGTGCGCCTCCGCACGGTCGCCGAATGACACCGATATCTGTCCCATGACGTGCGTGAAGCCGGATATGCCGCCGTATTCCCCGGTGCATATCTCCCGGCCCGTCTCCACCATCTCCGACTCGCCCCGGCCCAGCTCCAGGTAGTCGTACAGCTCGTAGTTGCTGGTGTCTTTCAGCACGCCGTCCGCGTGGATGCCGGAGGCGTGGGCGAAGGCATTGGCGCCCACCCCCGGCTGGTTGATGGGTATGGGGACCCCGAAGGCATAGCTGGCGTACTTGGCGGTCCTCCACGCCAGGGACAGGTCGATCTGGTCGCCCAGCTCGTACTTCTCCGCGAAGCCCTTCGATTTGGTGACGGCCAGGATGACGGCCACCAGGTCGGCATTGCCGGCCCTCTCGCCGATGCCGTTGACCGTGGTGTTGATGAAGGCGTCCTGCCCCCCGTCTATGGCCCCCCTGGCGCCGGCGATGGAGTTGGCCACCGCCATTCCCAGGTCCCCGTGGCAATGGACCTCGATCCCCAGCCCGGTTTCCCGGGCCAGGGCCTTTACGGTCTCGTATATGGTGAAGGGGTTGTCGTATCCCAGGGTATCGCAGTACCGCATCCGGACCGCTCCCCGCTCCTTCGCCGCCAGGCCGAACCTGATGAGGAAGTCCAGGTCCGTCCGGGAAGCGTCCTCGGCGTTCACGGCTATGGACTCGATGTTGTGGGCCCTGGCGGCGTCGACGGCCTCCAGCATCGTCTGCAGGATGTCCTCCCTGGTCTTCTTGCCCAGGAACTTCCCCTGGATCATCTGGTCGGACGTGGAGATGGAGAGATTGATGTGCCTGAGCCCCGGGACGAGCTTGAAGGCCAGCTCAACGTCGCCGGGCACGGCCCGGAGCCACCCGGCCAGCCGCATCGGCTGCAGTACCCCCTTACTTGCCAGCTCCAGGTTGGCTTCCAGGTAGTTCTTCTCGTGACGGGTGGTGGGGAAGCCGAACTCCGATTGAAAGACCCCCATGGCGTTGAGGTAGAGGTTCAGCATGGTCTTCTCGAGCTTCGACAGGCCGAGCTTGGCCGTCTGCACGCCGTCCCTGTTGGTCACGTCGATTATGTGTATCTGGGCCATTGTCTCCTTATCCTCTCCACTACCGCCTCCGCCACCTCGGACGTGCCCGCGGCGGGGCCGGACGCATCCCCCTTGATGTCATAGGTGACCTTCCGGCCTTCGGCAATCACCTCAGCCACGGCGGTCTCCAGCAGGTCGGCCTTTTCCGGCTCGCCCAGGTGCCGCAGCATGAGCCCGGCGGATAACATCATGGCCATGGGGTTGACCCTGTCCCGGCCCGCGTGCCGGGGCGCGCTGCCGTGGACGGCCTCGAACACGGCGATCGCTTCCCCGAAGTTGGCCCCGGGCGCCACGCCCAGTCCGCCGATCAAGCCGGCGCACAGGTCCGACAGCAGGTCGCCGTAGAGATTCGGGGCCACCACCACGTCGAACTGCCGCGGAGAGCGCACCAGCTGCATGTTCATGTTGTCGGCCAGCCGGTCTTCGAACTCGATGTCCGGGTAGCGCCCGGCTTCCTCCCGGGCCACCGAGAGGAACAGCCCGTCCGAGAACTTCAGGATGTTGGCCTTGTGCACGGCCGTCACCTTCCGGCGGTGATGGGCCCTGGCGTATTCGAAGGCAAAGCGGACGATCCTCCGGCTGGCTGTCTCCGAGATGGCCTTGATGCTCAGGCCGGAATCCGGCCCCACGGACTCACCCAGGGTGCGCTTGATGAGCCCGATGGCCTCGGCCGCTTCCGGCGTGCCCTGCTGGAACTCGATGCCGCTGTAGAGGTCCTCCGTGTTCTCCCTGACCACCACCAGGTCGACATCGGCGAATGGCGAGGGGATCCCCGGATAGGTCTTGCAGGGCCGGACGCAGGCGTAGAGGTCCAGCGCCTTTCGCAGCGCCACGTTGGCGCTCCTGAACCCGGACCCGACGGGGGTGGTGACCGGCCCCTTGAGGGCCACCCGGTTTCTTCTGACCGAAGCCAGGGCCGATTCCGGGAGCGGCGTCCCCAGGGTGTCCTGCGTCGCCTGGCCCATCAGGACCGTGTCCCAGCGGATTTCGATGCCGGTGGCCTCCACCGCGCGGACGGCGGCGGCGGTTACCTCCGGGCCGACGCCATCGCCGGGAATGAGGGTGATATCGTACTTCATCGCCATGCCTTCCGTCGCGTTATGCCGGGCCGCTCCTAGAGCCTGAATCCGCCGTGCTTACTGATATAGGGCAGGAGGCCGCCGTCATTGAGGATGTCCAGCATGGCCTGCGGTATGCGGCCGGAGGTCAGGGACTCGCCGTTGTTCAGGTCCTTGATGGTGCCGTTGGTGAGGTCTACCTCCAGCTGGTCTCCATCGGCGATCTTGTCGGTGTCGCAGAGCAGGATGGGCAGCCCGAGATTGATGGCGTTGCGGAAGAAGATGCGGGCGACGGACTTGGCCAGGACGGCGCTGACCCCGGCCATCTTGATCACCAGGGGGGCATGCTCCCGGCTGGACCCGAGGCCGAAATTGCTGCCGGCGACGATGAAATCCCCCGGCTTCACCTTGCCGGCGAACGAAGGGTCGGCGTCCTCCATGACGTGGGCCGCCAGCACGGGGAGGTTGCTCCTCAGGTGGGCATACCGGCCCGGGATGATGTGGTCCGTGGAGATGTTGTCTCCGAACTTGAAAGCCCTTCCGGTCAGCACTCAGATTACCTCTCTCGGGTCGGTGATGTAGCCGGTGATGGCGGTGGCCGCGGCGGTGGCCGGGCTGGCCAGGTACACAAAGGCATCAGGGTTGCCCATTCTGCCCTCGAAGTTGCGGTTGGCTGTGGACAGGCAGGCCTCATCGTCGCCGAGGATCCCCTGGTGCAGGCCCAGGCAGGGCCCGCAGCCCGGGGGCAGGATGATGGCGCCGGCATCGATCATGGTCTGGATGTACCCGCCCCTTATCGAGGCCTGCAGCACCTCACGGGACGCCGGGGCAACGATCAGCCGGGTCCGGGGATGGCGTTTCTTCCCGGAGAGGATCCTGGCCACCACGGCCATGTCCTCCAGGCGCCCGTTGGTGCACGTCCCGATGAACACCTGGTGTATCTTGATCCCGCTGACGTCCTTGACCGGGGCCACGTTGTCCACGGTGTGGGGCTTGGCCACCATGGGCTGAATGTCCCCCAGCCAGATATCGATGGTGCGCTCGTAGACGGCATCATCGTCCGCCTGGATCTTCCGGTAGCTCCCCGCCCTCCCCTGGCTGGCCAGGTAGTAGCGCGTCGCCTCGTCCGCGGGGAAGATCCCGGCCTTGGCCCCGGCCTCCACCGCCATGTTGGACACGGTCAGCCGCCCCGACATGCCCAGTGACATCACCCCTTCCCCTCCGAACTCCAGGGACTTGTAGGTGGCGCCGTCGGCTCCCAGGAGCCCGATGAGATAGAGGATGAGGTCCTTGGCATAGACCCCGGGAGAAAAGGCGCCGGAAAGCGCGATCAGGATGCTCTCCGGGACGCGGAGCCAGGTCTTGCCCAGGGCCATGGCCACCGCGATGTCGGTGGACCCCATGCCGCAGGCGAAGGCCCCCAGGGCCCCGGCCGTCGTAGTATGGGAATCGGCGCCGACCACCAGGTCGCCCGGTTTCGCCAGGGACTCGGCGACGATCTGGTGGCACACTCCGTCGCCGGCATCGGAGATGGTGGCCCCGGTCTGCTGGGCGAACTCGCGCAGCAGGGCCTGGTCGTCCGACAGCGCGGCGTTGGGGCTGGGAGAGGCATGGTCCAGGAAGACGGCCACCCGGGCATTGTCCGCCGTCCGCTCGAACCTGGCGGCCCGGAACTGCCTGACCGCCAGGGGTCCGGTGGTGTCCTGGACGAATGCCAGGTCAACGCTGGCGATGATGATGTTGCCCGCCTTGACGTTGTCGCTCGACTTCGCGGTCAGTATCTTTTCGGCCAGAGTCTTGCCCATAACTGCCTACAGATTACCTATAGATCGTGAGAGTTTTGGATGGTCATCCCGGCGCCTTCGAGAGCATCTGCGGATGGGCTGCATTCTCGCGGTTACGCGGACCAACGATAGCATTATAGATGCCGGAGGAGCCGCGTTGCAAGGATGGTATGTCGCGCACGCACTGTTTCAGCCCGTCAAAGAACGGCCCCTCCAAGGGGGGCCGCCTTTTTGGTCAATCCCGGGGTTTTGGCGTAGAATTAAGCACAACTGCAACTGGAAGGAGGTTCGAGTAATGCCCGGACTGATCTACGAGAAGAAGGGAAGGGTGGCTCACATCATCCTGAACCGCCCGGAAGCGCGCAACGCCATGAACGCCGAGGTCTGGGACCTCCTGGTCAAGTCCTGGATTGACTTTCGTGATGACCCCCAGGTCTGGGTGGCCATCGTCAGCGCCGCCGGCGATAAGGCATTCTGCTCCGGCCAGGACCTGAAGGAGGTCATGGAGTGGATGAAGATCCCGGAGGACAAGCGGCCGGCCCAGCCGCTCCCCGAGGTCAACCCCATGCGCGGGCTGGAGACCTACAAACCGGTGATCGCGGCCATCAACGGCATCTGCACCGGCGGCGGGCTGGAGCTGGCCATGGCCTGCGACATCCGCATTGCCGCCGACACCGCCAGGCTGGGGCTGGCCGAGGTCAAGCAGAGCGTGATCCCGGCCAACAGCGGCACGCAGAAGCTGATCCGGCTGATCCCCTTCGGCAAGGCCATAGAGATGCTGATTACCGGCGATTTCATTGATGCCCAGGAGGCCTATCGCGTCGGCCTGGTCAACAAGGTGGTCCCTTATGCCCAGCTGATGCCGGCGGCGGAAGCGCTGGCGGCCCAGATCTGCGAGAACGGCCCCTGCGCCGTCAGGGCGGTCAAGGAGCTCGCGTTGCGCGGCATCGAGACCAGCCTGGCCGAGGGCCTCAAGATGGAGATCGAGATGAGCAAGCGGCTGGCCCAGACCGAGGACTCCCAGGAAGGGCCCCGGTCCTTCGCCGAGAAGCGCAAGCCGGTCTGGAAGGGGCGGTAGCCCCCGGCCGGTCCCGCGGCGCGGAAGCAGAGTTCGAGTGGCCGCCTCTCACGGGGCGGCCATTTCTATTTCGGCCTGAATGACCTCCTGCATTGAGTGCAGATCGAAGCAGCCCGATATCCGGGGCTTGCCGTTGACCAGCAGGAGCGGCAGGGCCAGGTCGCCGTCGCGGATCCTCTCGGCGATCCCGGCCGGCGCCGCGGCCCCCATGGCATCCAGCGAGGTGTAGTGCAGCTCCACGCGGCTGCCGAAGCGCCGGCGCAGGGCCTCGGCGGTGGAGCGCATGACCTCCGGCGACGACAGGTCGAGGCCGCAGCGGGCCTCGCACCCGGGCCTCCCGGCGGCGTCGAGGACGGTGACGCTGACCTTCGACCGGGGCTTCACGGCCGGCGCCCCCTTCGGCCGCGGCCGGGAGCGGGGGCCTCTTTCCGGACCTCGGCCGGCTCTCCCGCCGGGGCCCGGTCCCACAGGTCGCAGCGGCCGCCGCAGCTGGCGATCACCCGGCCGGAGAGCGTCACCCGGGCGATCTCACATAGGTTGGGGCAGGCCCGGCATTCGAAGGGGGAGGTGGTGTACTCGACGTCGCTGACCGAGAACCCCTTGAAGGCGGTCCCGGCCTTTCCGGCCCGGCCGCGCCTGCCGGCCCTGACGGTACTGTCAGGCCTGACGGTACTGTCAGGCTTCATCTCCTCCAGCGCCAGAAGGGCGGCGCCGATGGCGCCCATCGCCTCGTGGTGCGGCGGCACGATGATCTCGCCGGTGCCCAGGACCTCCTTGAAGGCCCTCACCATCCCCTGGTTGAAGGCCACGCCCCCCTGGAACACCACCGGGGTCCGGATCTCCCGGCCCAGGCCGACGTTGCTCAGGTAGTTGCCCGCCAGCGCCAGGCACAGCCCGTAGAGTATGTCCTCCAGGCGATGCCCCATCTGCTGCTTGCCGATCATGTCCGATTCGGCGAAGACGGTGCACTTGCCGGTGATGCGGACCGGGTTACGGCTGCGCAGCGCGCGGGCGCCGAAGTCCTCGATGGCGATGCCCAGCCGCGCCGCCTGGTGGTCCAGGAAGCTGCCGGTCCCGGCGGCGCAAACAGTGTTCATGCCGAAATCGGCCACCATCCCGTCTTCGAGCAGCACCAGCTTGCTGTCCTGTCCGCCGATCTCCATGATGGTCCGCGCCCCGGGCACCGCGAGCGCGGTGGCTACCGCCTGGCAGGTGATCTCGTTCTTCACCACGTCACCCCCCACGATGGCGGCGGCCAGGTAGCGGGCGCTGCCGGTGGTGCCGACGCCGCTGATCGCGGCCTTCGCCGGCAGTCTGGCGCGCAGCTCGGCCAGGCCCTGCTGCACGGCCTGGACCGGCCGGCCCTGCGTTCGGCGGTAGACGGAGTCGACGACCCGGCCGGCGCTATCAACCAGGGCCAGCTTGACGGTGACGGAGCCGATGTCGATACCCAGATAGAGGTTCATGACGTGCTCGCCAGGAGGAGGTTACCGATCGAGGCAAAGCACACTGAGGCGGTGCCCCAGTGTGCCGGAAAGCGATCAGGGCGGCTCAGGCTGGTGACGGGTTGGCTATGGTGCCGGGCACTTCTCAGTGCTCGATCTTGACCCCTTTCGACTCCACCGGATCCAGCTTCCATATCTTCTCCACGCTGGAATCGACATAGTAGTCGATGGACTTGCCGCAATCGACGCACTTGGCGGTGATCCTGCCAGCGTACCCGGTGGCGGCTGTTCCCAGCATCAGCCCGCCCTGGGTGGCATAGCAGTCAGGGCAGGTCCCTACGATATGCACGCTCCCGGTACCGCACGTAAGCCAGCGCATTATCATGGCCTGAACCCTCCCTTCAGATTCTCGTTGCCTCCATCGGCAGTCACTATCATAGGCCGCGGTCTATCCCATGGCAAGCCCTGTCCCGGATGCCTCTTGACTCCCTCGAGATCGGTCGGTTACCATCGGAGTCGCCTGAAGAGGCCGGAAGGAGTTCGGCAGATGGATGAGTTTCTCCGGGACCAGGGATTGATCTTGCGGGTGGTCATACCCGTGGCGGCCATGTTGATTATCACCGGGCTGGCCCTGCTGCTGCGGGGTTTCGTCTACCGCAGACTGCACAAGTGGTCAGCCAGGACCGAGACCAAGTGGGATGACATCATCATCCATTCCACGCGTGTCCCGTCGCTGCTGTGGTGCTTCTTCCTGGGGATCTTCGCCGCGCTCCACATCGCGGTCGTGCCGGAGTCCTGGGAGGGTGCCGTCGGCAGGATCTCGCCGATCCTGCTGGTGGTGATGGGGATCTACACCGCCGTGGTGGTGCTCCGGGTCTTCATAGACATGTACAGCGCCGAGGTGGCGGAGAAGACCCCCAGCCCGCTGGATGACATGATCATGAGCGCTCTGAAGTGGATTGTCCCCATCATCGGCCTGTTCACCGCCGTGGTCCTGGTCCTGGACATGCTGGACATTGAGAGGGTTAACCGTAGATTCGTGGTGCCGGTGGAGGCCTGGCTGAGGGAACCCGGCAGGTGGATCGCCATCCTGGGCCTGGTGGGCCTGGCCCTGGTCCTGCTGGCGACCGCGGCTATTCCCAAGGTCATCCAGAGGTCGGTCCAGAGGTCGCGCGGCGACCAGAGCGACGATGAGGTGAAGAAGAGGTCCGACACCCTGTCGGCGGTGGTGGTGGCCTCGCTGCAGGCGACGATCATAGCCGTCGCTGCTTTCATGATGCTGGACAAGGTGGGCCTCAACATCGCGCCGGTCATCGCCGGTGTGGGGGTGGTCGGCATCGCCATCGGCTTCGGGGCCCAGAGCCTGGTGAAGGACATCATCTCCGGGATGTTCATCCTCCTGGAGAACCAGTACCGCCGGGGCGACGTGGTCAAGATCGCCGATGCCTCCGGCCTGGTCGAGGACATCAACCTGAGAAGAACGATACTGAGGGACATGGACGGAGTCGTGCACTCGGTGCCCAACGGCGAGATCAGGGTGGCCAGCAACCTGACCAAGGGGTGGTCACGGGTGAACCTCAACATCGGCGTCAGCTACGGCACGGACCTGGACAAGGCCATAGCGGTGGCCAACAGGGTAGGCCGGGAGCTGGCGGAGGACCCCGCCTGGTCGGCGCATATCCTCAAGGCGCCCCAGGTGCTGCGGGTGGACAACCTGGGCGATTCGGCGGTCGAAATCAAGATACTGGGCGATACCAGGCCCATGCAGCAGTGGTCCGTGACCGGCGAGCTGCGCCTGAGGCTGAAGAAGGCGTTCGATGCGGAGAGCATAGAGATACCCTGGCCGCACATGAAGGTGTTCTTTGGCCGTGAAGCCGGGGAGGCCGCCCTGCCCGAGCCGAAGAAGAAGAAGGCTTAGGGGCCGGCCCTGCTTTGACCCTGCCTTATGTCAATGATAGAATCGAAGCAGCTCAACGGTCGCGTAGCGCTGCCCTGAGCATTCGCGGGGGGAACAGAGGTGCCCGATGCTGCTGTTGAAGAAGACGACGTCGGTCTGTCCTGAAGACCTGAAGCTCCTGGAAGCCGAGCTCTGGGAGGTGGACGGCCAGGTGATCATGAAGAAGACCTGTCCGGAGCACGGCAGCTTCGAGGATGTCTACTGGAGCGACTACCAGGAGTACGTCAGGGCGGAGAAGTTCCGGGACGACGGCCCGGGGATGACCGAGCCCCGGAGCACCGGGTTGGACTGCCCGCAGGGCTGCGGCATCTGCCAGAGACATACCACCCACACCACCCTGATGATGGTCGACGTCACCAACCGGTGCAACCTCAAGTGCCCCATCTGCTTTGCCGCCGCGCATTCCGGGGACACGGTCTACGAGCCGACGATAGACCAGCTGAGGGGCATAGTGGAGTATGCCAAGCGGATGAACCAGCCCAACATAGTCCAGGGAATACTCAACAGCGGCGGCGAGCCGACGGTCAGGGAGGACCTGTTCGACATCCTCAGGATGGAGAAGGAGCAGGGGATCGACTACCTGGTGGTGGCCACCAACGGGCTGAGGCTCGCGGCGGACATCGAGTACTTCAAGAGGCTGCGGGACCTGGGGGATGTCTACATCTACCTGCAGTTCGACGGGGTTACCTCCGCGCCCTACGAGAAGACGCGGGGGCGGGATCTCTGGCCGGTCAAGCAGAAGGTGATTGAGAACGCGCGGCAGATAGGCTACGACAGGGTCGTCCTGGTGGCCACCATAGTCAAGGGGGTCAACGACGACCAGGTGGCTGCCATGACCCGGTACGTCGCCGCCAACTCCGACGTGATCCGGCACATCGTCTACCAGCCGGTGAGCTTCTCCGGCCGGATCGACCGCACTAAGCTCAAAGAGATGCGGATCACCACCCCGGACGTCATGCGGCTGTTCGAGGAGCAGACCGGGGGCGAGATCAGGAAGAGCGACTTCTTCCCCCTCTCGATGACCGAGACCCTGGCCAAGATGGTGACCAAGGGAGGGAGGCACCGCGAGTTCTGCATCCACCCGCACTGCGGAGTGGTGGCCCTGGCGTCGCTGGAGAAGGGCAGGCTCGTGCCCATCAGCCGCTTCATCGACAACGAGAAGTTCTATGCCAGGATGAGGCGGTCCTTCGAGGCCGGGAAGTCCCGGAGGGGGATCACGTGGGACCTGGTTACCGGCTTCATCCTGCACGTGAGGCCGGGCTTCTGGCGGCGGCTATTCCCCCTGCTTAAGACCTGGAACCACAAGTCCGGCCGGGTGCTGGTCGACGACTGGATGCGCCAGAACTGGGTCACCATCGGCATCATGCAGTTCATGGACCCCTACAACTTCGATCTCGACCGGGTGCGGCGGTGCTGCCTCCACTATGGCGTTCCGGACAGGGAAACAGGCGCCCGCCTGATACCCTTCTGCGCCATGAACAACTTCCACCGCCAGTCCGTGGAGAGGGAGTTCTCCACCGGCGCCAGGGCCAGGCCGGCCCCCCCCAAACAACCCATCATCGTGAAATAGGCCGGCACCCCTTCATCCGGCCGCCGACCCTCCATCCGTCCCATCCCCGGACGGCCGCTGCCGTTTCGGCGCGGCGGTCCATGATGCAGTCATAGATTTGTTACCGTGGCGCAGAGGGTCGAGACGAATTTGTAATGGCCCCCCTGATCAGTGAGACATTTGAGTGATAGGGGAAACCTAGAATAGGGCCTGGCTGGCGGCCGGGGCCGGGTGTGACATCCCGGCGGAAGCCGGCTGCCGGGCCACATGCCGACCGCGGGCAGACGGTGCTGCCGGGACCAGGGGTGGTCCCGGGAAGACTCCTTCCCGGTGCGGGGAGAGAGGGAGAGTGCGGAGTATGGCGGCGTTCATAAGGCATCGACTGAGAATGGGGCTGCTGCTCAAGATGTGGCTCCTGGGCATGGTGATGGCCACGTCCATCGCCCTGGTCTTCTGCTACTACATCCTGCCCGGCTTTCAGGCCCGAGTCTTCAACGAGAAGCGGGCGGAGGTAAAGTCGAGCGTGGTTATGGCCCTGGGCGTGCTCGAGTCCATTCACTCCATGGAGCAAACAGGGATGCTCTCCACCGCCGAGGCCCAGTCGTATGCGCTGATGGAGCTGAACCAGCTCCGTCACGGCGAGGATGGCGAGGGCACCTTCTGGGTCAGCGACTACCAGCCGGTGCTGCTGGTGGACCCCACGGTGCCGGAGCTGGTCGGCACCGACGTGGGGAATGTCACCGGCGCCGATGGAGAGCCGGTCTTCGTGGAGATGGGGGCCATCTGCCAGACGCGTGGGGGTGGGGTCTACGACTTCCAGTGGAGGTACGCTCCAGGCGGTTCCCGGGAGAAGCTTTCTTATGTGGCGGCCTTCGAGCCCTGGGGCTGGACGGTAGGGAGTGGGGTCTACACCGACGATATCATGGCGGACTACGTGCCGTTCCGAAACACCATCGGGATAGCCTTCGGCGCAGTCGGCATCGCGGGGCTCCTCCTGTTCTGGCCGGCGACCCACTTTGTCCTGGGGAAGCCGCTGGCCTCGCTGGTCAGGACCTCCGAAGCCCTGGCCATGGGGGATGTCGAGCAGAGGATCGAGATTTCGTCGCAGGACGAGATAGGGCAGCTGGCGGCTGCGCAGGCCAGGGTGGTGGACTACATGAAGGAGATGGCCGGGGTCGCCGCCAAGGTGGCCGATGGTGACCTGACGGTCCAGGTGAGACCACTCTCCGAGAAGGACGCTTTCGGTTACGCCTTCCTGGAGCTGGTGGCCCGCCAGAGAGACCTGATAGGCAAGGTGAAGCTGGTGGCAGCCAATGTGTCCGAGGCCAGCCGGCAGCTGACGAAGGCGGCCGAGCAGACGGCGCAGGCGACCCAGCAGATAGCCACCACCATTCAGCAGGTGGCCCGGGGAACGGCGGAACAGTCGAGCTCGCTGCAGCAGACAGCCACCAGCGCGGAGCAGCTTTCCATCGCCATCGACCAGATAGCGGTGGGGTCTGAGGAGCAGGCCCAAGGTGTTAACGAGGCCACCGGCATAGTGAAAAGGGTTTCCGGTGCTATCAGCGAGGTGTCGGACTACTCCCGGGTGGGGATGGAGGCCTGGCAGACCACCGCGGCCTCCGCCGCCGAAGGGGCCCGGAAGACGCACGAGACGGTCACCGGCATGGACAAGGTGAAGAAGGCCATGGACATGGTGTCGCTGAGGGTTACTGATCTGGGAGAGAGGTCCGGGGAGATCGGCAAGATAGTGGCCACCATTGACGATATCGCGGCGCAGACGAACCTGCTGGCGCTGAACGCCGCCATAGAGGCGGCGCGGGCCGGGGAGCAGGGCCGGGGGTTCGCCGTAGTGGCGGATGAGGTCAGGAAGCTGGCCGAGAGATCCTCCCTGGCCACCAGGGAGATTGCCACCATCGTGGGCGGCATACGGACGGGCGTGACGGAGGCGGTAAGCGCGATGCAGCAGGGCAGCCGGGATGTGGAGGTGGGGTACAAGCTGGCCACGGATGCCGGCACCGCCCTGGATGGGATCCTGGACCGGTCGCGCAGCGTGGCCAGGCAGGTGGAGCAGATATCGGCGGCCGCCCGGGACCTGCAGGGCTTGAGCAGCGGCATGGTGGATGCCATCGACCGCATCAACCGGATCGTGGAGCAGAACGCGGCGGCCACGGCCCAGATGACCGAAAGCTCCGGGGTGGTGTCGCGGTCGGTGGAGTCGACGGCGGGGGTGGCGGAAGAGAACAGCGCGGCCTCGCAGCAGGTGTCGGCCTCGGTCGAGCAGATGTCGGCCCAGGTGGAGGAGACGCTGGCTGCGGCGCAGTCGCTGGCGGACATGTCGGAGGAGATGGAGAAGGCCGTGGCGGAATTCAAGGTCGAGGCGGCAGACGGATCGGGCCACGCCGTATAGAAGTGGCAGCGGCGCCATGTGGGCCGGAAGAAGGTGAGCAAATGGTGAAGGAGATGAAGCGGATGACCGAGCAGCAGCTGGTGCTGTTCGACCTGGCGTCGGAGCACTACGCGATAGACAGCATGAATGTTCGAGAGATCATCCGAATGCAGGCGATAACCAAGATTCCCGGGGCCCCGGCGTCGGTGGAAGGGGTCATCAATCTGAGGGGCAAGGTGACGCCGGTGATGGACCTGAGGAAACGGCTGGCGCTGGATGCCGGGCAGGAGAGCAAGGAGACCCGGATCGTCGTGGTGGAGGTTGGGGGCCAGGACGTGGGGCTGATAGTGGACGGTGTCAGCGAGGTGCTGCGGATACCGGTGTCTGTGATAGAGCCGACGTCGACGATAGTGGCGCCCGAGGAGGCGGACTACATACTGGGTGTGGCCAAGCTGGAGACGAAGCT
>CAYPDY010000074.1:0-10152 GCA_964409515.1 uncultured Dehalococcoidia bacterium
CCAGGACGATGGGGGCGCCGACGTTGCGGATCTCGGTGTCCATGATCGGCCCGCGCCCGGTCCGGATCTTGTAGGACTCGGTCCGGGCCGCCGCCTGCATGATCTGGAACACCGGCACGCCGTAGGTGCACTCTTCCTGGCACTTGCCGCAGCCCAGGCACTTGTCGAACAGCTCCCTCAGGGGCTGCAGGTTCCCCTTCGCCACCTGGCTGATGCCCACGCTGATGTCCAGCATGTTGGGGCAGACCCGCTCGCACATGTCGCACTGCACGCACTTCTTGGCCAGCTCCTGCGCCTGGGCGTCGCTGACCAGGTGGCTCCTTCTCCCCGGGGCCAGCGCCACCGCCACCCTGACCGCCACCTCACCGGCCTTCTGCGGGTCCAGGATCAGGAACTGCTTGCCGTTCTCGATCATCTCCCGCACGATCTCGTCGGTGTCCTTCTCGGTGGCGTCCTCCAGGCCGTAGCAGGCCTTGTCCGAGGTGGCGATGAAGCCCGAGCCCACCTTGCGGGCCTCGTCCAGCAGGTCGGTCCTGACGCACTGCTCGTCGGTCACCACCACATCGGCTATTCCGGTCCTGATGTAGTAGAGCTGCCGCGAAAGCGGGCCGATGACCCGGGCGTGGTCGTGGTACCGGGTGGTCTCATGGGCGGTGCAGCACAATCCTCCCACCTCCACCCTGTCCGCGAGATCGTTCTGGCGCATGTAGTCGATGATGGCCGTTGACGAAACCGGGTTGTGTCCCACGACGATGATCGTCGGCTTGTCGCCGTCCAGGACGGCGCAGCCCAGGTCCACCAGCGGCGTATCGGCCACGGACGTGCGGTACTTGAAGCCGATGATCTGGGCGATGTCCGCGGCTTCCATGGCCACGTGGTCCAGCATGCCGGCGTGCAGGGCCTTGGACTCGAAGTCCAGGTTGCTGCCCTCCTGGCCGGTGTGGAGCGCCGAGACCAGGTGTATGAGCTCGCCCTCCACGTACTCCACGGCGGTCCTCAGGTCCTTGAGCGTCTCGGGCTTCAGCCCCATTACCAGCCGGATGTTGGGGGCTTCCACGGCCACGTTGCCGCCGAGGTCGACCTTGAGGTCTTCGCCGTAGCGTTCGATAAGGTGATCGATGACATGCCGGGCGTGAGCACCATGGGCGGACAGCCCCATGCAGGCGGCCAGCAGCACGATGCGCCCCTGCTGGCCGGCGATGTCTATCCCGCAGCCGCCCCGCCGCCCCGCGGTCAGGTCGCACTTGCCGTAGGTGCAGAAGCAGCAGACGTCGCAGAAGGGCGCGTACATCGGCGGATAGGCCTTCATCAGCCGCATGTCCCAGCTCCGCAGGTCGGGGATCCCGGGCATCGGCGTCTGCCCCACCGGCTCCCAGGCATCGCCGGCGCGGATGGTCTCTTCGATCCGCTGCCGCTTCCGGGTCTTCTTCGGTTTCTTCTCTTCCAAATCAGCCATGTGTCACTTCAGTCCGAACAGGCCCTTGACGTAGCGAAGCGTCTCCGGGTGCCGCAGGACGGCCATGTTGGCCCCGGCCAGGAGCAGGGAGGCGGCGGTCATGCCCTCCCAGAGTATGCCTTGCCGGCGGTCTTCCCTGGCTTCCTTCGTCTTCCAGCATTCGTAGGCCAGGTTGGAGATGATGGGCATCTGGGTCATGCCGTCTTTGAAGATTACTCCGGTCTGCTTGATGCGCTCCATGATGGTGAAGCTGTACTCCATTCCGTAGCCCAGGGCCGAGCTGACAGGGTCGATGACCACCCTGTCGGGCGGGAAGGACTTGCAGATCTTGATGTTCAGCTCCTTCATCAGGTTGATATCCAGTGACGTCTGGGCGATGAGGCAGTGCCCGTTGTCCAGCACCGGTTTGGCGATGGCCTCGTAGTTCTCCTTGACCGCCGGCCCCAGCAGCAGGTTCTGCCCCCGGCAGACCTCGGCCACTCTGGCCAGAACGGCGGCGTTCTTCTTCTCATCGTCCGGCCCGTAGACGATGAGCGGCACCGGCAGGGCCTCGGCCACGGCCCTGACCAGCTGGGCGGCAGTCTCCGGCGGCGTGTCCGCGGCCCCCGGGTCGGCGCTCGCCAGGTGGAGGCAGACGGCCGCGGCGCCGTGCTCGGCGCATCTCCGGGCCCACTTCACGGGATCGGACACAACGTCCCGGTACGGCTCGACGGCCCATTTCGCCCAGTCCGCCGGGGCCATGTCCCAGACCTCCAGGGCGAGGCGGGGCGGGTTCGGGATGGCGCCCTGGTCGAAGAAATGGAACGGGAGGGCGGTTTCTCCGCCCAGCTTCAGGGCCTTGTCCCCCGTCCCGATCGTCACCTCTCTGACGGTCCCCGGGTATGACTCAACCGGCGCTCTGTACTGCATGTCTTCCTCTCCGGTGTCAGTCTTCCAGCCAGGAGTGCGAGTAGAGCTTCTGGCCCATCAGCACCCTGGCCGTCTTCACGTAGTCGCGCTCATCCGCGGGCAGCGAGGCCAGGTCGATGTCTTCGCCATCCATCACCCGGTGCACCAGCTGGACTATCTCCGGCCTCTCCCCTCGATTCAGGGCCATGAGCTGCCTGTCCAGCGCGTCGGCGATGACCGAGTACATGCCGCAGCGGCCCAGCATGATCATGTAGGTGCGGTTGATTATCCCCCGGCGCTGGGGAGGCGTGCCGTTGGACAGGTTGGACAGGCCCAGGGTCGACTTGACGCCGGGCAGGATATCCGGAAGCACCTTCACGAATTCCAGCACCTCCTTGGCCTGTTCCTGGTCGGCGCTCACCGGAAGCAGTATGGGGTCGACCCAGATGTCCTCGTTGGCGATGCCGATCTCGTTGGCGCGGGCCACGGTGTCAATGATGCTCTCCGACCGCGACGCCAAATCCCGGGGGCACCCTTTGTCCGTGAGCACCGACACGACCACTTCCGCGCTGTGCTTCCTGGCCAGCGGCAGCATGTGCTCGCGGCTGTCTGCTCTTCCGGACACGGAGTTGAGCAGGGGTCTCCTCTTGCACATCTTCAGCCCCACGTCCATGGCCAAGGGGCTCAGGGTGTCGATAGAAAGGGGCAGATCGACGGCGGCCTGGACCGTCTTCACCAGCCACTCGGTCATGGCGATGGGGTCCTTCGTGGCCGGCCCCAGGTTCAGATCGATGTAGTGGACGCCCGCGTCGGCCTGGGCCACCGTCAGGTCCTGTATGGCCTTGGCATCTCGAATCTTGATGGCCCTGGAGACAGCCTTCGAGATAATGTGGATGTTCTCACCGATGATTATCATTGCTCATCACCCCTATCGATCGTTGCGCCGGATGTCTCTTCTTGCCTAGTTCGGAATTATAGCATCATGCATGTGGCACAACAAAGCGTTGGTGACACGAGCCCTGGACATAAAGTTACGGGCCGTTTCGAGCCAAACTACGTAGGGATACGGATGCACGGGGGAGCAGGTGCGGGATAGAATCTTACCAATCTAGATTTGACGCTCAGAGGCACCCAACTCCTGAGCAAAGAAAGCCCATCACAAATGGGCTTTCTTGCTTTTCTGGAATCTGCATCTCATCTCCCGGCCGTCACACATGTATTTCTGATAGGCTGACAGTCATTCCTTGCCCCTTCATGCGCCAGCTGCGAAGTGCCCGGGCCTGCTTCCCGCCGCCACCTCGGCTGGATCCACAGGCGGTAGTGGGCCGAGCTCGGGAAGGGGATTCCGTTCGCACCGCCGCGCTGCCGAAACAGGTAGGAATACATATCATGCGCTCCTTATCTGCCTCTTGTGCCAGTGCCACAGTCGCCGGGCACCGCGGAAGAGGCATACTCCGAGGATTCTTCAGGCTAATGGCCAGCACGTACCCGAAATAGCCTCCCCAGGCCAGGGCCGCCATCCGGGCCAGCCAGCACAGGGCACCGCCGTGCGGCGGGCCGAAGAAGAAGGCGCGCGTGCTGACCATGCGCCCAGTATTCCATGCCGCGGGCCCACGGGTCTTGAGACCTTGGTCCCCATTTGGTTGGCCGCAGACCTCCGTGCTAGAATTTACCCGCCATGCGCGTGGTCTTCATGGGTACGCCTGAGTTCGCCGTCCCGGCGCTGGAGGCCCTTGTCTCCAGCGATCACGAGGTGGTGGGCGTGTTCGTTCAGCCCGACGAGCCCGCCGGCCGCGGCCGGAATGTGGTGGTGCCGCCGGTGAAGAAGCTGGCCCTGCGGCACCGTCTGACGGTCCACCAGCCCCCGTCGCTGCGCGGGTCCTGCGAGCTGGAACGGCTGGCCAGCCTGCACCCGGATGTGGTCATCATCGCCGCCTACGGCAAGATCCTGCCTGAGGCTATGCTGAAGGTGCCACCGCGGGGCTGCCTCAACATCCACGCCTCGCTCCTGCCCCGCCACCGGGGACCGTCCCCGATAGCGGCGGCCATCCTGGCGGGCGACGAGGCGGCGGGTGTCACCATCATGGTGGTGACCAGGGTGATGGACACCGGACCCGTCCTGGCACAGCGCCGGGTCCCTATTCTGCCCCACGACACCACGGGCTCGCTGTCCCAGAAGCTCTCCGAGATGGGCGCCGAGCTGCTGGTGGACACGCTGCCGCAGTGGCTGGGCGGCAGGCTGGTCCCGCAGCCCCAGGACGGCGGGAAGGCGACCTACTCCAAGATGATGGCCAAGGAAGACGGCCTGGTGGACTGGCACCGCTCCGCGGTTGACCTTTGGAGAAGCGTTCGCGCCTTCCAGCCCTGGCCGGGCTGCTTCACCACCTGGCAGGGGCGCACGGTCAAGATCATCGAGGCCGTGCCATTGCCGGGGCGGGGGACGCCGGGACAGGTGGTGGCCACGGACGACGAGCGGGCTGTGGTTGGAGTGCAGACCGGTGATGGGGTCCTGGGCCTGCTGCGGGTGCAGTTGGAGGGAAAGCGCCCCATGGGGGCGGCGGAGTTTGCCCGGGGCCAGAGGGGCTTCGTCGGGTCCCGGCTGCCTGAACCTCATATCCAGGGAAAGGGAGTGTGACCCAGGATGTCCGTGAAGAAGCTGCCGTTTACCAGGGATGACCTGGAGAATATCGCCTCCAGGTTTCCGACCCCGTTCCACATCTACGACGAGAGGAACATCAGGGAGAACGCCCGGGAGCTCATCCGGGCCTTCGCGTGGAACGAGGGATTCAAAGAGTATTTCGCGGTCAAGGCCACGCCCAACCCCTTCATCCTGAAGGTGCTGAAGAGCGAGGGGTGCGGCACGGACTGCAGCTCGCTGCCGGAGCTGCTGCTGTCGGAGAGGGCCGGGATCGTGGGCCACGACATCATGTTCACCTCCAACGACACGCCGGCCAACGAGTACGTCAAGGCCCGCGAGCTGGACGCCATCATCAACCTGGATGACATAAGCCACATTGCGTTCCTGGAAAGGCATGCCGGCATCCCGGACATCATATCAGTGCGCTACAACCCGGGGAAGGCCAGGGAAGGCAGCTTCATCATGGGCAGCCCGGAGAACGCCAAGTACGGGTTCACCAGGGAGCAGGTCCTGAGGGGGCTGGCCCAGCTGCGCCAGAAGGGATCGAAGAGATTCGGGCTGCACACTTTTGTGGCCTCAAATGAGCTCAACCCGGACTACTTCGTCAACACGGCGGACATGCTGTTTGACCTGGCGCTGGAGATACAGGACAAGGCCGGCATCCGGATAGAGTTCGTTAACATGAGCGGCGGCGTCGGCATTCCGTACCGGCCGGAGCAGAAGAAGGTGGACCTGGCCTATGTCGGCGACGAGATCCGGGAGCGGTACCAGGCCAGGATCCGGAACAGCGGGCTGCATCCCGTGGCCATATTCACCGAATGCGGGCGGGCCATCACCGGGCCGGCGGGGTACCTGGTGTCCCGGGTGCTCCACAAGAAGGAGATCTACAAGACCCACATCGGCCTCGATGCCTGCATGGCCAACCTGATGAGGCCGGGGATGTACGGCGCCTACCACCACATCACGGTGGCCGGCAAGGAGGACCGCCCGCCTGATCACACATACGACGTCACCGGGTCGCTCTGTGAATCCATCGACCGGTTTGCCGTCGACCGGCCGCTGCCGGAGATCGAGATCGGGGACCTGGTGGTCATCCACGACACCGGGGCCCATGGCCATGCCATGGGCTTCAACTACAACGGCAAGCTCCGGTCCCGGGAGCTGCTGCTCCGCGAGAGTGGCGAGGTGGTCCAGATCAGAAGGGCGGAGACCGTGGACGACTACTTCGCCACGCTGGACTTCGAAGGTCTCCGGGGATTCGAGGCGTAGGCCCGGCGCGGACGGCGCACGCTAACAGCGACGCCGGCGGCCGCTGGCGGTCGCGACCGCCGGTCTACCAGGTCGACTTGAACGGCGCGTCGTGCTCGGTGGTGATCACGCCCCCGGCCAGCATGTCGGCGATGTCGTCATCGGTCAGCCCCAGGATCTCCTTGTAGACGTAGTCGTTGTCCTGGCCCAGCGTCGGGCCGGCCCGGTGCAGGTCACAGGGCGTCTCCGAAAGGATGTATGCCGGCGCATGGTAGGAGTGCTCGCCGATCACCGGATGCTTCAGCACCCGGTGGTGCCTGCGGTGCTTCATCTGGGGATCGCCCAGCAGGTCCTCGCACGTCTGCACCACCCCGGCCGGCACGCCCGAATCCTGCATCATGGTCATCACCTGCTCCGCGGTGAGAGATTTGGTCCACTCTCCGATCAGCCGGTCCAGCTCGTCCTCGTTCTGTTTCCGGCCCAGGACGGTGGCGAACCTGGCGTCGGCGGCCCACTCCGGGTTGCCGATGACATCGCAGAACCACTGCCACTGCTGCTCGTTCTGCACGGCGATGGCCGCCCAGCGGTCGCTGCCGCGGCAGGGATAGACGCCGTGCGGGCACATGTAGGAGTCCCGGTTGCCCCGGCGGCCCAGGTGCCTCCCGTTCACGGCGCAGTCCAGGAGGTGGGGTGCTGAGAAGCCGACCCCGCACTCCATCTGCGCCTGCTCGATGAACATCCCTTCGCCCGTCTTGCGCCGCCGGAGCAGCGCTCCCATGATGGCCACCAGCGAGTACCACGGGGCGATGAAGTCGGAGTAGGCGCTGAAGATCATGGTCGGGTCGCTGTCCGGCCAGCCGGTGGTGGCGGAGTAGCCGCTCACGGCGTTGATGTGGTGCCCCACGCCCTTGAAGAGGTGGTGAGGGCCGTATTGTCCCTGCATCGAGGTGCTGAGGTAGATCACCGCCGGGTTCACCTTGCGGCAGGCCTCGTAGTCCAGCCCGAGCTCGGTCATGGTGCCCGGCGTCATGCTCTCGGCGACAATGTCCGCCCATTTGACCAGTCTCAGGGCGATCTCCTTGCCCCTGGGCTTGGTGATATCCAGCGCGATGCAGCGCTTGTTGGTGTTGTACTCGGCGTAGAACGCGCTGCGGTCGATGCCCGGCTGGGCGTCCTTGAAGGGGGCGAAGGTTCTCAGCGGGCTCAGATGCCGGTGGTTCTCAATCGCGACGACGGTGGCTCCGTGCTCCGCCAGCTCGCGGCTGACCTGGGGCCCGGCGGCGGCCCAGCTGAAATCGGCTACCTTCAGTCCTTCGAATATCTG
This sequence comes from uncultured Dehalococcoidia bacterium, assembly GCA_964409515.1. Lineage (GTDB taxonomy): Bacteria > Chloroflexota > Dehalococcoidia > UBA2247 > RBG-13-53-26 > JAFGCL01. The sequence continues at coordinate 7,555 of CAYPDY010000074.1, forward strand.
CTTTGACATTTCACCACTCCTTCAGGCTGTGTTCCCGGCGTCATGTGACGGCCGTCATATGACGGCGTTGGCCTTGAGCACGGCCAGCTGCTCTCCGGAAAGGCCGAGCTCATGCTCGTAAATCTCCTCGTTGTGCTCCCCGATGAGAGGGGCCCGGCGTTGTATCTTCCACGGGGTCTCCTTCATCTTGAGCGGGGCCCCGGGGTACCTGATAGCCTCCCCCAGCTCGGGGTGCTCCACCGTCTCCCAGTAGCCCCGGGCCTCGAGCTGGGCGTTCCGGAGGACATCCTCGAAGGAGGCGCAGGGCGCCATGATGATTCCCCTCTTGACTGCCTGTTCGTATAGCTCGGCCTTGGTCTTGGTCATCAGGAATCTGGCGACGGGGGCGTTCATGGCGTCGCTCTCCTGCTGAGTCACGGTGGCGGCATCATAGGTGGTGAAGTCGTAGTCCTTCAGCTCCAGGCAGTGCCCTTCCGTATTGGCCCACTCCACCAGCGCCCGGGATGATGTTGTCACTCCGGCGAAGGCGCCGCCGCCGAACATCAGGGTAACGTAGCCGTCCTTGCACGGGACCACGGTGCGGGTGAACAGCATGCCGGCCTTGGGCCTCACCGACACGAAGAACTGGCCCAGGCCCACCAGGTTGGCCTTGAGTATTTCGAAGATCTCGACGGCGTTCATCAGGGTCAGCTCCACCGCATCCTGCATGGACACGTCCACGTGCTGCCCCACCCCGGCCAGTTCCCGGTGGTAGTAGGCCATCATGGACCCCAGCGCGCCCTGCAGCCCGGCGTGAAAGTAGGACTGGGGGTCGGCGCCCATCCGCACCGGGGGGCGGCCCAGGTCGCCCAGGATGCGGGCCATGCCGCCCATGGCTGCGCCGATGAGGTCGGTGGCCTGGTACTGGGCGTAGGGCCCGGTCTGGCCGAAGGGCGTGATGGAGGTGAAGATGATGTCGGGCTTGAGCGCTTTGAGGTCGCCGTAGCCCAGGCTGAAGCAGTCCATGTAGCCCGGTGCGAAGGACTCGACGACGATGTCCGCCTTCTGCGCCAGCCTCTTGAGCAGCTCCTGCCCGTCACCGGTCTCTATGTTCAGGGTGATGCCCCTTTTGCTGGTGTTGGTGGCGAACCAGAAGAGGCTCTTCTCGGGGTCCGGCATGTCTTTGTAGAACGGGCCGATGTTCCTGGCCGGGTCACCCCCGGGCTTCTCGATCTTGATGACGTCCGCGCCGAAGTCCCCCAGGACCTTGCCGCAGAGCAGGCCCTTCTCGTCGGTGAGGTCGAGGACGCGGATGCCTTCGAGCAGACTCTCGTGCCTGGTCATAGATACCTCCGATCGCGGCCGGGCGGCGGCCGCCTGTCTTGCCGGTCGAAATCCTCTCAAAAGCGGATCACGGCCCTCATCACCGCGGCCTTGTCCACCGCCGTGACGGCGTCGTTGATCTGCTCCAGCCTGTAGCTGGTCGCCACCAGCCGGTCGATAGGCAGCTGGCCGTCCATGAACAGCTCGACCAGCCGCGGTATGTCGATCTTGGGCCAGACGTTGCCCAGAAAGGTGCCCTTGACGGTCTTCCCGAAGAGAAGCTCGAAGGGGTAGAAGCTGACCATGTCGGCCGCCGGCGGCGCCCCCGCGATGACCAAAGTGCCGGTGCTGTGCAGGCAGCTGAAGGCCTGCATCATGACCTTCACGTTCCCGATGCACTCCAGGGCGTAGTCGGCTCCCCCGCCGGTGATCTCGAAGACCCTCTGCTGGGGGTTCTCCCGGGAGGCGTTGACAGTGTACCTGGCTCCCAGCTGCCGGGCCATCTCCAGCCTCTCTTCCACCATGTCAACGACGATGATCTGCCCCGCCCCGCACAGCCGGGCCCCCATGACCGCCCCCAGCCCCACCGCCCCGCAGCCGAATATGACAACGCTCTCGCCGGGCCGGACGCCGGCCCTCCTGGAAACGGCCCCAACGCCGGTGGTGATCCGGCAGCTGAAGAGGCAGACTACCTCCGGCGGGGCATCGGAGCGGACCTTGATGGCCGAGCTCTCATGCACGACGACATGCTCGGCGAAGGACCCCTGGCTGTAGAAGACGTTGATGTCCCCCTTGTCGTTGTGCAGGCGCTTGCCTCCGCCGGGCAGGCCGCCCATCAGGTGGGCCGGCAGCGTCTCCAGGCATAGCGTGGGGTGGCCCTGGATGCAGGGCCGGCATTTGCCGCAGCTGAAGATGGCCGGGAGCACCACATGGTCGCCGGGCTTGACGCTGACGACACCCCGGCCGACCTTCTCCACCACGCCGGCTCCCTCATGCCCGGCCACCACCGGGTACTGGGTGGGCACCTCCCCCTTCATCAGCAGGAGGTCGCTGTGGCATATCCCCGTCGCCACCAGCCTGACCATCACCTCGTGGTCCTGCGGGTCATCCAGGGTAACGTCCTCAACGCGGAGCGGCTCGTTGGCCCCGTACAGTACCGCGGCCTTCATCTTCATGGCATACCCCCCATCTGCCGCCGACCTGCCTGGCGCCGATGACGGCGAAGATGGCAGTGGTCTCTCCAGGCCGCACTATGATCGCTGAAAGCAGAGTGCCGTGTCAAGATGGCCGGCCCTG
>CAYPDY010000074.1:10252-12819 GCA_964409515.1 uncultured Dehalococcoidia bacterium
GCCATCGCCAACGTGGAGAAGCTGAAGGTGGACTGCCTGGTCTGCATCGGCGGGGACGGCACCATGCACATCAGCCGCGACCTCTTCCAGGACGGCGTGCCCATCGTGGGCATACCCAAGACCATAGACAACGATCTCCTGGGCACCGACACTACCTTTGGCTTCGATTCCGCCGTCTACATAGCCACTGAGGGCATCGACCGGCTGCACAGCACGGCCCAGTCGCACCACCGGGTGATGATTGTGGAGGTCATGGGACGGAATGCGGGGTGGATCGCGCTTCACTCGGGGGTGGCGGGAGGGGGAGACATCATCCTGATCCCGGAGATCCCCTATGACGGCGAAAGCATCACCGCCAAGGTGAAGGAAAGGAACCGCCGGGGCAAGCGCTTCAGCATCGTGGTGGTGGCCGAGGGAGCCAGGCCCAGGGGTGGAGACGTGGTGGTGAGGAGGATCGTCAAAGACAGCACCGATCCCGTCCGGCTGGGGGGCATCGGGTTCGTGGTCGGCGCCCAGATTGAGAAGACCTCGGGGATCGAGACCCGCACGGTCGTCATGGGGCACCTGCAGAGGGGGGGCACGCCCACGCCATATGACAGGGTACTGGCGACCAAGTTGGGGACCAGGGCGGTGGACCTGGTTGAGAAGGGGGATTTCGGCTACATGGTGGCGGTCAAAGGCAACAGCCTGGCCAAGGTCCGTCTGCAGGACGTGGCCAAAGGCCAGAGGACGGTGCGCTCCAATGACCCGCTGGTGGCCGCGGCGCGGGCCGTCGGCACCTGCTTTGGAGACTAGCCATGCTGCCGGGATACGGACGACGGGAGCCCCCGGACCGCAGCAGCGAGGCCTGCCAGGAGGTGCCGTTCCACAAGGTGCGGCTCAGGATCACCGATTTCCTGGGCCTGATGCATGAGAAGCACGTCATTCACAGCCTGACCGAGATGGACGTGACCGGTCCCCGGGAGCACATCCGACAGCACAAGGCCGCGACCGGCGAAAGCCTGTCCTTCACCTCCTTCTTCATCACGTGCCTGGCCCGGGCGGTCGACGAGGACAAGAACATGCATGCGTACCGCCGGGGAAACCGGCTGGTGCTCTTCGAGGATGTCGATGTCACCACACCCCCTCTACATCGTGCGGGCGGCCAACAGGAAGAGCCTCCGGGAGATACACCGGGAGATCAGGGCTTCCCAGGAACAGAAGGCCCGGGAGTTCAGGAAGATGCCCTGGTACGAGAGTTGGTTTTTCTCGCTGCCCTCCCCTTTCCGGCGGTTCGTGTTCAGGGCGGTGGGCAGATCGCCGCACTGGCGGAAGAAGATGCAGGGCACGGTCATGGTGACGGCCGTCGGGATGTTCGGCCGGGGCTCCGCCTGGGGCATACCCATGACGGTCTACACGCTCTGCCTGACGCTCGGCGGGATTGCCCTCAAGCCAGGCGTGGTCGAGGGAAGGATCGAGCCCCGGGAGTACCTCAGCCTGACGGTCAGTGTGGACCATGACATCGTGGACGGGGCCCCCCTGGCCCGGTTCCTGACCCGGCTCAAGGAGCTCGTCGAGAGCGGCCACGGCCTGGGCGAGCCGGCCGGGTAGATCAACAGTCTCATGGGATCCCCTACGTAGGAAACTGCCTGACAATAGACTCAGGGAAACCCTGACATACGAGGTGCCCATCCTGGGTTCAGTCTCATTGTTAGTATGGTGTAAGCCACAGGCTGTTCGGCCGCGCGCCGGTCTGGCCGCCAACCGGTGCGGGCTTGGGCGAAGTGCCGACGGAATGGGGGGGCCTGCCATGGCGGACATCACGCCGGATGAGCAGTCGGCCAGGCTCGAGAGCTACGAGAAAGGGTTCCTGGCTGTCTACCTGCTGAATGCCGGGCTCGAGCTCGGTCTGTTCGAGAAGCTCGGTGCCTGCGAGGGCGGCCTTCGGCCCGAAGCCCTGGCCGGCGAGCTGGGGCTCCACGAGCCCTACGTGAGGCTCTGGTGTCAGACGGGCTACTACCTGGAGATCCTCGACTGCGATGAAGGCAACAGGTTCAGGCTGGCCCCTCACATGGGCGCCCTGTTGACCGACAGCGCGAGCCCCTTATACTTCGGGCGCCGGGCCAGGTTCATGGTGGCCCACTGGACGGAGCTGCTCAAGAGCCATCCCGCGTACCACAGGACCGGATCCACTCACTGCTGGGAAGCCATGGGTCCCGGGTTCTCCCGGGATGCCAAGGCCCTGACCAGCAACCTGGTGCCCATGGCCTATACCTACATGATCATACCCGCCGTCCCGGGGCTGAAGGAGAGGCTTGAGGCCGGGGCCAGGGTCCTGGACCTCGGATGCGGTGCCGGGCACCTCATCATGCAGATGGCCGGGGAGTACCCGCGGTGCACGTTTGTCGGCGTCGAGATCGACGGGACTGCAGTCGAAGACGCTCGAAAGAACCTGGAAGCCGGCGGTCTGACGGACAGGGCCTCGGTCCTGCTGCTTGATGCTGCCGGCATCGACTATGAGGAGGAGTTCGACCTGGTGAACATGGCGGTGGTGCTGCACGAGATAGGCCCCGGGTCCAGAAGCAGGT
>CAYPDY010000075.1:0-12761 GCA_964409515.1 uncultured Dehalococcoidia bacterium
CGCATCGACGTGCCGACCCCGCCGTGGTGGGGGTCGCGGGTGGTCAAGGGCATCCAGTTTGTCAACCTGAGGGACGCGCGCGACCCGGTGGAAGCCGCCGGCACGTATGAGAAGGAGGGCGCCGATGAGATTGCCTTCCTGGACATCGCGGCCACCGTGGAGAAACGGGGCACCATGCTGGAATGGGTCAAGAACGTGAGGAAGGCCATCTCGGTGCCCTTCGTGGTGGGCGGCGGCATACGGGACGTGGCCGATATGGAGGAGCTCTTCGACATCGGGGTGAACAAGGTCTCCATCAACACGGCGGCCTACCGGAACCCGGACCTCATCGCCAATGCCGTCCAGAGCTTCGGGGCCCGGAGCCTGGTGGTGGCCATCGACGGCAAGAAGAACCCGCCCGGGCGGGGGCGGCCCCGGCTGGAGCTGGTGGTGAGCGGCGGCATGGAGGAAACCGGGGTGGATATCGTGGAATGGGCCCGGAAGGTGGAGGGCCTGGGAGCGGGTGAGATCCTGTTGACCAGCCGGGACGCTGACGGCACCAAGGAAGGGTATGACCTGGAGATGACCAGGGCGGTGGCCGAGGCGGTGGGCATTCCGGTGATTGCCTCCGGAGGCGCCGGCAAGCTGGAGCACCTTTACGACGCCGTGGCCGAAGGCAAAGCGTCGGCCGTGCTGTGCGCCTCGGTGTTTCATTTCGGCGAGATCACCATTCCCCAGGCCAAGAAGTACCTGGCCGGCAGGGGCATACCGGTGAGGCTGTAAGGTCGAAAGCGACCACAAGATAGGCATTTTGGAGGTAAGAGGTAAGAACATGGCGGCATACAATCCATTCGAAACGGCCCAGAGACAGATAGACAAGTGTGCGGACATACTCAAGCTCGACCCCGTAACCCGGGCCACACTCCGGGTCCCCAAGCGGGAGCTGCACGTGGCGTTCCCGGTGCGCATGGACGATGGCTCCATGAAGCTGTTCCAGGGGTTCAGGGTCCAGTACAACGATGCCAGGGGCCCGGCCAAGGGCGGCATCCGCTTCCACCCTGACGAGACCATCGACACCGTCCGGGCCCTGGCGGCCTGGATGACGTGGAAATGCGCGCTCCTCGACCTTCCGCTCGGCGGCGGCAAGGGCGGGGTCATCTGTGACACCAAGTCGCTTTCCACGAGCGAGCTGGAGCGGGTGAGCCGCGCCTACATTCAGAATGTCTACCAGATGATCGGCCCCGAGACGGATGTGCCGGCCCCCGACGTCTATACCACCCCCCAGATCATGGCCTGGATGATGGACGAGTATTCCAAGATCATGGGTAAGTCGCAGTTCGGCGTGATCACCGGCAAGCCGCTGTGCATCGGCGGTTCGAAGGGGCGGGGTGACGCCACCGCCCGCGGCGGGATGTATGCCATCAGGGAGGCGGCCAAGGTCCTGGGCATAGACCTGGCCAAGGCCACCGTGGCCATACAGGGCTACGGGAATGCGGGGAACTTCGCGGCCCGGCTGAGCAAGGAGCTCTTCGGCTGCAAGGTGGTGGCCGTCAGCGACAGCAAGGGCGGGGTGTACGCCAAGGGAGGGCTGGATCCGGAGGCCGTCTACAAGTGCAAGGAAGAGACGTGCTCGGTGGTCAACCTGCCCGGCGCCAAGCAGATCACCAACGATGAGCTGCTGGGCCTGAACGTGGACATTCTCATCCCGGCGGCCCTGGAGAACGTGGTTACCGAAAAGAACGCGGGGAAGGTGAAGGCGAAGATACTGGCGGAGCTGGCCAATGGCCCCACCACCCCCGATGCGGACGAGATCCTGTACAAGAACGGGGTCCACGTGATTCCGGACTTCCTGTGCAACGCCGGCGGCGTTACCGTGTCCTACTTCGAGATGGTCCAGAACGCGCAGATGTACTGCTGGGAGGAGAAGGAGGTCTACGAGCGCCTCGAGGCGAGGATGGTCTCCGCCTATCACTCCGTTCTGAATACCAGCCAGCAGTACAAGGTGAACATGCGCCAGGCGGCGTACGTCCGGGCGGTGGAGCGCGTCGTCGAAGCCATGAGGCTGCGCGGCTGGGTGTAGGGTCGAATGATAGGCGCCACCAGCGTCGATGTGGAGAGGAAAGTCAACGCCATCCTCAGGGTGTTGAGGGTTTCGCCTGAGGCTGTCGGGGCCAGGGTCATCGGCCGGCAGCTTAAGGAGCAGGGCATAGACCTCAGCGAGAGGGCGGTACGCTACCACCTGAAGCTGATGGACGAACGGGGCCTGACGCAGCTGGTGGGGAGGGACGGGAGGCAGATAACCGAGGCCGGCCTTGAGGAGCTGCGCAACGCGCTGGTAGGCGACAAGGTCGGCCTCTTCATCAACCGGATAGGGCTGGTTTCTTTCCAGACCACCTTCGACTGGAAGGAGCGGAAGGGCTGCCTGCCGGCCAACCTGTCGATCTTCAGCAGGGGGGATTTCCCCAGGGCGCTGAAAGCGATGGGGGTGGCCTTCAAGGCGGGGCTCTCCGTGGGAGAGATGGTGGCGGTGGCGGAGGAGGGAGACGCCCTGGGAGACAAAGTCATTCCCCCCGGCAAGGTGGGTTTTGCCACGGTCTGCAGTGCCGTGGTCACCGGGGTGCTGCTGAAGGCCGGTGTGCCCATGGATTCCAAGTTCGGGGGCATACTGCAGATCAGGGGCGGCCGGCCGCTCCGTTTCGCGGAGCTGATCTACTACAGCGGCACCTCCCTGGACCCGTCGGAGGTGTTTATCAGGGGCAGGATGACGGATGTGACCGGGGCGGCCCGGAAAGGCGACGGCAAGGTGCTGGGCAACTTCGCCGAGCTGCCCGGCCAGTGCCGGCCCCTGGCCGAGGACGTGATGGCCCGGCTCAAGGAAGCCGGGCTGGGGAGCCTGGTGCTCATGGGCCGGCCGGGTGAGCCGGTCTGTGAAGCGCCGGTGGACCCGAACCGGGTGGGTGTGCTGCTTCTGGGCGGGCTGAACCCGGTGGCGGCGGCCGAGGAGGCCGGCATCCAGGCCGAGAACGCGGCCATCTCCGCGGTGGTCGAATACGAACGGCTGAAGAGCTTCTGGGACCTCTAGCCCGGGCATATTACCTGTGCGGGCCTGACATGGCCCTGACGTAGGCTGCCACCACGTCACGGCGGCGCAGCACGCCCAGCAGCTTTGCGGGGTTGGACCGGTCAACCACCGGGATGCGCCCAACATCACGCCCGCCGAGCTGGGCCAGGGCTGTTCTCACTGACTGGTCCGGGTAGGCCACCACCGGCGTTCTGGTGGCTATGTCGGCGACGGTCAGTGCGGCTCCCCCTCCGGGCGGCGCCCGCTCCATGTCCTCCAGGGTGACGACCCCGCAGAGGCATCCCCGTTCATCTACGACCGGGAACCCGTGGTGGCCCGACTCCCGGAAGCGGTCCATGAGCTCGGGGAGGGAGGCGGCGGACGAAACAGAGGGAAAGTCGCTCGTCATGATGTCCCCGACCTTGATCTCGGCAAAGAGATCGGCCTGCCCTTTGCCATGAATGTCGATACCCTCGCGGACGAGGCCCAGGGTGTAGATGGACTCGTGATGCAGCCTTCTGGCAAGCATGTAGCTGGTGACCACCGCCGCCATCAGCGGCAGTATGAGGCTGTAGTTCCGGGTCATCTCGAAGAGCAGTATGATGGCCGTCATCGGTCCGTGGACGGCGGCGGCAAAGAAGGCCCCCATGCCCACGAGCGCGTAGGCCCCGGTCGCCTCCACCGGGGACCCGGTGACGGTGGGGAAGAGCTGCTGGAAGCCCAGGCCGAAGGCCCCCCCGAGCATGGAGCCGATGAACAGGGACGGGGCCAGGACGCCGCCGCTGCCTCCGCTTCCCAGCGTGGCTGACGTGGCCACTATCTTCAAGACCATCAAGATGAGCATGGTGGAGAGCCCCAGTTCTCCCAGCAGCGCCAGGTCGGCCCCGCCTGTCTCAGCGAGCGCCCCGCCGGGCACGTAGCCGTAGCCGTAGCCTCCTCCCAGGACCAGGGGGTAGAAGAGGCCGATGACGCCGACCGCCAGGCCGCCGATGGCCGGTTTCACGTACCAGGGTACCCGGCGCAGGCCGCCGGCGAAGATGTCGCGGCTGAGGTAGAAGAAGCGGGTGAAGAGGAGGGCGCTGCCCGCGGCCAGCATGCCCAGTACCACGTATGCCGGCAGCTCCCAGTAGCTGGACATGTTGTGGTCAGGTATGACGAAGGACGGGTCCGATCCGAGCAGGCGGTGGGCGATGAGATCGGCGGTGATCGAGCTCACCAGGATGTAGGCGAAGTTGCGCCCCACGAACCTTCTCTCGATTACCTCCAGCGCGAATATGATCCCGCCCAGGGGCGCGTTGAAGGTGGCCGACACGCCGCCGGCCGCGCCGCAGAGGAGCAGGGTCTTCGTCCAGTCCTCGGGCATGCGGAACCACTGCCCGATGGTGGACCCGATGGAGGCGCCGATGTGCACGATGGGGCCCTCGCGGCCCGCTGAGCCCCCGCTGCCGATGCATATCGACGAGGCGAGCGCCTTCACCACGGCCACGCGCTGGCGGATGCGTCCGCCGCCGACAGCCACGGCCTCCATGGCCTCGGGGACCCCTTCACCCCTGGCCTCCCTGGCCAGGAGATAGACGATCGGGCCGACCAGCAGGCCGCCGGCGACGGGCAGAACGATGACGTAGTATTCCCCCAGGAAATCGAGGAGCTGCGCCCCCCTGTTGAAGAAGAGCCAACCGAAGCCCCTGATCATGTAGCGGAAGCCGACGGCACCCAGGCCGGAGAGCAGGCCGATGACCACCGCCAGGGTCATGGCGATGGCGGCCTCCGAGCCCCGGATGCGTTCCCAGAGGGACTCGATGCCCTTCCTCAGGGGTCCGGTGGTGCTCAAAGCAGGCTGCCCCGCGGCTCGTTCCACATGTCCCGTGTCTCTCCAGCATACTACCGGCCTCGAGGGAACGACAAATGACAGCCGCCGGGGGCCATCTTGTAATGGGTGCTGCGGCGATTGTATGATAGGGGCGTGACGTGCTACCATGAAGTAAGTGCACGTTTACTTAGATACTTGGACCATAATTCCGGAACAGGAGGAGAGTGACGATGTACAAGCACATTCTGATCCCGCTGGACGGTTCCAAGCTGTCTGAGGCAGCCATAGCGCACGCGGAGAAGCTGGCCAAGGGGTGCGGCACCCTGGACGTCACCCTGCTGAGGGTGGTGGAGCGCACCCAGGGCTATCGCAAGGTGGTGGACCAGAGCCAGCAGACCGAGGACAAGGTGGTGACCGAAGCGGTGAGCAAGAAAGAGCGCGATGCCGGAAGCTATGTCACCAGGATGGCCCAGAAGCTCACCGAGCGGGGGCTGACGGTATACTCCAAGATGGTCATAGGCGATCCGGCCCAGGCCATCATCTACCACGCGGAGCACAGCCCCTGCGAGATCATCGTCATGGCCAGCCACGGGCGCTCCGGACTTGGCCGCTGGGCCCTGGGCAGCGTCGCCGACAAGGTGGTCAGGGCCAGCACTGTCCCCGTGCTCCTGGTGGGGCCGCGCGAAAAGGTCCGCGGCGCCTGATCCGGGCCGGGTCCCTGTCCAACAAACAACGGTCGTCTTCACAGCCCGGGTCCTGCCGGGCTCAGGTCGGTCCAGGCAGGACTCTCCATAAACTGTTGCGGCCCATGACCACGGGCCGCAGGTCGAAGCCATGGAAGTGCTCATTTCGCTGGGTCTGCTTCTCATCATTGCCAAGCTGTTCGAAGGCGTGGCCTCCCGGTTGCGCCAGAGCTCGCTGGTGGCCTACGTGGCCGCGGGGATCATCCTGGGTCCGGTTCTGGGTCTGGTGGAGGCCACCGCGGACCTGGATCTCTTCTTCGGCATAGGGGTGGTCTTCCTGTTCTTCCTCATCGGGGCTGAGGAGCTGGACGTCTCCGGTCTGGCAGCCACCTTGAGAGGCAGGTTCTTCCTGGCGGGCACGCTGGCCTTCCTGGTGTCCTTCGGCTTCGCCCTGGCAGTCATGCTGTCCGTCCTGGAGCTGCCCGTGGAGAACGCCATCGCCGTGGCCGGCATCCTGGCCCTCTCCAGCCTGGGGGTGGTGGCCAAGGTCCTGAGCGACCTGGGGCGCCTCAGAGAGCCGGCAGGCCTGGAGATATTCACTACGGTGGTGGTCCTGGAGATCATAGGACTGCTGGTAGTCTCCTTTTCCATCAGGGACATCGCCGGTGAGGAGCCCTTCACTCCGTGGACCGTGCCCATCCTGCTGGCCGAGATAGTAGCGTTCTCCGTTGTGTCGTGGCTGCTGGCCTCCAGGGTCTTTCCGCCGCTGGTGGCCTGGCTGCGCCGCCTGATAGATGCGCCGCAGCTGGCCATGGGCCTGATCACGGGCGGCCTGCTGCTTTCGGTGGGCCTGGTGGACAGGATCGGGATACATGGCTCGCTGGGCGCTCTGCTCCTGGGGGTTTCCCTGTCCGGGCTGCCGCACCGTCTGCGCATGGATATCGTGCCCGGGGTGCGGGCCATGGCGTACGGCCTCTTCATACCGCTGTTCTTCGCCTCGGCGGGCATGCACCTCGATTTCTCCTTCACCCGGCTCCCGGCCTGGTCCATCGCCGCCGTGGCGACGGCGGCTGTGCTCGGCAAGTTCGCCGGGGCCCTGGTGGGGGTGATACTGGCCCGGCTGGACCGCCCCCTGGCCATCGCCTCCGGCATCATGGGAAAGGGTGTGGCCGAGATCGCCCTGCTGGTGGTCATGCTGAACATGGAGGCCATCTCCCAGGAGCTGTTCTCCCTTCTGATCCTGATCATGATCGGCTATCTGCTGATTGCGCCTCCGGTGATGGGCTATGCCGTCGGCCGGGCCGGCGGCAGCAGGGCCGGGGGGCGACGCCGGGCGCCGAAATTCGTGGTGCCGTCCTTTGCCCGGTATGCCCTGGACAACAAGACCGTGCAGGATATAATGGAGGGGAGCCGCCAGTTTCCTGAATCCACCATCACCATCCAGAAGTTCGTGGATCTGTGGGCGGTCCCCGACCAGGCGGACTATGTGGTGATTGGAGAGCCCCGCAAGCTCGCCGGCGTGGTGTACCTCAAGGACATCCGTCATATCAACAAGGAGCGCTGGGGAACTGTCGTCCTCCAGGATCTGCTGGAGTACGAACCCATCACTGCGTCGCCTGACGAGCTGCTGGATGATGTGACCCGGCGCATGGCGGATGGCAACGTGACGGTGGTCCCGGTGGTGGACCGGTCAACCGGGGAGCTGGTTGGCTCGGTGACAGCGAGCGATATCATGGCCTCCGTGATAGGTGGTGGGAAGCGAGGTGCGGCATCGACTGGTTGAAGGACAACCGGGAGATCCTCCTGGCGGTGGCGGTGGGCCTGGTGGCCCTTATCGCCGGCCTTTGGGTGAGGCAGGCCGGGCGCTTCTGGCTGCAGAAATGGTCGAGGGAGACGGGGTGGAAAGGCTTCGATATCCTCCGGGACGCCACCGGGCTACCCTCGATCATCTGGGCGGTGGCCGTCGCGGCCTGGCTGGCCATCCTCGTCTACGCCATACCTGCCTACAGCCTGTACTCGGAGTGGATGCGCTATACCAGCAAGGGCCTCTGGACTCTGTTTGCCGTGTCGTTGGCCCTGACCCTGCTCCGCATGGCCGACAGGCTGGTCGGCCTGTGGGGGGAGCACCTCAAGGCCTTCGAACATGACACCCGGGCCGTCTGGTACATCGCCCGCATCGTGGTGATAGTGGTGACCGTCCTGACCCTCCTGGAGATCTGGGGGGCGAATCTCACCGCTGTTCTCCTGGCCATGGGCCTCCTGACTCTGCTGGTCATACTGGTGATGAGGGATATCGGCCCGGACCTGGTGGCCGGGGTCCAGGTGATCTCGGCGCGGCACTTCGGGATTGGTGACTACATCAAGCTCGAGGAGAGCGGGGAGGAAGGGTACGTCATCGCCATGAGCTGGCGAAACACCACGGTGAAGGGGCCGAGCGGGAGCACAACCATAATACCCAGCAGGAAGCTGGCCCGGGCCACGGTCATCAACTACGGGCACCCGGTGAAGAAGGCCACTAAGCCCTTCACCTTCTACTTTCGGTCGCACATGAAGGAGCTCACCGGCCTCAAGGCCCGGAACCTGAGGGAGCTGGCCGACACCCTGAAGGCGGTGCCTGACTCGGTCATCTACTACCACACTCACCATTTCCTGGAAGCGCACCACTACCTGACTCCCCAGCCGGCCAACGACCTGGCCATGTGGGTGGAGGACGCCCTGGGGGATGAGGTGCTGGCGGAGAAGCTGGCCGCCGTGGACACCTTCCAGTTCACCAGCCTCCAGGCCCTGCGCGACCAGCACGTCTCCATCATAGAGGAGCAGCTGACCCGGGGCGGCGCCCTCCGGGAAGCGGCGCCGGGCGACGAGTTCCATTTTGTGAAGTCCATCAGCGTGACCATAAAGGCGCCCTATGAGGCCGGCGACATGAGGGAGTTCGTCGAAGCCCTGCGGAGGCTGAGCCCGGGCTCGCTCTACTTCCACATCTTCGAGTCGAGGCTGCGGCTGGGGAGGGGGCTCAACGACTTCTCCGCCTGGCTGGCTGACAGCCTGGATGAGCACGAGCTGGCCGACAGGATCGCGCGGCTGGATCCCTATACCTACACGCTGGAGGGCCTCAGGGCCCGGCTGATACAGCTTATCGAAAAGGAGATGGGTGAAGCTACTCGACTATGAGCCCATAGTGGGCCGGAGCACCATTGAGGAGCTGCGGCTGCTGGCCTCCAGGCTGGCTGGCAGAGAGGTGCAGAACATCAACTCCACCTTTGCGGGGGGCGGCGTGGCCGAGATCCTCAACCGCATGGTGCCCATCCTCCAGGAGCTGGGCGTGGACGCCCGGTGGAACGTCATCAAGGGCAGCCCGGCGTTCTTCGAGGTCACCAAGAAGTTCCACAACGCGCTTCACGGCCGCCAGGAGGACATCTCGGACGCGGACTTCGACCTGTTCCTGGAGGTAAACCGGAAGAACATGGCGGAGATGGATTTCCACGGCCAGACCATGTTCATCCACGACCCTCAGCCGTCGTCCCTGATCGAGAAGAAGGAGGCCGCCGGGGGGAAGTGGATCTGGAGGTGCCACATCGACGTGTCGAATCCGGACGAGCGGGTGTGGCGGTTCCTGGAGCGCTACGTGGTCCGGTACGATGCCACGGTTTTCTCCGCCCCGGCCTTCTCCCGGCCGCTGCCCGTTCGGCAGTTTCTCATATCGCCGTCGATAGACCCGCTCAGCGACAAGAACAAGGACCTCACCACTCGAGAGATAGACGCCGCCATGGACGGCATGGGCATTCCCCGGGACAAGCCTGTCATTACGCAGGTCTCCCGGTTCGACTACATGAAGGACCCGGTGGGTGTGATCAAGGCCTATGAGCTGGTGAAGAGGTCCATCGACTGCCGGCTGGTCCTGATCGGCGGAGGGGCCGCCGATGACCCGGAGGGCGACAGGGTGCTGGCCCAGGTCGAGGACATCGCCGACGGCCGTCCCGACATTCACATCATCTCCGGCCAGGCCAGGTCAGACATCGAGATCAACGCCCTGCAGAGGGCGTCCGCGGTCATCCTGCAGAAGTCGCTCAAGGAGGGCTTCGCCCTGACCGTGAGCGAGGCCCTGTGGAAGGCCCGGCCGGTGGTGGCTTCCGACGTGGGCGGCATCCCGCTCCAGGTGAGGCACAAGCTCACCGGGCTGCTGTCTCACGGCATAGAAGGGACGGCATATGCCATCCGGCAGCTGCTGTCGAACCCGGACTATGCCCGCTGGCTGGCGGAGAACGGCAAGGAGCATGTCAGGCACAATTTCCTGATCACCAGGCACGTCCGGGACTACATGCTTCTCTTCCTGGCGCTGGACCACAGCGAAGACGTGATTCATTTGTAGCCCCGGGTCCGGCCCGGGTTCCGGGCGGGGGTGATCGGGTTTCTGGAAATCGGCGGGGGCCGAAGGAGGTGGCACATGTGGACGCGGGACAGCTTGCATCAGCTCGTATCGGATGAGCTGCGGGACTACCACCTGGTGGTGGTGTCCAACAGGGAGCCGTATATACACAGCCATGCCCTGGGGGCCATTCACTGTGACATGCCGCCGAGCGGTCTGACGGCGGCCCTGGACCCGGTTATGCGGGCCTGTGGAGGGACCTGGGTGGCGCACGGCAGCGGCAATGCCGACAGGGAGACCGTGGACGGGAAGGACCGGGTCAGGGTCCCGCCCGATGATCCGCGGTACACCGTGAGGCGGATCTGGCTCTCGAAGGAGGAGGAGGACGGCTACTACTACGGCGTGTCCAACGACGCGCTCTGGCCCCTGTGCCACATAGCCTACACCCGGCCGACCTTCAATGATGACGAGTGGAAGATATACCGGGCGGTCAACGAGCGCTTCGCCCGCGGGGTACTGGAGGAGGTGGGCGGCGGCAAGGCCTTCGTCTTCGTCCAGGACTACCACCTGACTCTCATGCCCCGCATGCTGCGGGAAGCCAACCCCAACCTGGTGGTGGCCCAGTTCTGGCACATCCCGTGGCCCAACCGGGAGGCCTTCCGCGTCTGCCCCTGGCAGAACGAGATCCTGGAGGGACTGCTGGGCAACCACCTGCTGGGTTTCCACATACGCTATCACTGCAACAACTTCCTGGAGACCGTGGACCGCTCCATCGAGGCCAGGGTGGACTATGACCGGTACGAGGTCATACGGGGCGGGAAGAAGACCGAGGTGAAGCCCTTCCCCATCAGCATCGACTTCGAGGAGGTGTCGGCCAGGGCCCGGGAGCCCGGGGTGGAGGCCGAGATGGAGAGGCTCCGGAAGAGCCTGGAGCTTGACGACTGGATCATCGGTATGGGGCTGGACCGGATTGACTACACCAAGGGCATACCGGACAGGCTGCGGGCCATCGACCGGTTCCTGGAACGGAACCCGGAGTACAGGGGCAGGATGGTCTTCATACAGACCGGCGTCCCCAGCCGCGTCCACGTGCCGGCTTACCGCAGGATCAACGACGAGATAGACACCCTCATCGAGGAGACCAACTGGAAGTATGAGACCGGCCACTGGAGGCCCATCATCGACCTGCGCGGTCCCCTTTCACCGCTGACGGTGATGGCGCTGCGGCGCCTGTCCCACTTCGCCATAGTCAGCTCCCTGCACGACGGCATGAACCTGGTGGCCAAGGAGTTCGTCGCCAGCTCGGTGGACGAGGACAAGGTCCTCATCCTCAGCGAGTTCACCGGGGCGGCGAGGGAGCTGACCGATGCGCTGCTGGTGAACCCCTATGCGGCCGACGAGGTGGCCGAGGCCATCAAGGCGGCCGTGGAGATGCCGCTGGAGGAGAGGCAGCGGCGGATGCGGCGGATGCGCGCCGTGGTCCAGGAGAACAACGTCTACAAGTGGGCGGCCGATATCGTGACCAAGATGGTCAAGATCGGGTCCGGGGGCTAGGTGGAGCACCTGTTTTCCGTGTGGCCGGAGATGGCGGAGCGCGTCGGGGGCGCCGGCCAGGTCCTGCTGCTCACGGATTTCGACGGGACGCTCTCTCCCATAGCCGGCCGGCCGGAAGAGGCGGTGCTGCCCGAGGACACCAGGCAGGCGCTCCGGGCGGTCGCCGCCAGCCTGCGGGCGGGGGTGGCGGTGGTCAGCGGACGGGCCCTGGGAGACATCAAGGAGAAGGTGGGGATCCCGGGGATGACCTATGCCGGCAACCACGGGATAGAGATCGAAGGGCCTTTCCTGGACTTCGTCTATCCCCCGGCGCTGACCCTGAAGCCGGCCATCCGCCGGCTGCACAGGGCCCTGGTCCGGAGGCTCTCGGGCATCGAAGGTGTCGTGGTGGAGGACAAGGGGGTCACGCTCTCCGTGCACTACCGCCTGGTGGCGGAAGACCGGGTGGCGGAGGTGAAGAGGATCTGCGAAGAGACGGTGGGCGGGCCGCGCGCGAAGGCCAGGGTCCGCATCACCGGGGGCAAAAAGGTCTGCGAGATTCGGCCGGATGTGGTCTGGGGCAAGGAGGACGCCATAGCGCTGCTGCTGAGCTGCTGGACTCCATCCGCGGAAGCAGCGGCCGGGCTGGCCTTCTTCCTGGGGGACGACCTGACCGATGAAGGCGGTTTCAGGGTGATGAACGCGCGCGGAGGGGTCTCCGTGTTCGTTGGTGAACCCGACCGCGACACCGCGGCCCGCTTCCTCCTCAGCTCACCGGAGGAGGTCCGGGATTTCCTGCACCGGCTGGCCCGGGAGCTGGCTAGATGAAGAAGTGGCCGATGGCCCCCAGCACCAGGGCCAGGCCCGCGGCGGTGCTCAGGAAGACCAGGATGCACCGCTCCCGGCTCCGGATCATGCTGACCGCCCCGGTAACCACGGCCGCGGCCGGGATGGCCGTCAGGGCGGCCGCCAGGACCGGATTCAGTGCCGGTCCGGATTCACCCTCGGAGCCGGTCAGGGCCGCGGCGGGGATGAGGAACAGCAGGGAGACCCCGGCCAGGGCCAGGGACGACTTGCCCACGGGGTCGCCCGGCAGGGCCGTGACCTTCTGTCCTCTCTTCACGAAGACGAACAGGATGAGAGGGACAATCATCAGAACGAGGGCTATCACCATCGCGGCACCTCCCGGTCTCTCCTCGACTGCCTCACGACTATAGCACGGCCGTCAGCCGGCTGTCTTGGGACCTTGGTCCCTATTTAGGATTAGCCTCATCTGGCGCCCGTTGACCACCGCCTTGTCCTCGTGGCAGTTATTGAAGAGGACGTGGC
>CAYPDY010000076.1:0-12663 GCA_964409515.1 uncultured Dehalococcoidia bacterium
AAGGGTGACAAAATCACTGAACCATTAGGGTGACAGATTGACAGAACCACGACACTGCCCTGCCGGTTTTGTGCCCTGCCGGTTTTGCCCCTGCCGGTTGGGGGCCGGATCACGAACACCGCGGCGGGTCGAAGCCCCTATTGTGTGGCCGAAAGTTGCATGCTAGAATGCATCTAGCGGGAGGGATCTTTCACCGGCCATGAGAAAAAGGATCACACCCAGGAACACGGTCTTCGTGGTTCTGTGCTTTGAAGGTCCGGACGGCTACTCCACGGCCGGCGGTCTCGGCGTGCGCGTGGACAACCTGGCGGTGACGCTGGCGCGCAAGGGTTACACCACGCACCTGTTCTTCATCGGCGATCCCGACCGCCCGGGAGAAGAGCTGAGGGAGAACGGCAAGCTGATCCTGCACCGCTGGTGCCAGTGGATCAGCAGGCACCATCCCAACGGCGTGTACGACGGCGAAGAGGACAAGCTCCGTGATTTCAACGAGTCCATTCCGCACTTCGTGAAGGACTACGTGGTGAAGCCGGCCGCGGCCGCAGGCAAGCTGGTGGTGGTCCTGGGAGAGGAGTGGCACACCACCGAAGTGATGTCCCATATCAGCGACATTCTCTGGCAGCACGGGTTGAGGAACAACGCGGTGCTGTTCTGGAACGCCAACAATACCTTCTCCTTTCACCGCATCAACTGGGGACGCCTGAGCTACACCACCACGATCACCACCGTCAGCCGCTACATGAAGCATCTCATGTGGGAGTACGGGGTCAACCCCCTGGTCATACCCAATGGCATTCCCCGGAGCCTGCTCGGAGACACGGACACCGAGATGGTGCAGGAGGTACGGAAGGCCATTGGCGGGGAGATCATCCTGTGCAAGGTGGCCCGGTGGGACCCCGACAAGCGGTGGCACCAGGCGGTGGAATCCGTGGCGAGGCTCAAGGAGAGGGGCTGCCGGACCACGCTGCTGGCGCGAGGCGGGATGGAGCCCCATCGCGGAGAGGTCATCAATGCCGCGCGGCGGATGGGGCTGAGTGTCAGGGAGGCCTGGTGCCAGAACGGCTCCCTTCAAGCCTACGTGGCCGCCATTCGCGAGGCGGCCCCGGCGGACATCATCGAGGTCAAGTTCCAGCTGCCTACCCCCTTCCTGCAGGTGGTCTACAACGCTGTGGATGGCGTGCTGGCCAACAGCGGTCGTGAGCCGTTTGGCCTGGTTGGGCTGGAGGCCATGGCGGCCGGCGGGATCGTTTTCACCGGTTCGACCGGGGAAGACTACGCCATCCCGTTCGTCAACGCGTTCGTGCTGGAGACGCCGGACCCGATGGAGATCGTGGGCCACTTGACGTACGTGCTGGACTATCCCGAGGAGGGGATGCGCATGCGCCGGGCCGCCCGGGCCACGGCCCGCTACTATATCTGGGATGTGGCGGTGGTCAACCTCATCGCCAAGGTGGAGAACCAGGCCCGGATCCAGGGCACGCTGCAAGGAGAGCCGGAGGAGCCCGAGGAGACTTTCCAGGAGTCCAAGCTGCCTCCGGAGCTGCTTCCCGCAGCGCCGAAAGGCGCCAGGGGCGGCTAGATGGCAGAGAACCTGGTCATCTACACCGTTCTGCACCAGCCCCGGAGACTCAAGCTCCCGGCGGAACCCATACCCGTCGGGGCCGATCCGACGGAGATAGAGCGGTGCCTCTTCGACGAGGCCATGAATGAGTTCTACTTCCGCAAGGTGGCTACCTGGTGCTACTACCCCGCGACGGAGATGTTCCTGGAGTTCGCCGACCAGGGGTTCAGCTTCTCCATCGGCTTCTCCCTGTCGGCACTGCGGCAGGCCCAGATGTGGGACCCCGCGCTCTTCTCGCTGTTCCGGAAGCTGGCGACCCACCCCAACGTGGAGCTGGTCAACGTGGAGCCATATCACAGCTTCCTGCCTCTGATCGACCTGCCGGCTTTCGCCAGGCGTATGGCCTGGTCCCGGGACAACCTCGAGGAGCTGATGGGCCAGAGGCCCGAGGTGACTGACACCACGGAAATGCTGATGTCCGATCCCATCTATCACGCGCTGAACAGCGCCGGCTTCAAGGGCGCCTTTATGGACGGCCGCCCCTGGGTAATGGAATGGCGCGAGCCGACCCACCTGTACCATCAGGGGAAGGAGCTGATGCTGCTGCCGCGCCACTACGAGCTGAGTGACGACGTCGGCTACCGCTTCTCCAACAAGGGGTGGTGGGGCTACCCGCTGATGGCCGATGCGTATTCCCACTGGGTGAGAGATGCCTGGGGGGACTTCGTGCTTCTGGCCTGGGACTACGAGACCTTCGGCGAGCACCACTCAAAGGACACGGGCATCTTCGATTTCATGAAACACCTGCCGGAGGAGCTCTCCCGGCGCGGGGTGAAGACGATCAAGCCCAGCGAGGCTATCAGGCGGTTCCGCGGCTCCAGCCATGAGATGCCGCTGCCGGCCTTTCCCAGCACCTGGGCCGGCGATGGAGGGGTAGAGTTCTTCCTCGGCAATCCCGCCCAGCAGGCGGTCTTCCAGCTGATGATGCAGGCCTACAACAAGGCCCAGCTCACGAAGGACCGCCGGATAATCGATCTGGCGCTGTGGCTGACACAGTCGGACAACCTGCACCTGATTCAGTGGTTTGGCCGGTCGGGCTCGCAGGCCGAGGTTTCGGCCTACTTCACACCCAAGGAGTGGTGGAGCCTCGGCCCTTCGGGGATCATCTGGGAAATGCAGCAGGTCTACAAGAACTTCATCCGGGCCTTGGACCCCTATCTCTAGGGGCAAATCCGGCTTCTCAGGCGACGCACGGCCGTGATCCACGACCCGGCTGGTCAGAGGAGGCTCGAGGATGGCTGACCGCCTGGAATGGAAGATACCGAAGCGCCTAGGCAGGCTGGAGGAGCTGGCCCACAACCTGTGGTGGAGCTGGCAGCCGGATGCCCGTGAGCTGTTCCGCAACATCGACTATGTCCGCTGGCGCGTCGATCACAACCCGGTCAAGCAGCTCCGGGAAGTGACGCCGGAGCGGCTGCAGCAGCTGGCCGCCGACCAGGCGTTCGTATCTCTCTACGATGCGGTGATGGCCGGATTCGACGCCGGGGTGCTCTCCGGCGAGACCTGGTTTGGGGCCCACTACCCGGACATGCTGGACGGCCCGGTGGCCTACTTCTCGATGGAGTTCGCCATCCACAACTCCCTGCCCATCTACGCCGGCGGGCTGGGGATCCTCGCCGGCGACTCCTGCAAGGAGGCCAGCGGCCTGGGACTGCCCCTGGTGGGAGTAGGGTTCATGTACCCGCAGGGCTACTTCCACCAGCACATCACGGCCGAGGGGACCCAGGAGGAGCGCTACCGCCAGATTGATTTCGATGAGGCGCCAATCCAGCCGGTCTCCGCCGCCGACGGCGGCCGGATGCTGGTGCGCGTGCCTCTGGGCAAGCGGGCGGTGTGCGTCAGCGTCTGGAGGGTCAGGGTGGGACGGGTGGATGTCTACCTCCTCGATACGAACGTATCCGAGAACACGCCGCGGTACCGCCAGCTCTCCGCCCGGCTCTATGTGGCTGACCCGGAGACCCGTCTCCAGCAGGAGATTGTGCTGGGGATGGGGGGAGTACAGGTGCTGCGGGCGCTGGGAATCAAGCCGGCCATATGGCAGGCGAATGAAGGGCATACCGCCTTCCTGACCCTGGAACGGGTCAGGGAAGAGATGCATGCCGGTCTGGCCTTCCCGGAGGCCGTCCGGAAGGTGCGGTCGAATACCATCTTCACCACTCATACGCCTGTTCCGGCAGGGCAGGACGCCTTCCCCATGGAACTGGTGGAGAGGTATCTCTCCGATTACTGTGATTCTCTGCGGATAGACCGGAAGGAGTGCCTGGGCCTGGGCCAGCTGCCGGGCTCGGATGGAGGGCCGTTCACCATGGCGGCGCTGGCCATGCGGATGTCGGAGCAGCGCTACGGCGTCAGCCGGGTCCACGGCGAGGTCGCCAGGAGGATGTGGCAGGTCCTGTGGCCCGACAGGGAGGTGGATGATGTGCCTGTCTCCCACATCACCAACGGCATTCACACGCCCAGCTGGGTGGCGCCCGAGATGCGCGAGCTGTACGACAGGTACCTGGGGCCGGACTGGCTGGAGAGGCATGATGATCCGGCCGTGTGGGAGAAGGTCACGGACATCCCGGACGACATTCTGTGGAACGTGCGGCGCATGCTCAAACACAAGCTTATCGAGGGAGTGGATGAGCTGGCCCAGAGAGCCTGGGCCACGAAGGATGTCGAACCTCACCAGCTGGTGGGCATCGGCGCTCTGCTGCACCCGGAGGTCCTCACCATCGGGTTCGTGCGCCGGTTTGCCGAGTACAAGCGGCCGACCCTGCTGTTCCGGGACATCGAACGCCTGAAACGGCTGGTCAGAGAGTCCTTCCGGCCGATACAGATCGTGTTCGCCGGCAAATCCCACCCGGCCGATTTTGCCTCGAAGGAGCTGGTCAGCCGGGTCTTCAACCTGTCGCTTGACCGTGAGTTCATGGGACGCATCGCCTTCCTGCCGGACTACGACATGCACATGGCCCACTACCTGGCCCACGGCGTCGACGTCTGGTTGAACACGCCGCGAAGGTTGAACGAGGCCTGCGGCACCAGCGGCATGAAGGCGGTGCTCAACGGTGTGGTCCACATGAGCGTCCGGGATGGTTGGTGGGATGAAGCCTACAACGGGACCAACGGCTGGGCCATCGGCGACGTGATCAAGCCGCCGACAACTGAGGAAGAGGACTGGATGGACGCGGAGTCCGTGTACCGTATCCTGGAGCGGGACGTCGTCCCCCTGTTCTACATGCGGGACCGGCAGGGAGTGCCGCATGGCTGGATGCGCATGGTGAAGGAGTCGATCAAGACCCTGGCTCCGCGTTTCAGCACCCGCCGCATGATGAAGGAGTATGTCGAATGCAGCCTCAGCCCGGTCTGCAAAGCCCGGATCTGACAGGAGGATGAATGCCCGTCAAGATACTTGGCATCTGCGGCAGCCCGATCAAAGGGGGCAACACGGAGGCCTTCCTGTCGGAAGCGCTCAAGCAGGCTGAAAGCCTGGGCGATGTCAGCACCCAGCTCGTCCGGCTGATAGAGAAGCGGATCGGGGACTGCCGCCACTGCAACTGGTGCGCCACGAAACAGGAAGCAGGCTCCTTCTGCTGCATCAAGGACGACATGCTGGAGATGTACCCCCGGATCATCGAGGCTGACGCGCTGGTCATCGCCACACCGGCCTACACCGGGCGCCTCTCGGGCTACTCGGCCGTGTTCATGGACCGCTTCCGGGCGCTGGTCCGCGGCCGGCACTACCGGGGCATCCTCCGCAATAAGGTGGGGGCGGCCATGACGGTTTCCTGGATGCGCCATGCCGGCCCGGAGACCACCCTGCTCAGTGTCATCACCGCGTACCTGATGTGGGGGATGGTGGTGGCCAGCCCCGGAGAGGGCGGATGCGAGTTCGGCGCCGCCGGCGTCTCCAGCGACGGGGGAAGCGGCCGGTCCCTGCCTGAAGACAAGCTGGGAATCCTGAGGGACAAGCTGGCCCTGTCGTCAGCCCGGGTCCTGGCGAAACGGACCGTGGAGCTGGCCCGCATTATGCAGAAATGACGCGCAGGCCGTCGGTGAAAGGCAGCAGGGCCTCCGGGACCAGCACGCTGCCGTCCGCCTGCTGGTAGTTCTCCAGGACAGCGATCATTATCCTCGGCAGGGCCAGCCCGGAGCCGTTCAACGTGTGCACGAGCTGCGGTTTGGCGCCCGGCTCGGGCCGGTATTTCAGATTGGCCCTCCGTGCCTGGAAATCGGTGCAGTTGCTGCAGCTTGAGACCTCCAGCCACTCCTGGCAGCCCGGGGCCCATACCTCAAGGTCGTAGGTCTTCGCGGAAGCGAAGCCCAGGTCGCCGGTGCAGAGCCGGAGCACGCGGTAGGCGAGGCCCAGCCGGCGCAGGACGTCCTCGGCGTCCGCCACCATCTTCTCCAGCTCGGCGAAGGAGGTCTGGGGCGTGGTGTACTTGTACATCTCCACCTTGTCGAACTGATGGCCCCGCTTGATGCCGCGGGTGTCCTTGCCGGCGGCCATCTTCTCGCGGCGGAAGCAGGCCGTGTAGGCCACGTAGCAGCGCGGCAGTGAGGCGGCTTCCAGTATCTCGTCCCGGTGCAGGTTGGTCAGGGGCACCTCGGCCGTGGGGACGAACCAGAAATCCTCTTCCGCGTCGTGATACAGGTTGTCGGCGAACTTGGGCAGGTTGGATGAGCCGATGAGGCACTCCTGTTTCACCATGTACGGGGGATAGATCTCGGTGTAGCCGTGGTCCTTGATGTGGCAGTGCAGCATGAAGGCGATCAGGGCCCGCTGAAGCTGCGCCCCGGCCCCTTTCAGCAGGTAGAACCGGGTGCCGGAGAGCTTGGTGCCCCGGGCGAAATCGATGATGTCCAGCGCCTCGCCCAGGTCCCAGTGGGCTTTCGGCTGGAACTCCAGGGAGCGGGGTTCTCCCCAGCTCCGGGCCACTGCGTTGTCCTCCGGGGGCTGGCCGACGGGGACGCTGGCGTCAGGGATGTTCGGTATGCGCAGGAGCCTGTCCTGCAGTTTCTCCTCGATGGCGGCGGACTCCGTCTCGATGGCCTTCACCCGGTCCCGTATCCGGCCCAGGTCCTGGGCGGCCGCAGCGCCCTCCGCAGCAGCCTCCGCAGAGGCTCCATCCGCCGCGCCGGCCTCGGCCTTCCGCGCGCCGAACTTCTTGCTCTCCTTCTTGTGATGGGCGCGGAGCGACTCCGCCTCGGCGATCAGCTTGCGGCGCTGCTCATCCAGGGCGATGACATCGTCCAGAGCGATGGTGTCCTGGCGCTTCTCCAGCGCTTCCCTCACCAGTTGCTGGTTCTGCCGGATGAACTGGATGCTCAGCATATCTTTCTCCTGCCGTCTGCCGAATCAGGCCGTCTTGAGCTGCGGGAACAGGATAACCTCGCGGATGGACTGCTGGTTGGTGAACAGCATGATCAGGCGGTCGATGCCCACTCCGAGACCGCCGGTGGGCGGCATCCCGTACTCCATGGCCTGGATGAAGTCCTCCTGGTACTGCTCGGCCTCTTCGTCCCCGAACTGCTTGCGCCACTCCTCCTGGATGTTGAAGCGGGCGGCCTGTTCCTCGGGATCATTGAGCTCGGTGAAGGCGTTGGCGAACTCCATGCCCACGGCGAAGGCCTCGAAGCGCTCCACGATGGCCTTGTTGTCGCCCCTGGTCTTGGCCAGGGGCGTCGTTTCCACCGGGTAGTCGATGAGGAAGGTAGGCTGGATCAACGTGGGTTCGACATAGGTGGACACCAGCTTGTCGATGAGGTAGGCCGGGCTCATGGTCTCGTCCAGCTGCAGGCCTTTCCCCTGCATGGCGCCGCGGAGGTTCTCCGGGCCGACCTTCAGGGAGGCTTCGAAGTCTATGCCGCACGTCTCCAGCACGGCGTCGCGCAGGGTGATGCGCTTCCACGGAGGCGTGAAGTCCAGGGTCAGGTCAGCGTACGCGATCTTCATCGTTCCCATTACCGCCTGTGCCGTCTGGGAGACCATCTCCTCCAGCATGGCCATCACGTCGTTGTAGTCGGCGTAGGCCTCGTACGACTCCAGCGTGGTGAACTCGGGGTTGTGCTTGGTCGATATGCCCTCGTTGCGGAAGATGCGGCCGATCTCGTACACCTTGTCGAAGCCCCCCACGATGAGCCTCTTCAGGTAGAGCTCGGTGGCGATGCGCAGGTAGAAGTCCTCGTCCAGCGCCTGGTGGTGGGTGATGAACGGCCTGGCCCGGGCGCCGCCCGCCATCTGCTGCAGCACCGGCGTTTCGACCTCGATGAAGCCGCGGCCATCGAGGAAGCCTCGTATGGCCGATATGGTGCGGCTCCGCGCCAGGAAGGTGTCCCTGGCGGTCTGGTTGGAGATGAGGTCGAGGTAGCGCTGGCGGTAGCGCTTCTCCACGTCCACCAGTCCATGCCACTTCTCCGGCAGGGGCTCCAGCGACTTGGCCAGCATGGTGAACTCGGACACGTTCACCGTGATCTCCCCCGTGTGGGTCTTGAACAGGGTCCCCTTCACGCCGAGGATATCGCCGAGGTCGAATTCCTTCAACAGCTCGTGTCTCTCCGGGCCAATCTGGGTCTTGTTGAGATATGCCTGGATCCTGCCCGATCCGTCGCGGAGGTCGAGGAAGGTGGCCTTCCCCATATGCCGCAGGGCGGTTACGCGACCGGCGACGCTGATCACCGTCTCCGGTTCAGCGGCTCCGCTCTCGAAGAGCGACCTGGCTTCCTGAGCGGTGTGGGTCCGGTGATAGGTGTTCGGATAGGGGTTGATACCTCGCTCGCGGAGCTTGCGCACCTTGTCCAGGCGCTGCTGCGTTATGATGTCGAGTCTCTTTCCCATCGGCCGTCTCCTGGAGGACTGTCGCTTGTCAGCCCCGACACTCGTCAGTACCGACGAACGTTATTATAGGTGACGCGAGCGGGGTCTGCCAAGGCTGAGCGTGGAAGGCATGGTCTCAGTTGGTATGCTGCGCCGCCTCGAGCCATCGGGGGTCGGGCGCGCACGGTCACTTCTACCCGTCGTAGCCGGGTTCGCGGTCCTTGGCCTTGCCGCGGACCTCGAGGGAGAGGAGCTCGAGACTGGGAGAGAGTTTGTCGTATCCTCTCTCCGACCATTGATCGGTGTCCCGGTACTCGGCCATGGCGTACTGGATCTCCCTGATGGCGGCCCTCAGGTTCCTGACATCCCGCCGGCGCACCCAGCCCTGGATGCGGATGCAGTCCTGCACGTCATGGACGATTTGGTCGGACTTCGGCCCGATGTTGGCCCGGATCTGCTGTGGATAGGCCTGAAGCCGGACCAGGCGTTGTTCAAACTGCTTCACCTGCCAGGCGATGACGACGAGGCCGACGGTGAAGTAGGACCCGATCACCGCGGTGACAATCGCGAGAAACGCTGGCCACTGCATTATGAGTCCCTCTGGTCACGGAAGGAGAAACCGATCTCCCCGCTCCCGCAGTAAAGGTTCGAGCCAGTCGCAGTCTCAAAGTACATGAAATCACTCTGCCAATGACATCCCAACTGGCCGGAGTATCCGGCTCTACCCCGGCCCGTCAACTCCAACGGCCGAGCGGTTGGTCGGAGCCCTGGCCGCATCTGGCCAGAGTAATCCCCGGTCGGCCCGCCGGGCATCCCGGATGCCTTGCCGTTGATCCGAGAATGGTGTCCATTGATCAACGCGCCATCAAGCGGGGCTGGCAAGCTGAGTGGCCAGCACCAGCACGGTGACAACAAGTACCGCCACGAAGGTAATCCCCGCCAGCAATAACGCCAGGACGATCACAAATGGCCAGCTTTGAGAACTCGAGTCCCCCATGTCTCCTCCTTGTGAAACGCGCTTACGTCGACTTGGCCACAAGAACGATCAGGATGACCGATACCAGGGCATAGATGCCAATTGCCTCAGTGAGAGCGGCCACCAGTATCATGTTGGTCATGATCGCGTTTCTGGATTCCGGGTTGCGGCCCAGGCTCTGCATTGCGGAATGGCCGATGAGCCCCAGTGCCAGTGCCGGCCCCATGAATCCAAAACCACCCACCACCGCCGTGGCTAGCCATTTAACCATATTGGCATCCATCTGGACTCTCCTTTCTCAACTCCCGATCTGTGACTGCCCTTTGCCGGGCCTTCCGGCTCACAACGCTGCACAAGGGTGCTGCGCATCAGCGAATGAGACGCGCTCAACGCCCACCGATACATCAGCAGGGAACGGAAGATCTCCCTTCGAATCAGCCGAACTGAACCTGCTGTTCATTACCCCCCGCCTGACTTCCCGCCGCCAATTGCCCGGAAAGCCATCTTGCCGGACCGTCGCGGAGTATCGGATATGTACGATAGTACCCAAATGATGTAGGTATCCGTATAACATACATCAGACGATGTTGTCAAGGCCGGCGGCGTGGCCGGCGGCGTGGCCCGGCCGCCTCACTGGCAGTTGACGGAATATCGGCCTGGATGTATGATGCTCCGCGAGTGGGCGAAGTCGCAGGAATGGATCCCGCCTGGCTTCAGGGGGTTACATATCAGATTGGTCAAACGCTGACGGGAGGTGTACCCATGTATGAAAGGATTCTGGTACCGCTGGATGGCTCTGGGCGTGCTGAGCATGCTCTGCCCTACGCCGAGTGGATTGCGAAGCGGCTGGGCAGCACGGTAACCCTGATGACGGCCTGCGGGTCTGACGACCCGATGATGCGGCCCCTGACCGTTTACCTGGAGAAGCAGGCAGAGGAGATGCAGAAGACCGGCCTGGACGTCAACTGCTCGTGCGTTATCGGGGACATCGCTGAAGAGATACTAAACCTGTCGGAGAAGAACCGGGTGGGGCTGATTGTGATGACCTCACGTGGCGCCAGCGGCACCACCCGCTGGTCCCTTGGTGGGGTGGCCCTGAAGGTGGTGCTGCACTGCAACACGCCGATCCTCCTGGTGCGCACTGCCGAGCGCCATCCGGAGCGGCTCGAGGAGGGTGTGCGGAGCATCCTGGTACCCCTCGACGGTTCACCGGTGGCGGAAAGCATACTGCCTCACATCAGGGACCTGGCCCTGGCCACGGGCCTGGAGGTCATTCTGATGCAGGTCACGGTGCCCATAGGCTACCCGGCTGTGGCCAGGGACAACGTGGAGGCTGGCGCGCACGAGAAGGACGTTAAGAAGCTCAACGAGACCCGCGAGGCGGCCACCAAGTTCTACCTGACTGAGCGGGAGAAGGACCTGGCCAGCAAGGGAGTGAAAGTCCAGTCGGTGTCACTGAGCGGCAAGCCCGCCTCGGATATCATACTGGAGTACATCAGCGATAACCCCATAGGGATGACGGCCCTGGCCACGCACGGGTTCTCCGGGATCAGCAAGTGGGCCTTCGGCAGCGTGGCCATCGACATCCTGGAGAGTTCCACGCGGCCCCTGCTTCTCTTGAGGCCGCCGCTGCCATCGATCCGCTAGTCACTGACACTGGCGCAGTCCGGAATGTATGAGGGATGCCCGCCTCGGCGGGCATCCCTCTGTTTACACGGCAGCGCGGCTCAGGTTCTTCCGGCCGCTGCGACCGGATCGGACCGGCTCAACGGCGAAAGCAGAGCACATGACGCCGCCTCGAAGGGAGACTATATCCTCTTAACGATCTTGGCATACTCCTCGCTGGAGAAGGCCTTGCAGGTGATCGTCTTGAAATCGCCGCGCATTGCCAGGCTGAGGAGTCGCTGGAGAGCGGCCTCGTCGTTCGGATACTCAACGATGACGACGAAATCGAATGAGCCCATCAGGGAGAAGAAGGAAACCAGCTTGCCCCCCGCCTTTTCGATGTCATCTTTCCATTGCTCGGTACCCTTTCCGATCTCTCTGATTCTCTTTGCGCCCTGCTCTGTGTAGTTGGCCAGAATGACGTAGGTAGACATGGTTCTTCCTCCTTTATTGGTGTTGACGATCCGGTTAATGCCTTGCTCGCATCCGCGCCTGCTGCTGACAGGACACCCGCATGTGACGATCACAAACGGGATGCCGGACGCCACATCCGAATGCCCTGCAATTGACCTGTTCTGGTGGCCCCTGTGTCACCGCCGGTCGACCCCCCTTGTGTATCGATGGCGGGCAGAAACCACAATTACGGCCCCGCCGCGCTCTCACCGAGACCGTATCATAAACGACCATTGGTGTCAATATCCCGAATTGACTCATAATAGCTGTTACCGAAACTGGTATCGTTGCTCCAAGGAAGTGTTACCGAAATCGGAGGCGGCGATAACCAGAGCGGGAATCAAGGAGTACGTAGAGGCGGTCCGGGGGAGGTACCTGGGCGCGTCGAAGAAGGTGAAGGGCAAGGTGCTGGATGAGTTTGTGGGTGTGGTGGGCAGCCACCGCAAGTCCGCAGTCAGGCTGCTCGGCCGGAGGAAGCCAAGGCAGCAGGGAAACGGCGGCCGTGCCAGAGTGTGCAAAGGTGCAGTGGTCGATGTTTCGAGAATGGCCTGGGAGGCTACGGACCACCTTTGCTCCTTGCGGCTGCAGCCGCTTCTGCCGGAGTTGATTCCCGTCCTGCGGCGGCATGGAAACCGGCCCATCACCCCCAGGTGTCAGCAGATGTGTGCCGGATTAGTTCCTCCACCATTGATCGCCTGCTGAAACCCTGGCGTCGTCGCGGTGAGCACCATCGCTTCTCTCTGACCAAGCCGGGGATTCTGCTCAGGGATGCCATACCCATAAGGACATTCGCAGATTGGGATGATGATCGTCCAGGCTTCCTGGAGGTAGATCTGGTGCACCACTGCGGCGAGAGCGATGAGGGTTTCTACCTCACTACCCTCAGTGCCGTGGACGTAGGCACAGGGCGGTCGGAGTGTACGGCTGTCTGGGGCAAAGGCCAGGAGAGGGTCGGGGGAGCCGTCCACAGGATGCGAGAGCGTCTCCCCTTCCCCCTCCTCGGCCTCGATTCGGACAATGGCACCGAATTCATCAACCACCTTCTCTTGGCCTATTGCCAAAAGAAGCACATAACCTTCACCCGGTCCCGCTGGTACAAGAAGAACGACAGCTGCTACGTGGAACAGAAGAACTGGTCAGTGGTGCGCC
>CAYPDY010000077.1:0-12540 GCA_964409515.1 uncultured Dehalococcoidia bacterium
CAACCGCAACAAGAGAACCGTCAGGATACTTAAGTGAACAGTATTGAGGCTAGCCGCTTCCCGGCTGATACAGGTATCTGTCTCGTCAGGAGACGTGCCGGGCCGGCTCACGCAGCCGCGGACCCCGCGCCCGACTGGTCGGCAATCCCCCACCGGTCACCGGCGCTCCGCCTCCGGCGGGCAGACGCCTTCCACCGTGCAGATGGGCTACAAATCATGGGGCGGGGTATGCAGAAAGACGCGCAAGGCAAAAGCGACCACCCACAGCGCCACCATCCCGATCAGACCATGTTGCCAGCTGTAGCGATCGCTGAAGACTCCCACGACTAGGACCAGTATGCCGCACCCAAAGAGGAGAGCCGTCAAAGCGAACAGATGCCTCTTGATCATTTCCCACCGCCTCGTGTACCAGGATACGAAATCGACCTGCCCAGAGGGGCATCCCCAGCCTGATGATGACCCATCGCTCCCCAGGCCCCGACACCCTGCGCCAGGTTCAACTGGCAGCTCGCCGGGGGAAGTCCGGGCTCAGACACTCCGAGGGCCATCTACCAGCGCAGGCTGTCCGGCAGCGCCAGTCCGAGCAGAATCCCCACACCAGTGAGCAATGTGGTCAGGAGTATCACCTGCACGTTCACGCCCAGGAACGGGACAAGGTGCTCGGTGTCATCGTAGTACTTGAGGGCCCCCATGACCGCCTTCAGCCCGAGCGGCAGGGTCACCAGGCCAATCAGGGCCGTCAATGGAAGGACCCGCAGGCCCACGCCCAGGGCCAGGCTGATGTAGGTGGCCGCCATCAGGCCGGCATACAGCCGGGCACTGAACTTTCGGCCGTAGGCGATCAGGACGTGATAGCGCCCGCCGGCCCTGTCCGCCTCGACGTCGGGGAACTGGTTCAACAGCAGCAGGTTGGACACCAGGAAGCCGGGAACCAGGGAGGCCACCGCAGGCGTGACCGAGTAGCCGCCGGTCTGGGCGAAGTAGGTGCCGATCACCATCAGCGGGCCGAACCCCAGGCCGGGGGCGATAGCGCACAGCAGGGGACTCTTGGTGATGTACGTGGTGTACAGATACACCAGGAGCATGCCTGCGATGCCCAGGGGCAGTATCTCCCACCCGCGGACAATGGTGAAGTAGATGCCGACGGCGCCCACGCCGACAAGGCTGCCCAGCCCGAGCAGGAGTGCGCCCTGGGGTGTCAGCAGGCCGGCCGGGAGTATGCCGCTGCCGCCGCTGAAGGGCGTCCTCCTGGCGACCAGGTCTATGCCGCTCCGGTAGTCGAAGTAATCGTTCAGCACGTTCACGCTGATGTGCGCCAGGAGCGCCCCCACCAGCGTCAGCACGACATGCCACGGATTCAGGCTGAAACCCTCGTACGCTGCCGCCGCCACACCCACCAGGACACACATCGGCGTCAGGATGAGAAACTGGGGTCTGGTCTCCAGAAACCAGGTCTTCAGACTACCGGTAGAGCTCATGGCCACTGTCCGCCTCCGTCATATGCACAAGATAGTCTGGCACGCGCCCGGTCACAGACCGGCAGCATCCATTATATCTGACGTCCTCTTCTCCTGGCCAATCGTCATGATATGGACCCCCTGGCAGAGCCCCCTGATGTCGGCGATGGTCCGCGCGGCGATCTCAACCCCCTTGGCCGCCTTGTCCGCCGCCCCATCCATCTCAGCGATGACCGCCTCCGGAACATGTATCCCCGCCATCTTCTCGTTCATGTACCGGGCCATGGCGGCCGAGCGGAGGACGACTACCCCCGCCAGCACCGGGACCTTGAGGTGCTCCACCATCGCCATGAAGTCGGCGAACTTCCTGACATCGTAGACCGCCTGGGTCTGAAAGAAACGCGCCCCTGCCTGCACCTTCTTCTCCATCTTGAGGATCTGCGGCTCCAGGAGGTCCGCCTCCGGGGTCATGCAGGCCCCGATGAAGAACCGCGGCGCCCCTTTCAGCTCCTTCCCCGCGAGGTCGTGTCCCGCTTCCAGATGGCGGGCGGCCTCGATCAGGGAAACGGAGTCCAGGTCGAAGACGGGTTTCGCCTGCGGGTGGTCGCCCAGGGTGACATAATCTCCGGTCAAACACAGAACGTTCTCAATCCCCAGCGCGTTGGCGCCCAGGAGGTCCGACTGCAGGGCGATGCGATTCCGATCACGGCAGGTCATCTGCAGGACAGGCTCTATGCCCCACTCCTTGAGCAGGCAGCACCCGGCCAGCGAGCTGAGCCGCATCACCGACCCCTGCTGGTCCGTGACATTGGCCGCGTCGACCCGCCCGCGCACCCGCTCCGCGCTGCGCTTCATGTCGCTGACGTCGACCCCCTTCGGGGGGCCCACTTCGCAGGTCACCACGAACCGGCCCGCAGCCAGCTTGTCTCTCAGATTCACTTCAGCAACCTGTCATTCCACCAGGTACGTACCGGGCTTCAGGCTGGCGGAGAAATCGCGCAGAGGCCGGCGTTTCTTCAGAAGGTCCAGCCTTCCCTGCTGGCTCAGACGCCGATAGATGGCCTCCCAGGCGCAGTCCCTGGCGGCGGACACTTCGCACTTCCCCTGCCTCGCCCCCCCGCAGGGCCCGTTGAGAAGCCCCTTGGGACAGGACGTAACCGGGCAAATGCCGCCGGTCCATCCCAGGACGCATTCACCGCACTGCACACAGACCTCCGAGAAGGCCCCCGCTGACATCTCCTGCCCCATGAACAGCGTGTCCAGGGCGGGGTAAACCGGTTTCGCGGTGTACCGGCCCATCATCTGCACGCCGAAGGCGCAGGCCATCACCAGAACGCAGTCGGCCTGCTCCATGGCCCCGGCGTTGCCGGCCAGCGCCTCGCGGTCAAGGGCATCGCACACGGTCGGGACCACCACTGACCCCGCCACCGTCTTCCCCATGGCACCCAGCCTGGCCGCCATGTCCGCCACCTCCTGCTTCCCCCCCGTCCGGCACATGGTGGCGCACGTGCCGCACCCCACCACGAAGACACTGGATGCCTTCTCCAGCATCTCCTCGATCTGAACCAGCGCCTTCTGCCTGGTGATCGCCTTCAAACCTGCACCGCCTCGCTAATCATTTTACGCCTTCAGGTGGGCCTCGTACTCGGGCCGGAAGTGCCGCAGGCTGTCCACCAGGGGGAAGGGCGCGGCCTGCCCCAGCCCGCACGACGACGTCAGGATCATGGCCCCCGACAGCTCCTCAATGGCCTTCAGGTCCTTCTCCACCCCTGCCCCGGAGGCGATGCGGGCCAGGGTCTCCGAGAGGGCCTGCGTGCCTTCCCGGCATGGCGTGCATTTCCCGCACGACTCCGCGGCGAAGAAGTCCATGGTCCTTCGCATGATATCGACCACGTCCCGGCTCCGGTCGAAGACTATCACCGGTCCGGCCCCCAGCACCGTCTCGTAGGAGAGCGGCACATCCATCCCTCCGGCGGGAACCACCCTGCCCGAGGCGCCGCCCACCTGGACCATCTTGACATCCTCTCCGCCCGCCAGCTCCACCAGATCCTTCAGCGGGCGGCCCATCTCCAGCTCGTATACCCCGGTCCGCCTCACGTCGCCGCTGACCGAAAACACCTTGGTCCCCTTGCTGTGAACCGTGCCCATTCCGGCGAAGCGGTCCGCGCCGTTGGCCACGATCCACGGCACGTTCATCAGCGTTTCGACGTTGTTGATGAGCGTGGGGAAGCCGAGCAGTCCCCGCGATGGCGGAAAGGGGGGCCTGGCCCGCGGCTCACCCCGCCGCCCCTCGAGCGATTCCATCATGGCTGTCTCTTCGCCGCAGACATAGCCGCCGATGTCCGGGCGCAGGATGATGGCCACGGGGCGCCCCGGGAGATCCAGCCAGCCCCTGTCCTTCACCTGCGCGATGGCCTGCCGCAGCGGCGAGACGAGGTGAGCATACTCGGCGCGCAGGTAGATGAACGCCGTGCCGGCGCCCACCGCGTACGCGGCTATCGCCATACCCTCAATGAAGGAGAAAGGGTCGTTTTCCAGCATGTGCCTGTCCTTGAAGGCCCCCACCTCTCCCTCGGAGGCATTGCCGATGACGTACCTGGTCCCGCCCGGCGCACCGGCCGTCTGCTCCCACTTGAGGCCGGTGGGAAACCCGCCGCCCCCCCGGCCTCTCAGCCCCGACCTCTTGACCTCGTCTATCACCTGCGCCGGAGTCATGCCGGATTGCACCCGGCGCAGCGCCTCGAGGCCGCCCCGG
The DNA here is from genome assembly GCA_964409515.1 of uncultured Dehalococcoidia bacterium. Taxonomy (GTDB): domain Bacteria; phylum Chloroflexota; class Dehalococcoidia; order UBA2247; family RBG-13-53-26; genus JAFGCL01. The sequence continues at coordinate 4,213 of CAYPDY010000077.1, forward strand.
GCCGCGTACGAATCAAGGTCCCGCGGGTCGATAACCCCGCAGTTCCTCAGTACCAGCAGGTCCTGCTGCACCGCGCTCCCCCCGTCCTGCCGGTCTACCGGTATCCCTCCAGTATCCGGGTCACCGTTTCCGGCGTGAGATGGCCAAAGACATCTCCATCTACCATCATGGCCGGCGCCTGGTCGCAGGCGCCGATGCAGTCTACCAACTCCAGCGAAAACAGGCCATCGCCGCTGGTCTCTCCCGGTGCGATGCCCAGGTCCTCCCGTATGGCGTCGATGACCGGCAGACTGGCCTTCAGGTAGCACGGCACCCCGCGGCAGACGCGGATGACATGGCGGCCCGCCGGCGCCATTCGCAGGTGCCGGTAGAAGGTGGCGGCCGCGTAGATCTCCACCACCGGGATGCCCGACTCATCCGCCAGCGCCTCGAGGGCGTGCTCCGGCAGGCAGCCGTACACGTCCTGCGTGCGGCTCAGCAGGACCAGCAGGTTCTCGTCGAGCGCCGCATCATTGCTGCCCGGCTTCATGTCCGCCCTCCTGCGGGGCCTCGGACCGCGTCCTCACGCCTTTGCAGCGCCCCCACCGGGCACACGGACAGGCACACGTCACAGGACTGGCATACCCCGGCCTCCAGCGGCCGGTCGCGGCCGGCGATCACCCTGCAGTCGAAGCCCTGGTAGCCCAGGGCCAGTATGTCCGCCTTCTTGATCTCGTGGCAGGCCCGGACGCACCGGCGGCACAGGATGCACTTGGAGAGATCGCGCACCACATGCTGCGCCGCGTCCTCCGCCGGATAGTAGTGCCTCTTCATCCGGAAGCGGGGCATGGTGATTCCCAGGTCGCCCGCCACCCGGCGCAGCTCGCAGTCATTCCCCTTGTCGCACACCAGGCAGACGTCGGGGTGGCTGGCCAGGATGAGCTCCACCAGCGTCCGGCGCGCCGCCACCACCTTGGCCGAATGCGTTTGAATGACCATACCCGCCGAGATCGGCGTCTGGCAGGAGGGGACGAGCGTCCTCCATCCCTCCAGCTCCACCACGCAGAGCCGGCAGACGCCGGCGGGGGTCAGGTCAGGGTGATAGCAGAGCGTGGGTATGTCCACGCCCTTCTGCCGGGCCAGCTCCAGGATGGTCATCCCGGGAGGGCCGTGGGCCTTCTCCCCGTTGAGAGTCACCTCTACGTTCACGCGGCATCTCAAAGGACAAGCCAGAGGACTATCAGAAGGACCAGCAGCACCGCTGTCACGATACCGATAAGGCGCAGGTCCTTGCCCAGATGCGGGTTGCCCAGAAGAAGCTGTCTGGACGGTGCCCCGGGCCTGGGCATGGTCCTGGCTGGAGCCGGCGCCCTCTGGGACGGCTCCGGCCGCGAGGGCAGCGGGGTCCCCTCTGCGTTTGATGCCTTCTGCGCGGGCGTCTGCGGCGGCGCGGCCGCCGGCTGGCGCCCCACCCCCGGCCGGGAACCTCCCTGATACCTTCTCTTGCCGCGACGTCGGTCTCTACTCATTGCTCCTGCTCTCCTGCCACAGCCGGTTCACTGTGCGCTTTGTCACTTCATAGCTGAACCCGCGCCGCCTCAGGGCGGCGCTCAGCTTGCGGCGAAATTCTTCACGGTCAGATCTTCCCAGCCGCGCGGCCCTCTTCTGCGCCGCGCGGTACGCGGCGGCTTCGTCGTCGACTCCATCCAGCGCGTCGGCCGCTGTTTCCGCATCGATACCCTTGCGGGCCAGCTCGCTCTTGAGCGCGGCCCGGCTGCGCGGGCTGCCCGAATCCCGGCTCTCCCTCCAGTAGCGGGCGAAAGCCAGGTCATCCACTAATCCCTTGGACTTCAACGTCGACATCGTGCTCTCTATGGCCCCGTGCGCGAATCCCTTCCTCTCCAACCACACCCTCATCTCAAACTCGGCGCGCGGCCGGTAGCTCAGGTAGCGGTAGGCCGCATCCAGGGGTGACTGCTGCTGCGAGGCCGACCTGGCGTTCACTAGGTCTCGCTGCCCTCATCATCTCCGGTGGCCGGCAGGCCGCCCACCGACATGCCCTTCGCCTTGATCTGGCCCTCTATCTGCTGGGCTATGTCCCCGTGTTCCTTCAGAAAGACCTTGGTGTTCTCCCGCCCCTGCCCAAGACGGGCATCGTTGAAGGAGAAGAAGGCGCCGCTCTTCTTGATGATGCCCATGCCCACTCCCAGGTCGACGATGTCCCCTTCCCGGCTTATGCCGTGAGCAAACATGATATCGAACTCCGCTGTCCGGAACGGGGGAGCCACCTTGTTCTTCACCACCTTGGCCTTCACCCGGTTCCCGACTACGTCGGTCCCGGACTTTATGGAGTCCTTCCGCCGCAGCTCAATCCTTACGGAGCTGTAGAACTTCAGGGCGCGCCCGCCCGGGGTCACTTCGGGATTACCGAAGAACACCCCCACCTTCTCGCGCAGCTGGTTGATGAAGATGGCCGCCGTGTTCGATTTGCTTATCGCGGCCGTCAGCTTCCGGAGGGCCTGCGACATGAGGCGCGCCTGGAGGCCCACCTGGGCATCGCCCATCTCGCCCTCGATCTCGGCCCTCGGCACCAGGGCCGCCACGGTGTCGAGCACAATGACGTCAATCGCCCCGCTTCTGACCAGGGCCTCGGTTATCTCCAGCGCCTGCTCCGCGGCATCGGGCTGCGACACCAGGATGTCGGCGATCTTGACGCCGCAGTGGCCGGCATAGGTGGGGTCGAAGGTGTGCTCCACGTCGATGTACGCGGCGGTCCCGCCCGCGGCCTGTGCCTGGGCCACTATGTGATAGGCCAGGGTCGACTTTCCGGAAGACTCCGGGCCGAAGATTTCGGTGATGCGTCCCCGGGGAATGCCGCCAATCCCCAGGGCGAGGTCCAGTGAGAGGGAGCCGGTGGAGATCACGTCGACCGTCAGCATGGTGGTGGATTCCCCCAGCCTCATCACGGCGCCCTTGCCGAACTGCTTCTCAATCTGGTCAATGGCCATATCCAGGGCCTTCTCTTTTTCAATCATGGTCATTCCTTCCTTCTCTTTTCAACGGCATCATAACACAGCCCGCAGAGGGCAACAACCTAGAATGGCGGTATGGGGGGAACAGCGCGCTTGTGCGCATGGCGCGCTATCCTGTCCTCGATCTTCCGTCTGACGGCCTCGGGGGCCTTCCCGTTGGTGAAATAGGCGTCGAGCTGATCGTAGGTAAGGCCCATCTCCTCCTCGTCGGTCTGCCCCGCCCAGAGTCCCGCGGACGGCGGCTTGTCGATGATCTCCCGGGGAATCCCCAGGTGACGCGCCAGGTCCCGCACCTGCGACTTCACCAGCTGGCCCAGGGGCATGACGTCGACGCCCCCGTCGCCGTACTTGCTGAAGTAGCCCACGCCCAGCTCACAGCGATTGCTCGAGCCAACCACCAGGTATCCCAGGCGGTTGGCGAAGTAGTACAGGGTGGCCATTCTCAGCCGCGGCTTGAGGTTCGCGACGGCCGGCCGGCTCTCGGGGTCTTCACCGCCCGGAAGCACGGAAACCAGCGCGTCGCATACCCCATCGATGATCACCGTCTCGGTGGGGATCCCGAACTTGTCCGCCACCAGGTGGGCATGCTCCATGTCCTCGGGAATACTGTGACAGGGAATCAGCACCCCCAGCACGCTGTCCGGGAAGGCCCGCCGGCACAGAACGGCGACGACTGAGGAATCGATCCCGCCGCTCATGCCGAACACCGCCCCCCGGGCACCCGCCCCCGCGGCATTCTCCTTCAGCCAATCCACCAGTCTGGAACTCAACTGCTGCATCTGAACCGCTCTCGTGGTGGTAGTATAGCCGATATTGATCGCATAAGTCAAAATCCCGCGTCCCGGCGCTCAGCCACCGCGCAGCCGATCCAGGGTACCCGGATGGGCGCGATCGAACTCCATCAGCCGCCGGATGGCCAGCGCCGCACCCCCGACAGAGGCAAACAGGGGTATGCCCTTCTCGTGGCAGACCTGCCGGGAACTGTGCGAGAGGCGGCGTGACCTCTCGTCAGTGGTGAAGTGGATGACCATCGCCGACGGAAGACCGCACTGCCGCAAGGCGGCCATCATCGGGCCCACCTGCGCCGCAATCATGGCCTCGGTTACGGGCATGGGGTTGTTGTCCACGGGGCAGTGGAAGATGGCCAGGTCCAGGCCGGGCCAGTCATCCAGCGCAGCCGTGAGGTCTCCCCACCCCAGGTCCCCTTTCTTGATCACCGTCTCCCAGGGATACCGCAGGACCTCCAGGGCATCCACCGTCGCCGCTACCCTGTCCTGCACCACAATCGCATTGAGGCCGTTGGCATCGAAGGGGTTCCGCACCATGGTGCCGGCCGCCGGCACGAACCGCAGCAGCCGCTGCCTGATCTCCTCCGGCATGGGGGCTAACCTGAACCCGGCCCTCTCGCACTCGTCGGTGGAAAGGACCGTGGGTCCCCCTCCATTCCCCACCAGGCAGGTGCTGGTCCCTCGGGGCGGCCTCATGCGCAGCAGGGCCACCAGCATATCAGCGGTTTCCTCAACGCTGTTGGTCCTGATCACGCCCGCGTCCCGGAACAGGCTGTCCCAGACCGCGTCGGAACCGGCCAGGGCGCCGGTATGAGAGACCGCGGCCCTCACTCCGGCGTCGGTGGCTCCGCCCTTCAGAATGACCACCGGCTTCGCCGCGGCAGCCGCCCGGAGCACCTCCGCAAACCGCGCGCCGTCCTTCGTACCCTCGATGTAGGCCGCGATGACTTTGGTCTGCGGGTCGTGAGCCAGGTAAGCCAGAAGATCGCACTCATCGACGTCCACGGCGTTCCCGAAACTGGCCACCTTGCTGAAGCGCAGGCCCCGTTCCGCCACCGCCCGGACGGTGCAGCCGGTGATGCCCCCGCTCTGGCAGATCAACGCTATCGGCCCCGGTTCCCTGGGATAGTCGGCGCAGAAGCTGAGCCCCGACCCGGGGCAGTACACCCCCATGCAGTTGGGCCCGACGATGCGGGGGCCGTCAGGGCCGATCGCCGCCTTCAGCCGCCTCTGGGCCTCTATGCCCTCCGGCTCCCCGGTTTCCGCAAAGCCGGCACTGAATATCTGGAGAAACCTCACCCCGGCCTCGCGGCACTCGGCCACCAGCCCGGGCGTGCGCCGGGCCGAAAGGCAGCCGACCACCAGGTCCACCGGGCCCGGGATCTCCTTTACGCTGCGGCAGCTCACCGCCCCCGGCACGTCCTTCCCCCTGGAATCGACGGCGTAGATGCGGCCCTTGTAACCCAGCTCCAGCAGCGGGGCGATATAGTACTGCCGGATGTACCACTTCTCCGTGTCGGACAGCGCCCCGACCACCGCCACCGACCCGGGGTGGAAAAGGCGGTCCAGACTGTGCGCTTTCTCGTGGGCCGGTTCCGGGTGGCTGGTCTTCATGGTCCGATGCCTCCACGCCGCTTCTGCATGCTGATGGTAGCCCTAATGGCGGCCGGAGGCAAGCTGAGCGTGAACGCGGCCGCCTGTGCTCCGTTGACGCCCACATGCACCGGTGCTAGCCTGACCTTGAGGGGAAGGACACCATGAAGCTCCACATCGGCACTTCGGGCTGGATGTACGATGACTGGCGCGGCCGGTTCTATCCGCCGCAGGTCCCGAAAACCAGGTGGTTCTCGCATTACAGCCAGCACTTCTCCACCGTGGAGCTGAACAGCAGCTTCTACCGTCTGCCGTCGGAGAAGGCCTTCAACACCTGGAGGGAAAAGGCGCCGGACGGCTTCGTCTACGCCCTGAAGATCAGCCGCTACATCACCCACCTGAAGAAGCTGCGGGGCGTTGAGGAGCCGCTGCAGACCTTCATCAGCCGGGCCCGCCTGCTGGGGAACAGGCTCGGCCCCCTGCTGTACCAGCTGCCGCCGGGCCTGAAGCGGGACGACGCCCTCCTTGAGGCCTTTCTGCAGCTGCTGCCGGGCGACCTGCAGCACGTCTTCGAGTTCCGGAACGAATCCTGGTTTGACGATGCGGTCCACACGCTGCTCCGCAGGCACGGCGCCGCCTTCTGCGTCTACGACCTGCCCGGCACCACCACCCCGGTCGTGGCCACGGCCGGCTTCGCCTACGTCCGCTTCCACGGCAGCACCGGTCTGTATGACAGCTGCTACACGGATGATGAGCTGCGGTCCTGGGCCGACAGGATCGTCGACCTGGCCCGGAGTCTGTCCGCCGTCTACGTCTACTTCAACAACGACGCGCATGCCTACGCCATCCGGAACGCCACCAGGCTGAGCGAACTGCTGGCCTGAAGACAACTCAGCGCCCGCTGCATTGACACGCGCACCGTCAACCCCGTACGATTTGCCCGGCAGCTAGTTGGTGACATGACCGTCAAATGCCATGAGTGCGGGCTTGAATCTGAGGCGGAGGAGCTGTTCATCAAGACGCGTTCTCTGTCTGCGCCACGGACCCGGTACTGCTGCCCCGGATGTCGGATGCGCAGAGCTTCGCGGGTGGTTCGGGATTTGGCCATCCCTTACGCTGTTTTTGGCCTGCTCATTCTTGGGGTAGCCGCCACCGGCCTACGTGAGGCATGGCTGCCACTCAACCTCTGCCTGGTTTTCCTGCTCACCGTTCCCATGGTTGTCCTGCACGAGATTGGCCACGCCGTCGCCGGACGGCTGCTCGGCGTGCACATTCTGGGCATCAGTATCGGCCGGGGCAGGGTGCTGTACCACCGCAGAATACTGGGCGTGAACGTCGAATGGAAGCTGCTGCCTATTGCCGGCTTGACTATCCCCGGGGCAGTACCCGCCCGCCGGCTTCGCTCCAGGATGTTCCTTTTCGTCCTCGCTGGCCCGCTGACGCACCTGCTGGTCGTGGTGGCACTGGTGTATCTGGCCCGCTTCTCGGGCCTTCAGCTCGGCAGCTTCACCACGGAGCCGGCGCCGCTCGCCGCCCTGCTGGTCTGCAACGCAGCAATGCTAGTCGTAGGCCTGTGGCCAAGGCGCGTCCCCTATGACCTTGCCTTGATATCCAACGATGCCCGAACGCTCTCGAGACTCCCCTTCTTCTCGAAGAAGGACTCGGAGGCGCTTCTCGCCGCTCTCTTCGCCAGCGAGGCCATCCAGGCTGACCGCCTGGGGCGTACCGCTGAAGCTGTCAAATGGGCGAAGATAGCTGTCGAGACTTGCGGCGAAAGCCAGGCAGCTCTTAACACCATGGGTGTCATCCTCTGTTCGATGGCATCGTTCGAAGAGGCCAGGACGGTCTTCTCCGCGTTGCTGCAGCGGGACGACCTTTCGCCTGCCACCAGACTCCTGTACCTCAACAACGTGGCGTGGGCGGATGTCATGCTGCGCGACGGGCAACTGCTGTCTGAGGCAGACCGTTACTCGGCCAGGGCCTACGGCAACATGCCATGGATTCCCGAGCTCATGGAGACTAGAGGGACGGTGCTGGTTGAGCTCGGCAGGGCAGATGAAGGCCTCAAGCTGCTGCTTGCGGCCATGGACAAGCGCGCCGGCGATACCAGAGCGAGGGCCTTCGACGCCTGTCTGCTGGCCATGGCGGAGAGAGCCAGGGGCAACCACGCGGCATGCGAGCAGTACATTCGGTTGGCGCGCCAGCTGGACCCGAAGTGCCCCCTGCTTGACCGCGCAGCAGGCTTCACAGCCACCAACACCACCTCCACCCGGGCGGCATAGCGGCCTCTGGCCCTCCGCCGCGTTTCCCGCTCCTTGCGCCCTGTGCTAGAATGTGGCCATGACGCAGGCCGCCGAGAACACGCTGACCCAGACCGCCGCCGACAGGGAGGCCATTCTCCACTTGAAGGAGGCCGTCTCCACCGGCCGAAACTGGTACATCGCCCTGCTCGAGTCCATCGGCCTGTGGGGCAGCGCCGAGGAGCTGCACGACGGCCGGTACTACCGCTACCTGATCGGCGGGGAGGCCTTCGACTGGCTCACGCTGGCTGACAGGCTGTGCCAGGAGATCGACGGCCTGGTCCCGGAGAACGAGAAGCTGGATCTGCTCTTCGCCGCCACCCCGCCCCTGGACCTCCCCCCGGGCGAGTTCCGCCAGATCGTCGGCGACGTCAAGTACCGCGCCTACCTGAACTACCTCTACGGGGTCGTCGTGGAAGAAGCGCTGCTGTCCGTGGTCGAGGACGAGGTGCTCAAGGAGAACGGGCACTTCACCCTGGTCCTGGGCCAGCGCGTGGAGGAGGAGGCCTACCGCCGCATCTACGAGGCCGACATGCTCGACCTGCTGGCGCTGTTCAGGGGCCAGAGGGGATATGCTGACGGCGACTCCATGTCCCTCACGGAGAAGAAGGAGTTCACCTACTGGCTGTTCAAGTA
>CAYPDY010000078.1:0-11627 GCA_964409515.1 uncultured Dehalococcoidia bacterium
GGCAGAACAACCAAACACGGAATCAGGATTCCGCCGACCAAGGGTTGACAGTTACGGGTGGCGGGCGGGTATTGACAAGGGGTAGATTGTGGGATAGAATGGGCCGCTGTGGCAAGAAATGTGACCGGGCCTGACAGCTTTGGGGTGGCCTCGCGGCCACGCGAAGGGAGGTGGCTCATGTCGCCGGAAATGGAAAGCACAAACAGGGTTCTGGAGTTCGCCAGAAGACACGCCAATACCTGGCTCAAGCTGGACCTGCTCTGCTTCTGGGGCAGGTACCCCTATGCCAAGTTCACCGTGGGCATCATCGCCAGGGCGCTGGGCTCTGAGAGAAGGGTGGATGTCGAGGAGGCGCTGGATTCCCTCGTCAAGGACAACCTGGTCGACAAGTGCGTAGACAAGGGGCAGCCGTTCTACTGTCTCGCCGGCGACGCCAACAGCCGGGAATGCGTGCTGAAGATGCCCGTATACAAGAGCAGCCTGCGCCCTGCCGTTTCCGTGGGGTAAGGCATGATGATCAAGGCCCTCAAGACGATCAGGAAACGTCTTCTTCCGGACAGAGCGCTCCTGGATACCGGACATCCGACGGGCGCCAGTGTTCTGACGGAGATCAAGCTCCACAGCTCCCTGCACCGGCTCATGGAGCAGCAGATCCGCTGTACCACTCTGAGAGAGCCGCGCGATTAGCCTCCCGGAGCGCCCCGGGGTGACGACGCAGTCGAAAGACCCATAAGGAAGAGACCATGTTTCTGGGCACTTACGAGTACCGGATAGACGAGAAGGGACGGGTTTCGCTCCCGCCCCGGTTCCGGGAAGAGCTGCGCCAGGGTATGGTCATGACCCAGGGGCTGGAGAAGTGCATCACGGTATACTCTCTGGCTGAATGGCAGCGGGTATCGGACAGGATGGCGGCCCAGCCGGCCAACCGCAGCAAAGCCAGGAGGATCGGCCGCTTCACGTTTGCCGCTGCCTTCATGGCAGACCTGGACGCCCAGGGCCGGGTGGCGGTGCCGGCCCCACTCCGCAAGTACGCGGGCATTGAGGACGCCGTGGTCCTGGCCGGCGTCAACCACTACTTCGAGATCTGGAGCACGGCCAGCTGGGAGGCCGAACGCAGCCTCATGGAGAACGAAGCTTGGCAGATCAGCGAAGGCATCGAAGAGAGTCCGTAGCAGGCCCCCAGGCGGCAGCGCCCCACACGCCAGTTCTCCTCCAAGCCTCTATCGAGCTCATCAAAGTGCGGCCTGGGGGCCGCTTTGTCGACGGCACCGTGGGCACCGGGGGCCACGCCGAGGCCATTCTGCAGGGGTCCTCCCCGGGCGGCCTTCTCCTGGGCATCGATGCCGACCCGAAGGCCCTCGAGATTGCCGGCCGGCGGCTGGCGGCCTACGGCGAGGCGGTGGTCCTGGTGAACGACAACTTCAATCACCTGGAGGAGATCTGCCGGGCCCATGCCTTCTCGCCGGTCGACGGCATCCTCCTCGACCTGGGCCTGTCATCGCTGCAGCTGGATGACGCGGAGCGCGGGTTCAGCTTCCGGCTCGATGCCCCCCTGGACATGCGCTTCGGCCCCGGCCAATCGACTACCGCGGCCGATATCATCAACACCTTCGACGAGGAAGACATCGCCGCGATACTCAGGGACTACGGCGAGGAGAGGCACAGCCGTCTCATAGCCCGCCGCATAGCGGCCGCCCGCCCCATGAACACGACCCGGGAGCTGGCGAACATCATCGAGCACCTCCCCGGAATGACCCCGGGGCGAATCCACCCGGCGACCCGGACCTTCCAGGCCCTGCGGATTGCGGTCAACCGGGAGCTGGAAAACCTGCAGGGGGTGCTGGCCCAGGCGGTCCGCACCCTGGCCGTGGGTGGCCGGCTGGCTGTGATCAGCTACCACTCGCTGGAGGACCGGATAGTGAAGCACTTCATGAGGGAGGAGTCCCGCGGCTGCCTCTGTCCGCCCGAGGTCCCGGTGTGCGGCTGCGGCCACACGCCCACCCTGAGACTCGTCAACCGCAAGCCCATCACCCCCTCGGAGGCTGAGATAGCGGAGAACCCCCGCAGCCGCAGCGCCAGGCTGAGGGCTGCGGAGCGGATCTAGCCGGGGCCCCGGCCGGCTGCCGCATCAATCCGGAGCCAGGCACTTCGCGCACCCTGTGTCGTGGACCACGGCCACCACCATGGCCGACCTGATCCACCAGTCCACGCCACCGCGCACGTCGCCCTTCTGCTCCCGCCGGCTGGTGCCGACGATGAGGTAGTCCGGACCCACTTCCTTCAGGCTACCCACGGCGATTTCCTTCACCCCGTTCTCCACCTGGGCGGTGACGGCGACCTCATGGCCCAGCAGGTCCATTAGCCGTTCGTGCAACTGCATGGCACCTCCTCAAAGGCCCTGGCGCGGTGTCTATCCCCCCGGCCGCGGGTCGGCTCAGGCGCTTCTGTGCAGGCCAGCGTCCTTCAGTCCCTGGATCACCTTCTGCAGCGCTGACATGTACAGATCTCCCACGGCATCCCCGGTGCTCTTCGGTGAAGAATCCGTGCGGGTTATGGGCATCTTCTCCATGATCGCCACCGACAGGTGCAGCGCTATCTCCGCGGCATCCATACTGTTACACCTCCTGCATGCCAAATGGATCCCTCTCGACCACCAAGCGCCGGCCCCAGTTGTACCACAAATCGCCAGCGCTGCCAATACACGGCTCCAATACACGGCTCCTTGACACTCCCCGCACGCGCCGGCTATCCTGAGAATCGTGACCTCCAACACCGAATCGGCCCCCGGCCACGGCCCGGTCCTGTACGCACGGAAGGGCCAGGTCGCCTGCATAACACTCAACAGGCCCGAAGCGGGCAACGCCATCGACCAGGAGACGGCCGCCGCGCTGGGCGAAGTCTGCCGGAAGGTCAACCAGGACCCCGAGGTCAGGGTGGTGGTCATCCGCGGGGCGGGAGACGGGGCCTTCTGCCTGGGAGAAGATACCGGAGACTCCAGCCTGCGCCGCAACGTGGCCGAGATGGTGTCGGCCATCGAGTGCCCCGTCATCGCGGCGGTCAACGGCGACGCCCTGGGGGCCGGGCTGGCCCTGGCCCTGGCCTGTGACCTCAGGATCGCCTCCGCCGAAGCATCGTTCGGCACCGGCGATCCGGCGCAGGATGGTCTCCTGGCCAACGGGCTGACGCAGCTCCTGCCGCGCATCGTCGGCCGCGGCAAGGCCATGGAGCTGCTGCTCACCGCCCAGCCCATCCCGGCGGGGGAGGCGCTCAACATCGGGCTGGTCCACCGCGTGCTGCCCCCCGGGGAAGTCGGCGCCGACGCGGACCGGGCGGCGGAAGACATGGCCGCGAAGGCCCCGATTGCGCTCAGGTACGCCAAGGAGGCAGTCAACAAAGGGATGGACCTGACCCTGGAGCAGGCCCTGCGGCTGGAATGCGATCTATACATGATCCTCCACACTACCCGCGACCGCACCGAAGGGATCACGGCCTTTCGCGACAAGAAGAAGCCCACGTTCAAGGGCGAGTGACCGGGGAGCAGTCGGATTGAAGCTGGATCTCCACACCCACTGTTACGAGGCGACCTGTATCTACAACCCCAACCGGGACTCCGTGGGGAGGATAGTGGCGGCGGCCCGCGCCAGGGGGCTGGACGGCATCGGCATCACGGACCACTACAACAAGGCCTACGGCTTCAAGGTCAAGGAGATCGTTGACGAGCACTTCGCCGGCCAGTTACTGATCATCCCCGGGCAGGAGATCGACAAGGGCAAGCTCCACGTGGTGGTGCTGTACCTGCCCGGCGACCTTACCTTCCGGTTCGTGGCCCACCCCGGCTACCCCCGGACCGATGATTTCGCCGCCGACATCGACGACTCCCTGCACGGCATCGAAACGCACAATCCCACCCATGACGACGAGATGGACCAGGAGGCGATACGGAAGGCCGCCAGTAAGCACAACCTGCTCCTCCTCCGGAACAGCGATGCCCACTTCCTCAGTGACATCGGCAAGTACTACAACGAGATCACCATCGAGGAGCTATGCGCCCGGGCCAGCTAGGCAGCGGTTTCGAGACCGTCCTCCTCGAGAAGGCGGACGCCATCGCCCGCGTCACCCTCAACCGCCCCCAGGCGCTGAACGTGTACAACGTCAGGATGCGGGACGAGCTTTACGAGGTGCTCAGCGCCGTCCGGGATGACCCGGACGTGGACGTTGTTCTCCTGCAGGGCGCCGGCGACCGCGCCTTCTGTGCCGGGGCGGACCTCAGCGAGTTCCTGACGGCGCCCCCGCCGGCAGCCTCCCGCCAGGTGAGATGGGAACGCGATGTGTGGGGGCTGTTCCTGAGCCTGCCCCAGCCCGTCATCGCCGCGCTCCACGGCTACGTCCTGGGCTCGGGCATTGAGATGGCCCTCTGCTGCGACCTGAGGATCGCATCGGAGGACGCCCGCTTCGGTCTCCCCGAGGTCACCCTCGGTATCATCCCCGCCGCCGGGGGCTCCCAGACCCTCCCCCGGACAATCGGCCGGGCCAAATCGCTGGAAATGCTGCTGACCAACCGCTGGATCGATGCCCGCGAGGCCATGTCGGCCGGCCTGGTGAACCGGGTCGTCCCCCGGCAGGAGCTCGGCCCGGCGGCGGACCGCCTGGCACGGCAGCTGGCCTCCCGGCCCCGCCTGACGGTCAGGTGCATCAAGGAGGCGGTCTCCAGGGGAGCCAGCCTGAGCCTCCGCGAAGGCTTCGACCTGGAGGGAAGGCTGGCGCAGCGTCTCCCGCCCGGCCGCAGTTCCGCGCGCTAGACCGGGACCGGCGCCCGACCCTTCCGGTTACCGCCCTCGACGGCACTTGTGATACCATTGATTTGTGAGGACATCGGCCACGGCTTGGCAGTACATCAGGGTCACCAAGCCGCGTGAAAGCAGCCTGCTGGTATTCATCGGCCTTTGCGCCATGATCGTGGCCGGCAGCGGACTTCCCTCCACAGGCCGCCTGCTTCTCACTCTGACGGCCATCACCCTGGGCAGCGGCGGGGTCAACGGCCTCACCAACTACCTGGACCGCAACATCGACGTCCGTATGCGGAGGACCAACTGCCGGCCCCTGCCCACCAAGGCCATCGACCCTCCCGAGAAGGCGCTCGTCTTCTGTCTCGCGCTCACGGCGGTGGCGCTGGGCCTGGCCTGGCTCCTGAACCCCTGGTGCTTCGTGGTGGGCCTCATCGGCACCATATCCGCCGTGGTGATGAGGAAGACGGTGGTGTGCCCGTTCCTGGGCTCAATCTCCGGCTGCGCCCCGGTGGTCATCGCCTGGCTGGCCGTCACGCCCCGGTTCAGCTACGAGCTCCTTGTCCTGTGCCTCCTGGTCTGCATCTGGATACCCCTGCATGTGTGGAGCGTGATGCTGGCCAACCGGGAGGACTACATGCAGGGCGGAGTCCGCTACTTCCCTCTCAGCCGGGAGACGCGCCAGTCGGTGAAGGTGCTCCTGCTGCTTTCCCTGCCGCTGGCGGCCATGTCCATCGTGTTCTACTTCACCGACCACCTGCACTGGCTCTACCTGGTTACCGCGGTCGTCCTCAGCCTGGCCATGATCCTGGCCAATATCCGCCTCGCCCTCTCTGCCAACTCGAGGGATGCCTGGAAGGTATACAAGCTCTCCGCCTTCCCCTACCTCGGCCTCATCTTCCTGGCCATGTGCCTCGATTCCTGGCTCCTCGCCGGCGCGTAGACGGGGGCCTACCACAACGAGCCTTGACACCTCCGCCGCAAACAGTGTAGCCTTGTGCGGGCAAAAAACAGGGAGGAACGCGGCATGAAGCAGATCTGGCTCGGGGTAAACCGCTGGGTGATGGGACTGATCCGGCCGGTGGTCATGGCCCTCTTCGGCAACCGCACCCGGACCGCTCGATACGGAGGCACCAGTTTCAAGGTAAAGGGAGACCCCAGCTACCTCGCCTTCTGGCGGGGAAAGGATCCGGAGGAGCTCTTCCTGGCATCCCTGCCGCTTCAGGGCAGGACGGTATACGATGTGGGAGCCCATATCGGGGTCCTGTCCCTGTTCTTTGGCAAGGCCGTTGGCGAAGCCGGCCGCGTGATCTCTTTCGAACCCAATCCCAGAAGCCAGGCCGTGGCCAGGGAGAACCTCGAGCTCAACAAGCTCACCAACGTCCAGCTCGTGGGGATGGGCGTCGGGAGCAGCCGGGGAAAGCTGCAACTCGTCTTCCCTCCCGGCAGATACGGGTCCGGAACCATGGATGCCAACATCAGTCAACACTACCTGCAGAGCGGGAAGGCCCAGGCGGTGGACGTGGATGTCGACACCCTCGACAGCTGTATCGCCACCCTGGGACTGCCCAAACCTGACCTCATCAAGATAGACGTTGAGGGCATGGAGTCTGACGTCTTGCAGGGCATGTCCGGCATTATGGAGGAACGCCACCCCGCCTTGTACGTCGAGATTCACGGCATAGGCGCCAGCAGCAAACTGGCCAGCGCGGAGAAGGTGGCGGGCCTGGTCCGGCGCTTCGGTTACTCGATCACCCACGTCGAGTCCGGCCAGCCGGTCACGGACAAGATTGACTTCGCGAAGGAAGGGCACCTCTACTGCTGGCACCCTAACGCTTCGGTTCTGACCCCCTCCCCAGGAAAGCGCTGAACATGTCGATGGGGATCGGGAACACCACCATGTTCGTCCGTTCCGTGGCTATCTCCTTCAGCGTACCCAGGTAGCGCAGCTGCAGTGCCGCCGGCTGCTGGGACAGCACCGCCGCGGCCTGGGCCAGCTTCTCGGACGCCTGGAACTCCCCGTCGGCATGGACCACCTTGGCCCTCCGGTCCCGCTCGGCCTCTGCCTGGGCCGCCATGGCCCGCTGCATCCCCGCCGGGAGCTGCACGTCCTTGATCTCGACGGCGCTGACCTTGACCCCCCAGGGGTCCGTCTGCTCATCCACGATCTGCTGCAGCCGCGCATTGAGCTGATCGCGGTGCGACAGGATCTCGTCCAGCTCGGACTGCCCCAGCACGCTGCGCAGCGTGGTCTGCGAGATGAGGGACGTGGCCCGGATGTAGTCCGCCACCTTCAGCACCGCGGAGTCCGCATTGACCACCCGCAGATAGACGACCGCATCCACCTTGATGGTGACGTTGTCCCGGGTGATGACCTCCTGGGCCGGCACGTCCATGGTCACGATGCGCGTGTCCACCTTCCACATCCGGTCGATGAAGGGGATGATGACCCTCAGCCCCGGCTCCCGTATGCCCACGAAACGCCCCAGCCGCAGGATCACGCCCCTCTCATACTGCGCCACCACTTTGAGCGCCATCGCCATCAGCACCAGGGCCAGAATGACGACGATCACTACGCCAACCCACACTCCTGTCATTACGGTTCACCTCCTACTTGGACTTCCTGACTACCTTCAGCCGCAGCCCATCAACGGCGACCACCGTCACCTCATCCCCCTGATCGGCCCGGCCGCCTTCCACCCAGGCGTTCCAGATTTCCCCCTCGACGAACACCGTGCCCCGGGGGTCGAGCGGCGACCGCACCACGGCCGTCTGACCGATCAGTCCTTCCCGGCCGGTGTTCACCGGCAGGCGCTGCGCGCGGATCACCACCACCACCACCAGGATGAACACCAGGCCAATGGCGCCAATCACCACTCCCATGACCCAGGGCTCCACCTCGAAAGGCGTCCCGCTGAAGAGGAGAAGAGATCCGGCCACCAGAGAAACCATCCCCCCGGCAAAGAGTAACCCGAATGTCGGCGTGAAAGCCTCGGCCAGCAGCAGGGCGAAGGCCAGCACCATCAGCAGCAGCCCCGCGTAGTTGGCCTCGAGCACGCCCCCAGAGTATACCCCCAGCAGCAGGCACACGCTGCCGACCACCCCCGGCAGGACCACTCCGGGGTGCAGCATCTCGATCAGCAGCCCCAGCATGCCAATGCTGATCAGCAGGTAGGCGATGGTGGGATCGCTGATGGCCAGCAGGAAATCCTCGATCGCTGTAGCATCCACGTACCGCAGGCTGCTTCCCGGCGGAATGCTGAACGGCTCGCCGCTGGCCAGAACGATGCCGGATTCCAGCCGCGCCACCAGCGCCTCGAGGTCGGCGGCGCCGGCATCATCTATCAGCGGAGGGTCCAGCCGCTCCACCCCCAGGTATCTCTGGTTGTCGGCGAACAGCGGGACCAGGCCCCGCGCTTCGTCCGCCGTGAACGACGCGGCCTGCTCCACCGCCGCCATGGCGGCGGCCTCGTTCCGGCCGTGGTCCGCGGCGATGGCCCCGATCCAGTGGCTGGCCAGGTTCACCGCCTTAGCCCTCTCGTCGTCCGAAAGCTGGCTCCCGCCGCCCGCAACGGGAGTGGAGGCCCCGATCACGCTGCCGGGCGCCATCGCGGCCACGTCCCCCGCCAGGACGATGAAGGCGCCGGCCGAAGCCGCCCATGATCCCCGGGGCACATAGACAGCGACGGGGACGGAGGCCCCCGAGATGCGCCTGACGATGTCTTCGGTGGACGACAGCACACCGCCGGGGGTGTCCAGCTGGATGACGCACAACGCGGCGCCCTGCGCTTCCGCCACGCCAATGCCCCGGTCGATGTACCGCACCAGGGAGGGATTCACGCTGCTGTCGACGCGCAGCACCACCACCAATGGCCCACCCTCCTGGCCGCCCGCGGAAACCGGCCAGGCCGCCAGCAGCACCAGCCCCAGGAGCAGCAGAAGGTAGCCCGCGCGGCACGCCGACATTCGAGTCCCCCTACAGCCCGATTATAGGCCACGCATCACGCCGAGAACAAGAGGGTCCGCCGCGTCTCCCTCCGCTCTCTTCCATCGCCGGCGCCCGCCTCCTGCAAACGGCCGGCCAAGCACGCGCTGTGCTATAATCAGGCTGAGATGGACACCGACAAGACGCTGGCCATGAACCGTAAGGCCCGCCATGACTACGTCATCGACGAGACCCTGGAGACCGGCATTGTGCTCCAGGGGACCGAGATCAAGTCGCTGCGGGCCGGAAAGGCGAATATTGCCCAGTCCTATGCCGCCATCCAGGAGGGCGAGCTGTGGCTGTTCAATGCCCATATCGCCCAGTACGATGCCGGCAACCGGTACAATCACGAGCCGACGCGGCCGCGCAAGCTGCTGGCGCACCGCAACCAGATCCGGGAGCTGGGCCTCAAGGCCAGCCAGAAGAGGTCTACCCTGGTGCCTCTGCGACTATACTTAAGGAAGGGCATGGCCAAACTGGAGCTGGGCCTGGGGAGAGGCAAGAGGATGTACGACAAGCGCGAGGCTTTGGCCGCGCGCCAGAGCGATCGGGAGATCGAGCGCTCCTTAAAAATGCGCCGGTTACAGTGACAGTGGGGACGCGTGGTTTCGACAGAGGAAGGCGCGACAGGATTGCAGGCTGAGGTGCCACTACCCTCACAAATCCAGTGGCAAACAAGTAACTGGCGAAAACGACAGAGTACTAGTAGCTGCCTAACAACGGCTACCGTTCACTCTGACCTCGCCTCGATGGGTCAGGGACGGACGACGCAATGTCGGGGTGCGGCTATCCGATGTCGATCAGGATAGTCTAAGGAAAATCGACTGGCCCGGCTGAACCTCCGCGGACTGAAGCCAGCCGGGTGAGAAACAAAAGTCAGCTAAGCCTGTAGCAGGTCCTGCGCAAGTTCTTCTGGACGGGGAGTTCGACTCTCCCCCGTCTCCACCAACTCCAACAATGTCCTGGTTTGCCTCTCCCGGAGGCGCCAGTTCTACCGATGAATTCGGTACGGTGCCGATGCCGGCGCGGAATAGCGCCTGGAATGCTGGCGCTGGTGTCAGCGCGCCGATCCATTTCTTCTGCAGATCAACATAGACGTTCTCAACAAGTGGACTGATGAGCTGCCTCCTTTCCTCTGGCGTGGCCTCTGACCACAGCGTTTGGGTATCAGAGAAGAGCGCCACCGCTTCCTCAATGTCGGGGGACATGACGGTTCCAGATTGCTGTAGCTGGCGGTCGATCTCCATAAGCTTCCAGTTGTACTCATCATCCGAAAAGGCCCCGTCGGCATAGGCTCTGGCCAAACGGCGGCGTTTCTCCCGCAAAGCCTCAGGATCGGGGCCGCTATGGGTTGCTGCAGCGATTTGGGCCATCATCTGCCTCCAGTCCGGGGGCAATGCCAGAGACTGGATGATGGTGGCCATCTGCTGATCGAAGACCTCCGCCACACTGGAAGTATTGTTGGTGGGGCAGCCATGGGCATGACGTTCCCGGTACAGGGGCACCTGCCCGCGGTGGCGGTCCGACTGCAGTGCATTGCCACAGTGCAGGCAATAGACTATCCCTTGCAGCAGACCTTTTGGCCCATGTACGGACCGTACCTGCTGCCTTCGCTGCCTTCGCGCCTGCACCCGTTGGAACAGTTCCTCTGAAATGATGGGCTCGTGCTTGCCCGGGTACTCCTGCCCCTGGTGCTTCGCGTAACCGCAATAGAAGTGGTTGTTAAGCATGTCCTTGACCGCATGAGGCGTGAAGGCATGATCTTCTCGAGTGCGGAGACCGCCGGCATTCATCCAGGCGGCAATCTCACCGTATGACTGGGCTTCATCGCGCCGGAGGAATGCCTCCTTCACCACCTCCGCCTCTTCTGCCACCTTTGACGGGGGCAGCCCCTTCTCCTGCCGCACATACCCGAAAGGTACCGGGCCGACGGTCAGCCCCGATTCCGCCATCACCCGGAAGGCCTTGCTGACGTGTATGCCCAGGAGATCGGAGAAGAACTCGTTATAGGCCCCCATCTGGTTCAGCATCAGCCGACCCTGAGGGGTAGAGTAGTCAAATGGATCGTTGACGCTGGCAAATCCCACCCCGGCCTTGGCCAAACGCGCCAGGGCCTGCATCTGAATGCTCAGTTTCCGGGCCAACCGGTCGAGCGTGTGGACCACCACGATGTCGAACTCCCCGCGTTCGGCGTCTGCGAGAAGCCGGAGCAATTCAGGCCGCTTCTGGATTTCGTCGGTATGGGCAGAGACGCCGGCCTCTCTATACTCCTTGAGCAGGACGTACCCCCGCTGCTCGCACCACCGTTCGATTCCCAGCCGTTGGGCGTCCAGGGAATGCCCCTCTACCTGGCTCTCATCTGAGACCCTGATGATGGTGGCTGTGCGATTGCCCTTGGCCAGCTTGGGTTTGTCTCTACTCACGGCTGCTCCTCCGCGCCAGGATCGCCCGCCCGACATCGGCCCATCTTTGGCACAGACGCTCAACGACTTGCGGGTCGATGGCCGAGTAGGCGTCAGCACATGTACGCTCGACTGGCGGGCCAATAGCAACTCCCGAAGGCAGGTCCGACGCGAAATCGCCCTGCTCGGGCCGGTACCCGCCAACAGAATCAGACACCGAGATCCTTCCGGACAAGGCTGATGGCTTCGATGTGAAACCTGATGCGCTTGGCGTGGGCAGCAGACATCGCCTGGTCATGGGGCTTGGCGTCCGCTCCGGGTGGAGCTTGCTGAGGAACTGGCTACCAGATTCCCTGTCCTCTTGCTCGAGTCTCACTGCAAACCTCCACGAGGGCCGGCTGGCGGTGAGGTTTCGGGCCTTGATATGGTGCCGCCCGAGGTTCTTGTGCCTTTCGC
>CAYPDY010000078.1:11637-12084 GCA_964409515.1 uncultured Dehalococcoidia bacterium
CGGGGAGGAAGACCGGCAAAGGCTGGCGAGGATTTGTGCCTTTCGCCAGGCCGGGGTCTTTACTGCCCTCACTGACTAAGGCGTGACAAATCGTGTCACATCGTTACCGGAGACGGCACGAATCTAGGTTTTGGTGGAATGGAGGTTCCAGGGGACTTCTTTGTCGGGTTGGTAGATGCAGATGTTGCCAGTCTTTATGGAATTGGTGAGGAACAGGGCCAGTGCCTCATCGTGTTTACCGATGTGCTCAATGGCAGTTTTTATGCTTTTGCGCACGGCTATCCTCGCTTTTTCTAGGGTGCTCGCTGCCTTTCGGCCGCGACCCCCAAGGCCCACTGCTGCCGAAAGCTCCGCTATGAGGCTCTGCTTTTCGTGTTGGAGTTGGGCAATGCGCCCCGTATCGTTGTACTCCTCGGCTTCCCTCAGCTCCTGGTTTATCTCTCGAAG
>CAYPDY010000079.1:0-12022 GCA_964409515.1 uncultured Dehalococcoidia bacterium
AACGGGCAGGTCTTCCTGACCACGGCCATCACCATTGCCCGCTACAGCAAGCCGGAAGAGATAACCAGGGCGGAGAATGCCACAGAAGGGCCCTGGACCATGGACATGATCAAGGCGGCATTTACACCGGACAAGATTCTCAAGGGTTATGTCAACCCGGCTCCCCCGGCTCCGCCTAAGGCGTAGAGCATAGAAGTAGAGACGTAGAGCGATTCGATCGCGAAGGAGGATCAGTAATGGCTAATAGACTGAAGGGCAGAAATGCGGTTGTGACCGGTGCCGGCAGCGGCATCGGCAAAGCGGTATCTCTTTCATTGGCCAAGGAAGGCGCCAATGTGGTGGTGTGCGACCTGGGCGGCGGCATCGACGGCAAGGGCGCCAGCAGCAATCCGGCCGACCAGACCGTCAGTGAGATCAAGGCGCTGGGCGCCCAGGCAGTG
The DNA here is from genome assembly GCA_964409515.1 of uncultured Dehalococcoidia bacterium. Taxonomy (GTDB): domain Bacteria; phylum Chloroflexota; class Dehalococcoidia; order UBA2247; family RBG-13-53-26; genus JAFGCL01. Next base: position 441 of record CAYPDY010000079.1, read on the forward strand.
GCCGCCTACGGCAGCGTGGCGGACTTCAAGGCCGCCGAAACCATGATCAAGACCTGCGTGGAGAAGTTCGGCCGGATCGACATCCTGGTCAACGTGGCCGGCATTGACCGGGCCAAGATGCTCTGGAACCTGTCAGAGGAAGACTGGGACATCGTCATCTCGGTGCACCTGAAGGGCACCTTCAACACCATCAGGCATGCAGCCCCCTTCATGAGGGAACAGAAGTACGGCAGAATCGTCAACACCATCTCCGAGGCCTGGGTGGGCACGGTTGGCCACTGCAACTACGGCGCGGCCAAGGGCGGCATCGCCAGCCTGACCTATGCCACCGCCTGGGAAATGGGCAAGTACGGCGTGACCTGCAATGCCATCTGCCCCCGGGCGGCCACCAGAATGACCATGGGGCCCGATGTGCTGGCCGGCTACAAGAAGAGAGTCGAGTCCGGCCTCTGGACCAAGGAGCGCTACGACGAAGTCACCCACGTGGCCGGGCCTGACTACCTGGCTGCCATCCCGACCTTCCTGGCTAGCGAGGCTGCCGGCCATGTCAACGGCTGCATCTTCGGCAGCGCCGGCGCCTTCTTCTCCTACTGGGCGCCCGCCAGGGAGAGCGCCATCTACAACAGGGACTGGGACAACGCCGGCCCCTGGAGCGTGGACGAGGTGGAGAAGTGCATGCCCAACCTGCTGAAGGGCTACGTCAACCCGGCTCCCCCCGAGAAGGAAGACAAGAAGAAATAGCCAGGCCGCCGCGGGCGACCTGAACCGCGCATCTGCAACGACAAGGGCCAGCCTTCAAAGAGGCTGGCCCTTCTGTTTCAGTGTCCGGTCCCTCAGTCCGGCTGGTTCTGCGGCGGGCTCGCCGTTCGCCGCTTTTCCGCCTCAGCTGCTGAGAGCGCGGCATTCTTGAGCTTCTCCAGGAGTCGCCATAGCTGCCGGTGCTCCTTTTCCGACAGTGACTCCATCACCGAAACGATGATGTCATCCCCCATGGCTTCCTGAAGAGCCTGCAGTCCCTTCCTGGTCAATACAACCCTCTTCGATTTGTTGTTGCCTCTGATTGCCTGCCGCTTCAGGAACCCCTTGGCTTGCATGTGGTCGAGGTGCTCCGACACCGTCGGAGGCCTCCTCTTCAGCCACTTGGAGAGCTCGGTGGGCGTGGCCGATTCCTTCAGGCATTCGACGAGGAAGAGGAGGTCGGCATCGGCCCGGGTCAGACCCATCTTCAGTACCTGCGCATGCCGTGCCCTGTTCACTGCCTCTTCCGTCAGATAGAGCAGCATGCGGAGGTTGTATTCCCGGCCCACAAACGGAACATATTTCGTGTAGCCCGGGTCCGTGGCCTTCCTGGGTGATTCCGACATCTCTGACTCCCGCGGGCACATTCGCCGATTCGGCTGCCCTAAGTCAGTATATCACCTGACGGGCCGGCAGAGACGGGGCCCTTGACAGGCCATGTTGGCCCGTGCTATGCTTCCGCCCGGGGGTATGATTAGGCTCCTAATGATTAGGCTCCTAATAGACCCCCGGGAAAGAACGTTGAGAGGGGGAAGACAGGACGGGCTATGACTGCTCTGGAAGAACTGACTACCGTTTCCCGTGATATCGCCAACCCGTACGTGGATGCCTGGAGGCACCAGGGCAGGAAGACCGTTGGCTTCTTCTGCTCCTACGTGCCCGAGGAGATTCTCCATGCCGGCGGCATCCTGCCCTTTCGGGTGAGGCCGACGAATTGCCCGCCGGCGACCCATCTGGCGGACGCGTACGTGAGCCACCTGAACTGCACCTTCGTGCGCTCCTGCCTGCAGTTCGCCTATGAGGGCCGGTATGAATTCCTTGATGGATTCGTCTTCACCGACACCTGCGACCATATCCGCCGATTGTACGACGTAATGCGGGCAACGGGGCCCTTTCCGTTCGTTCGTCTCATCGGCGTGCCTCACAAGAGCGACGGTGAGGCAGCGGCGTTCTACAGGGAGGGAATCGCCTGCTTCAAGAGCGAGGTGGAGCAGCATTTCGGCGTGGAAATATCAGACGCGAAGCTGAAGGATTCGATTGACCTGTACAACGAGACCAGGCGTCTGCTCCGGAAACTGTACTCGCTCCGGCAGAGCCAATACCCCCCTCTCACCGGGGCAGAGACTCTGAACGTGGTACTGGCAGCCTCCAGCATGCCCCGAGAACAGTACAACGAGCTGTTGTCGCGGCTGCTCAGTGAACTGAGCGGCCGCAAGGTGACCTCCAATTACAGGGCCCGCCTCATGATAGCCGGCGGCGGCGGATGCGATGATGCATCGCCGTTCGAGATGATGGAGAGCATCGGCGGCCTGATAGTCGCGGACACCCTGTGTTTCGGAAGCCGGTATTTCATGCAGCCGCCGGCCGCAGGGGACGATCTCCTGATGAGCCTGGCCGGGTCCTATCTCAACCGACCCTCCTGCGGCCGCATGTCCGACAAGGTGGTTGAGAGGGCGGAATACCTGAAGATGCTGGTCAGGGAGACCGGGGTTGACGGGGTCATCTATCAGAGGATGCGGTACTGCGACCTCTGGGGCGGCCAGCTGCTGTATCTGCGGAAGGCGCTGAAAGACAGCAACATCCCTCTTCTTGACATAGAGAGAGAGTACCACTGGGGCGCCGTGGGGCAAGTCAGAACCAGGACCCAGGCGTTTCTGGAGATGATCGAGGAGCGCAAGAATGGTAACTGAAACGAGTCTGCCCAAACAGATCAGCGACAACTTCCGGGCCGTCGCGGAATCGCTGCAGGAAGCGACCCCTGAGTGGAGCTGGTCAGTCCAACTGATGAGCGACTACTTCCGCCGGGTCGATGAAGCGCAGGCAGAAGGCAAGACGGTGGGCGCCATCAACTTCGGCATCCCCTCGGAGATCCTGTGGGCCATGGACATAGTGCCGTTGCTCATCGATCCCATCGGCGGGGTGGCCGCGGCATTTCCCGAAGGTGTGGCCAAGTACATCGACCTGGCCGAGCAACATGTGCCCAGCTACATATGCGCCAACAACAAGACCTTCATCGGGATGCTTCTGTCGGGGGACCTTCGCCTGCCGAAATTCATCCTGCACCCTTCGGTCCCCTGCGACTCCAACATGGCTACGTATCCCGTGATGGCAGAGTACTTCGGCTGCTCCTACTTCTGCATCGATGTCCCGTATGTCAGGAGCGAGTCCGGTCTCACTCATGTGGCCGGAGAGCTGCGCAAACTGATCGGCTTCCTGGAGGAACAGACCGGCCGGAAACTGGATGTAGACAGGCTCAGGCAGGCCGTGGAGTATTCCAACCAGGCCCATGAATACATGCTCAAGCTCGCCCAGCTGAGACAGAATGTGCCGTGCCCTTACTCCAGCCTGGATGCCATCTCAGAGTACGGTCTGGTGTTGATGCTCTGCGGGACTCCCCAGTTGGTGGACTACTTCAAGAAGAAGTACCAGGTGACAACGGACAAGGTGGCCCGGAAGGAGGGATACCTGCCGCAAGGCGCGGAGAAGATCCGGCTGGCCTGGATCTATGGCGCGCCGGCATTCGATTTCACCATCCTGCTCTGGCTGGAGAAGCAGTACGGGGCGTTGTCCGTGGCCTTCATGAACAACAACTTCGTCATGAAGCCGGTGCCGGATATCTCCACCCTGGATCAGATGCTGACGGGGCTGGCCAGGAAGACGGTGCTGATGCCCATGAGCCGGGAATGCGGGGGCGTGTGGGAGAACTACCTGGACGCCCAGATCGACCTCCTGCGGCGGTTCAAGGCAGACGCGGCCATCTTCGGCGGGCACGTGGCCTGCAAGTCCAACTGGGCCATGGCCAAGCTGGTCAAAGACAGGATCTGGGACGAGCTGGGGATTCCCACCTTGAACTTTGAGCTGGACATCTTCGATCCGAGGGTGACTTCGGCCGAGGACATCAAGTCCACCATCGGGCGGTTCCTGGATGAAGTGCCTGTGGGACAACCACGGGGGCAGCGAGCCTGACATGGAGAAGCCGGCGCCTGTTTCGACTGATTCGCCGCCCAGAAGGGGGCTGAGGATTGCCGTGGTCGGGAAGGGCGGCAGCGGCAAGACCGTGGTGGCGGCCACCATGACGAGGATACTGGCGTCAACCGGGGACCTGCGGGTTCTGGCTATCGATGCCGACTCCGCCGTCAGCCTGCCTTACGCGTTGGGAGTGGAGGCGGGGCAGACTGTCTCCGGCCTCCGAAACCAGTTGATCGAAGATCCCCGGGCTCGCATGGAGAAGAGAGACAGACACGTAACTTTGCTCATAGCGGACATACTGCAGCACGGCCGGGGATTCGATCTTCTGGTCATGGGCCGGCCCGAAGGCCCGGGATGCTACTGCGCCATCAACGACCTGCTGAGATACGGTATAGACACCCTCTCCAGGCAGTATGACATCACGCTGATCGATTGTGAGGCCGGACCCGAACAGGTAAATCGGAGAGTGGTCAGCGGGGTGGAGCTCCTGATGATCGTCACGGATACTTCGATGCGGGGCGTTCGCGTGGCCGGGGTCATATGGGACCTGCTGCGCCAGGATGGGCAGCTGCGGTCCTCCCGGGCCGGTCTGGTCATCAACAGACTGGGGACCAGGGGGGACGACACGTTGATTGCCGATATTGCGGCCCGGGCGGGGCTGGAGGTCCTGGGCCGTATTCCGGAGGACGAGAACGTAGCACAGTGCGACGCGGCGGGCAAAGCGATAGTCGACATTCCGGCTTCATCGCCCAGCGTCAGCGCAATTGGGGCCATCCTGGCTGCGGTCCTGCCGGGGATGCAGGAGACCTCGATCAAGGGCATGGTGTGAGAATGCGCCGCCAGTGAGATTGGAGGTGATCGAATGACAAAGGGCGACGTCTACCAGAGGCTGTTCCAGGAGTACTCGGCCTTCAAGATCGACATGACGCGAGAGTCCATGATGGAGGTCCTGCGGCTGCAGTTCACGCCGCAGGAGGCGGAGCTGGCCATCAACGTGGGCTTCCGGCCCAAGAAGCTGGAGGTCATCCAGAGGAAGACAGGTGCGGACAGCGTCGCTCTGAAGCGGATGCTGTCCACGATGGCCCGCAAGGGCACGATCTATGCGACACCGGAGACCCAGGACCCGGAGTACAGACTGATCGGGCTGGGCGGGCCGGGCCTCATCGAGACGGGCGGGTGGGGCAACATCAGGTTCGCCCACTCGGTGCCCCTCATGAAAGCCATGTACCGCTGGCAGGTCGATCTGGCGGAGAAGTGGTTCCCGTCGCTGGGCATACCCGTCACCAGGGTGTGGACCACGCCGGCGGCCCTGCCGAAGGACGCCAGGCCGGAGGAGAACCTGGCCGAGATCATGAAGAAGGCGGGCAGCTGGGGAGTCTCCACGTGTTCGTGCCGTCTGCCTCACTGGATTGCCGACCCGGGACATCACTGTGCCCAGGAGCTGGAGACCTGCCTCTTCATGGGGGAGATGGCCAAATGGGGCTCCGAGAACGGCATGTGCCGCCTGATCACGTACGACGAGGCGCTGGAGGTGGTGCACCGGTCCAACCGGAATGGTCTGGTGCACACGCACGACCCGGCGGAGTTCCTGTGCAACTGCTGCCGCGACTGCTGCATCTTCTTTGTCAGCCTGCGGCTGACCGGGACCCTCCCCCTGGAGCCTTCGGAGTTCGTGGCCTCCATCGATGAAGACACGTGCTCCGCCTGCGGCGCCTGCGTCGACTGCTGCCCGGTGAAGGCCATCACTGTTGAAGACGCGGCCTCGATCGACGCCGGCAAATGCCTGGGCTGCGGGGTGTGTTACCCCACCTGCTCATCGAAGTCGGTCAGGTTCGTGAGGCGGGCCCCGATCCAGGAGGCCCGGCCGGCCCCGCTGCCAGTCCCGCAGGAACGCGAAAGATGAAGGAGGCTGCCATGGCTCAGAAGGCCGAGAGATTGGCCGCCGATGTGGTCATCATTGGTGGCGGCCCGGGCGGGTGCACCCTGGCCAGGGAGCTCTCAAAGAGGGGCAAGAGGGTTGTCCTGGTGGAGAAAGGAAGGGATGATGCCCGCTTTCTGGGCAACGGCCTGGGCATGCTTCTCCGCATGGAGAAGGGGATGAACCTGCCTCTCCCGCTGAAACACACTCGGGAGGGCGATACCGTGATACTGGCCCAGTGCCTGGGAGGAGGCACGCTTCTGTACGCCGGAGCTGCCGCATGGCCCGACCTTCGCTACTGGAGGAGGCACGGCATTGAGCTGGCGCAGGACCTGATCGAAGAAGCTGTGAAGGAGAGCTGGGTGGGTCTCCCTCCGGACGAGTTCATCGGGCAAGGCACCCGGCGTGTCTGGGAGGGCGCGAAAGAGGCCGGGATACCCTTCGAGAAGCTGCATCGGCACATCGACTTCCGGAAGTGCCGGCCGGATTGCGACCTCTGCCTTGACGGGTGTCTGAAGGATGCGAAATGGACAGCCGTCAGGTACGCCCGGGAAGCTGTCTCCCACGGGGCCGTGGTCCTGACGAACACGGCGGCCAGGAGCCTCATCATCGAAGGGGGCTTTGCCGGCGGGATCAAGGCCGAGGCCAGGAGTGGGCGGGAGTACGAAATAGAGGCCAAGGCAGTGGTCTGCAGCGCCGGCGGCACGGACACGGCGCGCCTGCTTCAGAGATGCGGCTTCCCGGAAGCCGGCCGGTGGTTCACCGGGGACCCTACTTTCTTCACCTTCGGCTTTCTCAAGAGAGAAGAGCGGGGCAACGGTGGTGAACACCCCATGGCTGTCGGCTGGCACGACGAGGAGCACAAGGTCCTCTTCTGCAGCATGGCTGAGCCCAAGCTGGCATGGCACCTGCAACTCATTCAGGATGAGCGCTTCAGAGCGCTGAGCAGGCTGCGCAGTCACCGGAGGGTGCTGGGGGTGTTCGCCAAGGTGTCCGATGATGGGGTGGGGATGGTGGGGCCGAACGGGGCCATCAGCAAGACCTTCACGCAGGGGGATCGCCAGCGCTTCGAGTACAGCCGAAGCATCAACACGCGAATCCTGGTCAAGGCCGGCTGCGACCAGGGCGATATCCATCATTCAGGGTTCGTCATGGGGCATCCCAGCGGCACGCTGAGAGTGGGACAGCTCCTTAATACGGACCTGGAGACGCCGGTTAAGAACCTCTACTGCTGTGACACCAGCGTGTTTCCGGAAGCACCCGGGCTGCCGCCGGCCCTGACCATCGTGGTGCTGGCCAAGCGCCTGGCACGCAGATTGGAGCAGATCGTCTGAGCTGCAGGGTGCGCCAGTCGGAACGAGGACCCGGGACCTACTCGTTTGAGGCGGGGGCCGACGTGCCTGAGCGGGCTGCGCCGCGGAGCTTGTCCGGCCGCTTCATCTCCATGAGGACGAAGTCGTAGCCGGACCTCACAACACGGCCGCATTCCGAGAAGCCGCACTTCCTGAAGCACTTCTGGGCCCTGATGTTCCACACCAGGGTGTGAAGGTAGACCTTCTTCAGTCCCAGCTGGAGAAATGTGTGGTCCAGGAGGGTCCTGACGGCATCGGTGCCGTAGCCGCCGTCCCAGTAGGCCGGGTCGCCGATCACTATGCCCACCTCGGCTTCTTTCCTGGCCCGCTCCACGTTGTAGTAGCAGCAGTTGCCGATATGCTTGCCGTCCAGCGTCTCGATGGCGAAGACGCGCCCCCTGGTGTCGGCGCGCCGGTCCAGCTCCTCGGCATAGGTCGCCAGGTAGGTCTTGAACGGCACTTCCAGGGGGAGAGTGGCGTCCAGCCGGGCCAGCTCGGGATCGATCTTCCAGGCATAGTCCTGCCAGGCATCATCCAGCCTCTTCTCCCGCAGCACCACCTTCTGGCCCCTGATCATCGCCGGTCAACCTTTGCTGCCCACGGACAGGCTGGCGCACATGATGGGCGGGGTGAAGACCGATCCCACCCACCTCGCTTCGCTCCCCACCGCCTCGATCCGGTTCAGGGCCTGGTAGACATTCCCCGAGACCACCGTATCCTTCACCCTTCCCACGATTTGGCCGTTCTCTATCTTGTAACCGAGCAGCACGTTGCCGCTGAAGTCGCCGCCCAGGACGTTGGTCTGTGAGGCCCCCATGAGCTGTTCCACCAGCAGGCCCTCCCTCACGCCCCGCACCATCTCTGCCAGGCTGGCTGCGCCGGCCTCGACTATCAGGTTGCTGGTCGAAGGCGATGGCAGGCTGGACCCTACCCGGTCGCCGCTGCCGGTGCTCCGGACCCCGGCCATACCGGCGGTCTGAAGGTCATACAGGAAATCGCCGATGACACCGCGCTGCACCAGGTGCATGTTGCGGCTGGCCACGCCCTCATCGTCGCAGGGACGGCTCCTGGGCCGGAAGTCCAGGGTGGCATCATCCCGCAGGGACAGCGCCTCGCTGAAGACCTTCTGGCCCGTCTTGCCCATCAGCGGGGACACCTTCTGCAGTACGATCCGGCCGTTGAAGGCCACGGTCAGCGGGGCGATCAGGGCGCTCACCACACCCTGAGAGGTGAATATCACGGGCCAGCTCCCGCCGGAGATGGCTGCTGGCCTTCTGGCCAGATCCAGCTGCCTCACTACCGAGTCCGCCACGCCCCTGATATCGGTGAGCGCCCGGCAGGAGCTCTCACCGTCGCCCACAAACAGCATGTCGGTGTCCTTGATCAGGTTCCCCTCGAGACCGAGGACGAAGAAGGTCTTCTCGAACTGGGCTTCGCCGCCGTTGGAGTTCAGGAGGACCAGGGAGGCCATACCCTTGCCCACGCTGGCATCGCACAGCAGGTCCGGGGTATGCTGGAGCACCCTGGCTATGAGCTCCCGGCCCAGGTCCACCATGCGCTCCACGTCGAAGCTTTCCACTTCCGGATCACGCATGGCTACTCCGGGGAAGGGCTGCCGCCCCGGCAGCTCGAACCTGGCGACGGCCCCGAACTGGGCCACCTCCACCGCCCGGCTCACCAGGGAGTCGATATCGTCCAGGGCCGTGGCGGTAGAGAAGCCGATCCGGCCGTTCTTGACCAGCCTCAGGGCCACCATCATGCCCTCGTTCGTCTGCATCTGCTTCAGGCGGTTGGCCTCGAAGATGACGGGGGTGTCATCCACGGCGCTGAAGAACACCTCCGCCTGCTCGGCGCTCTTCCTCGCCTTCGAGAGGATCTCTTCCAGTCTGGGCCTGACTAACTGATCCATCGCCGGGCCTACGCTCCGCCCACCAGGCAGCTTCTTATCCTGATGTGCGGGCTGCCATTGGAGACGGGCAGCGGCGACTGCCCTCCCTTGCCGCAGCCTCCACCCTGGTTCATGTCCAGGTCGTTGCCGATGGCATCTATGTTCTTCAGCGTGGTGAACACGTTGCCGGAGAGCACCACGGGGCGCAGCAGCTCCGCCACGCGCCCGTTGCGGATGGCATAGGCCTCGCCCGCCGAGAAGGTGAACATCTCCATGCTGGTGGTGCCGCCGTACCAGTTGCGGGCATAGATCCCTTCCTTGATCTCGCTTATCATCTCCTCGAAGCTCACTTTCTGGGCCTCAATGTACGTGTTGGTCATGCGCACGATCGGCGGATGCTGGTAGTCGATGGCGCGGGCATTGCCGGTGGTGGGCTCGCCCATCCTGGCCGCCGTCTCGCGAGAGTGCAGCCGGCCCACCAGCACTCCTTCCCTGATCAGGTAGGTCCTGGTGGCCGGCACGCCTTCATCGTCGTACTTGAAGCTGCCGCGCAGGCCGGGAACGGCCGCGCCGTCCACGATATTCAGGTGCCGGCCGCCGAAACGGCGTCCCAGCACCATCAGCTCCTTCATGCGCTCGTTCTCGTAGGTGAAGTCGGCTTCAGAGAGATGGCCGAAGGCTTCATGAGTGAAGACACCCGCCAGGATGGGATCCAGGACCACGGTGTACTCTCCGCTCCTGGCTTTGGGCGCCGAGATCAGCTCGACGGCCCGCCGGGCGATCTCTTCGACCTCCCGCTGCATGCCCTCCACCTGGCCGAAATCCCCCCTGCTGCCCATGCTCAGCCCGGCCTGCTGCACGTCGTCGCCGTCCCGGGCCAGGGCCGTCACCCTCATGGAGACGTCGCTGTGTGTCTGCTCGATGTAGGTACCCTCAGAGCTGGCGAAGGTTACCTTGCGCCGCCGGTCGCCGTAGACCACCATCGAGGAATCCACCTTCGGCACGCCCAGGATGGCATCGTTGTACTGCTGCACCAGCTGCATCTTCTCGGCCAGGCCCACCAGGGAGGAGTCTTTCGCCTCGAGCTCCTGCAGCGAATCCTCGGCCGGCGCCACCGGCGCGAAGTGGCTGGAATCCTGGCCGACCAGCCTGGCCTGCCTCACCGCCAGCTTCACCTTCTCCCTCAGGTCGCCGGGGTCGTTGAAGCTGACGAAGCCCCATCCTCCCTTCATCAGCGCCCTGACATTGCCCCCGCTGCTGGTGGGCTCGCTGACATCCTCGAGCTCCCGGCCGCGATACCGGATGCCGGTGGCGCGCCGTTCCTCCAGGCGGATCTCTACGTAGTCGGCTTCGTGCCCCTTAAGGGCCTCGGCGAGAGTGTCACGGTTCAATCCCTACCTCCAAGAGCGGTTCCCGCGCCGGGCCGCAACTCCCCGCAATCCCGCGCGCGGTCATGGGGCGGTTGCCGCTACCAGTCTATTCGCCCATCACGAGCGTTGTCAATCGGGTCTTATGCTATAATTCCAGAAGAGCGTCAGGCGCAGGGAGCGAGAAATGGCCAGAGACGATGCCGCCAGACTGAGGATACTCTTGAGCCACTGGGTGGAGCACAATGAAGAGCATGCCGTGGAGTTCACCGAGTGGGCCCTGAGGGCGAAGGCCGGCGGCCGGGCCCCGGTGCATGACCACATCATGAAGGCCGTCAAGCAGATGAAGGCGGCCAACAAGTCCCTGCTGTCTGCCCTGGAAGGCCTGAAGGAGGGCTAGATGTGTCTGGGCAAGGCCTACATTGAGGCGGGCAACAAGCGCGAGCTGGTGCTGGATTCCATCGCTCTGATCGAGATCGATGACAACAGGCTCCGGCTCTCCACCATTTTCGGAGACCAGAAGGAGCTGGAGGCCAGGATCAAGGAGATTGACTTCGAGGGCTCCCGGATCATTCTCACCACGGCCCCGGCGGGTAAGAAATGAGCTGCTCTGAGAAGCTGAAGGAGAGAGGATACCGTCTCACTCCGCAGCGGCTCATGGTGCTGGACGCCCTGCACGAAGCCGAGGGGCATATATCGGCCCCGGACATCTGCCATTGTGTTCAGGCCAGGTACCCCTGGGTCAACAAGTCCACCATCTATCGCACACTGGATCTTCTCAAGGAGCTCGACCTGGTGACCGAGACCGAGCTGGGCGGAGACAAGCTCTACTATCACCAGGCCGAAAAGGGCCACCATCACCACCTTATCTGCCAGGAGTGCGGCAGGGTAACGGATATCGACGAGGACGTCTTCGCCTCGCTGCAGAGCGCCCTCCGCCGGAAGTACGGCTTCGTGGCCGACCTCAAGCACCTGGCCATCCACGGCTGCTGCCTCAAGTGCGGGGGGGGTTGACGGCCTTTTTTTTGTCTGGTACACTGCAACTAGTTGCAAGTACGCCTTAACGCAAT
>CAYPDY010000080.1:0-11946 GCA_964409515.1 uncultured Dehalococcoidia bacterium
GTCGCTGGACAACAACAGCCCCTGGTGAGTCCCGGCGCCGATACTTTCTCGCTCTGCCAATGGACGAACCCAGCCCGCCTGCCCGGTGGTGGAATGAAGTGCCGCGCGGTCAGGGGGGCAAAGGAGGGTCGCCGATGGATGATAGTGCTGTCAGGGCCGTTACCCCCAGGTTCGTGGAAGCCTACCGCCGCCGGGACGCGGCGGCGGCCGCCGAGCTCTACACCGAGGACGCGAAGGTCCTGCCCCCGAACCTGCCGATGGTCACCGGCAAGGAGGCCATCCGGGATTTCTGGGAGTTCGCCATGGACATGGGCGCCAGCGCCAACCTGGAGCCCGCTGACCTGGTCGTGGAGGGCGGCCTGGCCTCCGAGAGGGGCGTGATCACCATCACCATGCAGGCCGGGACCCCGCAGGAGAAGGCCACCAAAGGGAAATACGTGACCGTCATGAGGCGCGGCCCGGACGGATCGTGGAAGCTGGTCCTCGACATCTGGAACAGCGACCCGGCTTAGCGCCGGTCGGTCCGGCGTTACCGGGCCGCCGGATGCGGGGGCTCTGGCAACCTCAGGCCAGGTCCCGCGGGAAGGCCACCACGTCATCGATGGAAGCGGCGTCGCAGAGCAGCATGACCAGGCGGTCCACGCCCAGGGCGATGCCCCCGCAGGCCGGCAGGCGGGCCATGGCCTGCAGGAAGCTCTCGGGCAGGGGTTGCCGGCTGTCGCCCCTTGCCTGCTGTGCTTCCCGGAAGCGCTGCCCCAGCTCGGCGGGGTCGGTCAGCTCGCTGTAGGCGTTGGACAGCTCCAGCCCGCCAATGAACACCTCCGCCCGCTCGGCCACCGTCCTGTCCCCCGGCTTCAGCCGGGCCATGGAGGCGTTGGCGGCCGGGTACTCCATCAGCACCGTCGGCCGGTTGCGGTCGAAGGCCGGCATCACCTTGTCCACCAGGTCCAGGTCGAAGCGTTCCGGATCGAGCTGCGAGACGGGGTCCCATCCGGCAGACCGGAGGAAGGCCTCCCTCACCGTGATCCTGGGCCAGGGCCGGGTCAGGTCGATCTCCTGGCCCTGATAGCGGAGGGCCGGGCCCAGGCCGAGGTCGCCGGCCACGGCCAGCACCAGCCTCTCCGTATCCTCGGTGATGGCCATGCAGTCGGCGCCGACGCGGTACCACTCGATCATGGTGAACTCGGGATTGTGCAGGCGGCCGCTCTCGCCCCGGCGGAAGCAGCGGGTGATCTGGAACATGTCCCCGTACCCGGCGGCCAGCAACCGCTTCATGTGCATCTCCGGCGATGTGGAGAGGAACCAGCCGTCCACGGCGAAGGGGTCGATGAACTGCTCCGGGGCGACGTGGGGCAGCAGCACCGGGGTCTCCACTTCCAGGAATCCTTCCCGCTTGAAGAAGGCGCGGATGCTGTCGAGGATGCGGGCGCGGCGTTCGAGGCTGGCCTTGATCCGCCTGAGCCGCGTGTCTTCTGCCCGGCTCATGGTCTACTTCTTGGTGACGCGCTCGACGTAGGTGCCGGTGCGCGTGTCGATCTTGAGGGTGTCTCCCTCTTTGACGAAGGTGGGGACGTTGACCGTGGCGCCGGTTTCCAGCTTCACCGCCTTCATCTGGGCGGTGACGGTGTCCGTCCTGGTGCTCACGCCGCTCTGGACGACCTTCAGCTCCACGAACTTGGGCAGGTCGATGCCGATCACCCGGGCGCCCATCATGACGGCGGAAACCAACATGCCGTCCTTCAGGAACTGGGCCTTGTTCCCCAGCAGGGTCTTCTCCACGTGGTGCTGGTCGTAGCTCTCGGTGTCCATGAAGACGAAGTGGTTGCCTTCCTCGTAGAGGTACTGCATGTCGTGGGCGGTGATGTGGACCTCTTCCACCCTGTCGCCCGAGTGGTAGGTGATCTCCCGGCCGGTGCCGTCGAACATGCTGCGCATCCTGATGCGGTAGATGGCGCGGCCCTTGCCGGGCTTCACGAAGTTGACGTCTTCCACGGCAAACGGGACGCCGTCAATCAGGAGCTTCGTGTTTCGAGATACTTCCGAGATTTCAATCGCCATGCCGGCCCACTCCTTCACCTCTATCGATCGGGACCCGCTCCGCCCGCCGGAGCCGGGACAAGAGACCCATCAGCTATACCCTGACCCGCCTTTGCCAGTCCACCAGGGACTCGAAGAGCATGGCCCCGTCAGCGCCGCCGAGAATGTCCTCGCAGACCCGCTCGGGATGAGGCATCATGCCCAGAACGTTGCCTTTCCTGTTGGTAATGCCGGCTATGTTGTGCAGGGAGCCGTTGGGATTGGCCGCCTCCGTGACCTCCCCTGTCGGGGTGCAGTAGCGGAAGGCTATCTGTCCGTTGTCCTCCATCTCCCGGAGGATGCTCTCGTCGGCGTAGTAGTTGCCGTCGTGGTGCGAAATGGGGACCTGCAGCACCTGTCCATCGTGGCACCCGCAGGTGAAGGGGGTGCGGGTCGTCTCCACGCGGAGGTGGACCGGCTGGCAGCGGAACTCGAGGTGGTTGTTCATCATGAGGCAGCCGGGCAGCAGCCCGGACTCGCACAGTATCTGGAAGCCGTTGCATATCCCGAAGACCAGGCCGCCGCGGCGGGCAAAACGCTCCACCTCGGCCATTATGGGCGCGAAACGGGCAATGGCGCCGGCGCGCAGGTAGTCGCCGTAGGAGAAACCGCCGGGGAGGATGACGCAGTCGTAGCCGGAGAGGCTGGTTTCGCGGTGCCAGATGTAGCTGACCGGCTGGCCGATGATCCTGTCCAGCGCATAGTGACAGTCCACGTCACTCCAGGTGCCGGGAAAGACGATTACGCCGAACTTCAATTCATTGCTCTACGGAATCTGTGGACTGCGGCGAGCGCGTTCTGTCGTACTCGGACTTCTTGAGCCGCTGATACAGGGAGCGGACGGCTTCGATGAGGCGGCTAGCCACCCAGCAGCTCCATCACCACCGCGTTTATCTCAGCGCCCGGGGCCTTGCCCTTGAGCTGTGGCATCAGCTTGGACATGACCTTGCCCTTTTCGCCCGGGCCGCGGGCGCCCACTTCCTCGATCACTTTGCGGGCGGCGGCCGCGATCTCGTCTCGCGACATCTGCTGGGGGAGGTACTCCAGGAGAACGGCCAGCTCGGCTTCTTCCTTGGCCTGGAGGTCGGCGCGATTGCCTTTGCGGAAGGCGTCGATGCTCTCCCGGTGCTGCCTGGCCTGCCTGTTCATGACGGCCAGCACGTCACCGTCTTCCATCGGGGCGCCCTTGGCAATCTGGGCGTTGTTGATGTTGGAGATCAGCAGACGGATTACCGAGAGCCGGGTCTTGTCGCCTTTTCGAAGGGCCTGGTTGAGGTCTTCTCTCAACCTGTCTATCAGGGCCATCCTAATCTCTTGACGGGCCGGAGCTTCTTGGCCCCCTGCCGCTCTTGCGCCTCTTGGTCGCTTCTTTCTTCTTGCGCTTCACGCTGGGCTTCTCGTATGAGCCTCGACGCCTGATTTCGGCGAGGACTCCTTCTTGCTGCACCTTCCGGTTGAACCGGCGGAGCATGCTGTCGAAGCTTTCATTCTCGCCAAGGTTTACATCAGCCACAAATCATCCCCCCTCCCGGTCGGGTTTCGTTTCTGTAAAGGGACGCACGTTATGTATTGTATCTTTTGGGAACTTAGACGTCAACTGAGACCGGTCGACCGTGCGGCCACGATCAGGCTGCGTCCCGCAGCACACCGCGCGCGGCGATCACCCCCGAGGCGGAGGCCTGGACCAGCCCGCGGCTGACGCCGGCGCCGTCGCCGATGGCGTACATGCCGGGTATCTCCGTCTCCATGTGGTAGCCCAGCTTGAGCTGGCAGGAGTAGAACTTGACCTCGACTCCGTAGATGAGGGTGTGGCGCGAGGCCACCCCGGGGCACAGCTTGTCCATGGCCTGCAGCATCTCGACGATGTCCTGGAGATGGCGGTAGGGCAGCACGAAGCTGAGGTCTCCGGGAGTGGCGCTCTTCAGCGTGGGCTGGACGATGCTGCGCTCCATCCGCTGCGGCGTCGACCGGCGGCCGCCCAGAAGGTCCCCCAGTCGCTGCACTATAACGCCCCCGCCGAGGATGTTGGCCAGGCGGGCCACGTACTTGCCGTAGGCGATGGGCTCCCGGAACGGTTCGGTGAAGGAGGTGCTCACCAGCAGGGCGAAGTTGGTATTGCCGGTCTTGCGGTGGGCGTAGCTGTGCCCGTTCACGGTGATCACCGGGTCGGTGGCGCCGGTGGACTCCAGGGTGACGTGGCCGCCGGGACAGATGCAGAAGGTCCGGACGCGGTCGTCAAAAGTGGGGGTGAAGTACTCCAGCTTCGGCTCGTAGAGCACGTCGGTCAGCTCCGCCAGCACGGCGCTGGGCACCTCAACGCGAACGCCGACATCCACCGGGTTGTTGTGCATGGTCAGCTTCAGCCGGCTGGCCTCGTCGATCAGCCAGTCCGCCCCTTCCCGGCCGGGGGCCAGGATAAGGTAGTGGCACTCTATGCGTTCACCGTCGGCCGTCTCTATGCCCTGGACGCCGTTCTTGTCCGCCAGGATGGTGGCGGCGGCCTTCTCCACCTGGATGTCCACCGCCGTCGAAAGGTGGTTCTCCATGGCCCTCAGGATGGCGTGGCAGTGCTCTGTCCCCAGGTGGCGCAGGGGCATCGAGATCAGGTTCAGCTTCACCAGGCTGGCGCGCCGCGCCAGCTCCTCCACCTTCTCGCCGACGCCCCAGAGCGTGTCCGTGGCCCCGAAGCGAAGGTAGACGCTGTCCACGTAGCGGATGAGCTCGCAGGTGGCGGACTCCCCCAGGTACTCGATCAAACGCCCGCCGACATGCGGCGACAGGGTCATCTTGCCGTCGCTGTAGGCGCCGGCCCCGCCCAGGCCGCTCACCATGTTGCAGGGCGAGCAGGATACGCAGTTGGTGGTCCGGTCAGAGGCCGGGCAGCGGCGCTTGTCCAGGTCCTTGCCTTTCTCCAGGAGCAGGATCTTCAGTTTGGCTTCCTGGGAAAGCTCCAGCGCGGCGAAGATGCCGGCCGGCCCGGCCCCAACTATGATGACATCGTATTTCCGAACCATGCGTTCTCCGCCGCCCAAGATAGCACACGGCGCCGCCGCGGCGCAAGCGCGGCAGCCCGCCGGCAGCCCGCCGGGCCGGGGCGCCGGCATGCCGGCGCGGTCGGGCGGCTCCGGCCCGGGCCCCGGTTTTCCTGTGCGCGCTCTCTTATGGTATCATTACCATGAGGTTTTTATGTTCACTGCCGGGGTGCTTACTGTCAGCGACAAGGGGTCGCGGGGCGAGCGGGTCGACGAAAGCGGCCGGGTCATCAAGGAAGCTCTGACATCGCTGGGCGCCGGCGGGATAGAGTATGCCGTCGTCCCCGACGAGAGACAGGCCATCTCGGACAGGCTCCGGGAGTGGTCGGATGCCGGAGTGGCCCTGGTGCTAACCACCGGGGGCACCGGACTGACTCCCCGGGACGTGACACCGGAGGCCACGCTGGACGTTCTGGACCGGGTGGCTCCCGGCTTTGCCGAGGCCATGCGGGCCTACGGCATGAAGCAGACGCCGACGGCCATGCTGAGCCGGGCGGTGGCCGGCGTGCGGAAGAAGACGCTGATCATCAACATGCCCGGCAGCCCGAAGGCAGTGAAGGAATGCCTGGAAGCCATATTGCCTGCCCTTCCCCATGCCATAGAGACGGTGACGGGGCAGGCTTCCGAGTGTGCCCGGAGGTAGGAGGGCGGGCGGATCTCCATGCGCATCGACATACTCAGCCTGTTTCCCCGGATGTTCGACGGCCCCTTCGGCGAGAGCATTGTGAAGAGGGCGATCGATGCCGGCCTGGTAAGCCTGCGCATCCACAACTTCCGGGAGTTCGCCCATGACAAGCACAGCACCGTGGATGACTACTCGTTCGGCGGCGGCGAGGGGATGGTCTTGAAGCCGGAGCCGCTGTTCGAGGCGGTGGAGTCCATCCAGGGCTCCGCCGGCCTTAACGACGCGCCCGGCGGCAACGCCGGCCCGGTGATCCTGCTCACCCCGCAGGGACGGTTGTTCAGCGACCGGATTGCGCGGGACCTGGCGAAGGAGCCGGCCCTGGTCCTCATCTGCGGGCACTACGAAGGCGTGGACGAGCGGGTGAGAGAGCACCTGGTCACGGATGAGATCAGCATCGGCGAATACGTCCTCACCGGCGGGGAGCTGGCGGCCATGGTGCTGGTTGACGCGGTTGTCAGATTGCTGCCTGGCGCTCTGGGTTCGGAGCAGGCGGCGAATGAAGATTCTTATGCCAGGGGTTTCCTGGAGTACCCCCAGTTCACTCGGCCTCGCGTGTACCGCGGGTGGGAGGTGCCTGAGGTGCTGCTTTCCGGAAACCATCAGGAGATCGCCAGGTGGCGGCGGGAGCAGGCCGTGGAACGGACCCTGCAGCGCCGCCCGGACCTCCTGGCCAGGGCCAGCCTGTCCAGGGAGGAGAGGGACCTGGCGGACAGGATAGAGCGCGAGCGCGCGGCAAGAAAGGGGTTCAATTGAGCAAGGATATCGGTTGGATGCTGGAAACCAAGGCCAAGGTCAAACACCCGGAGATCAACCCTGGTGACCGGGTCAAGGTTAGTGTCAAGACCAGGGAAGGGGACAAGGAGCGTACCCAGGTGTTCTCCGGCATCGTGATCAGGGTACGCAAGGGCGCCAACCGGGCCAACTTCACGGTGAGGCACGTGGCGTACGGCGTCGGCGTGGAGCGCACGTTCTTCGTGAACTCGCCGTTTGTGGAGAAGGTGGAGATAGCCTCACACGGCGACGTTCGCCGGGCGAGGCTGTTCTATCTCCGGGGCCTGAGCAGCCGGGCCAGCCGGGCCAAGCTGAAGTCAAAGGCCAGGGCCGCCATGTCGCCGGACCTGGTGTCGGAGCTGGTGTCGCAGGAGCCGCCGGAAGAGGTGGGGGCCGAGGGCGCCGAGGCGGCCGCGGATACGCCTGCAGCGAAGGAGTAGCCTGCCCCGGGTGGTAAGTGAGACATGGGCTACGCGGAAGTCGCCGTCAACGCGCCGGTAGCCCAGCGTCGCACTTTCAGCTACGGCATTCCCCCCTCCCTCAGCCTGAGTGTCGGCCAGGCCGTCTGGGTGCCGTTCGGCACCAGGACCCTTCAGGGCATTGTCTGCCGGCTGTCCGAGCACCCCGAGGTCCCGGAGACAAAGGACGTCATCGGGGTCATCGATCCCCGCCCCTTCCTGACCCCCACCCGGGTCGAGCTGGCCCGCTGGGTCAGCGAGCACTACCTGGCCCCTCTTTTCGATGCGGCCGCCCTCATGCTTCCGCCCGGGTTCGAGCGGAAGCTCATCGCCTTCTACGAGCTGTCCCCGGGGTTCTCTTCTTCGTCCGCCGGCCTGACGCCTGACGAGAGCCAGGTGGTCAGTCTCCTGGAGCGGGAGGGCCGGGTGGCCCAGGCGGTGCTGGAGAAGGCCCTGGGCCAGAAGAAGGCCCGGCGGGCGCTGGACGGGCTGCTGGAGAAAGGCGGCATCGCCAGGAGGCAGGAGCTGGAGAGAGTCAGGGTGCGGGCCAGGCTGGTCCCTCACGCGGGCCTGTCCGTCGAGGCGGACGCGGCCAGGGCGGAGGCGGAACGCCTGGCGTCCCGGGCGCCCAGGCAGGCGGCCCTGCTGCGGCTGCTGGCCGGACGGGGCCGGGCGCTCCCGGTCCCCGAGGCCGGGGCCACGCCGGCCGTGGTCAAGGCCCTCCGGGACAGGGGCCTGATCTCGATCAGCAACGTCGAGGTGTGGCGCGACCCGCTTCTGGACCGCGAGTTCGCCTCCTGCCCGCCCCCCGTGCCCACGGCCGCTCAGGAGGCGGCCCTGGAGCAGATCCAGGCCGCCCTGGAGCAGGTCCGATCCGGCCCCGGCTCGCCCGGGCGCGGCGCCCCGCCGGTGTTCCTGCTGCACGGGGTGACCGGGAGCGGCAAGACCGAGGTCTACATGCGCGCGCTGGCCGCCGTGGTGGCCCTGGGCCAGCGCGGCATCGTGCTGGTGCCCGAGATCTCCCTCACCCCGCAGACCATCGGCCGGTTCGCCTCGCGCTTCCCCGGCCGGGTGGCCGTCCTGCACAGCCGGATGTCCCTGGGGGAGCAGTTCGACGAGTGGCGGAGGATCGCGGAGGGAGCCTTCGACGTGGTCATCGGGCCCCGCAGCGCCCTGTTCGCTCCGCAGCCTGACCTGGGGCTGATCGTCATCGACGAGGAGCACGAGTGGACCTACAAGCAGGAGGAGCAGGCGCCCCGCTACCATGCCCGGGAGGTGGCCTTGAAGCTCGCCGGGCTGTGCGGGGCCGTGGTCGTCCTGGGGAGCGCCACCCCCGACCTGGAGACCTACCATCGCGCGCAGAGCGGCGCGTACCGCCTGCTCGAGCTGCCGCACCGGGTCACGGTCCGGGGCGAGTCGCCCCTGCCCGAGGTGGACCTGGTGGACATGCGCGAGGAGCTCAAGGCCGGCAACCGCAGCATCTTCAGCCGTTCCCTGAGCCGGGCCATGGGCGAGACCCTGGCCGGCGGCGGGCAGACCATACTCTTTCTGAACCGGCGGGGCACCTCCACCTTCGTGCAGTGCCGGAACTGCGGATACGCCATGCGCTGCCCGCGCTGCGACCTGGCGCTGACATACCATGCGAAGGAGGGGAGCCTGTCCTGCCACCAGTGCGGCTACCGCCGGGGCGTCCCGGACCTGTGCCCCGTGTGCTGGAGCCGGCGCATCCGGTACCTGGGGCTGGGCACGGAGAAGGTGGAGGACGAGGTGCGGCAGGCCTTCCCGTCGGCCAGGACGCTCCGCTGGGACCGGGATGTCACCAGGGGGAAGGGCTCCCACGAGCGGATACTCTCCGCCTTCCTGGCGCATGAGGCGGACATCCTCATCGGGACGCAGATGATCGCCAAGGGGCTGGACCTGCCCCTGGTGACCCTGGTGGGGGTCATATCGGCGGACACCATGCTGCACTTCCCGGACATCCGGGCCGGCGAGCGCACCTTCCAGCTGCTGAGCCAGGTGGCGGGACGGGCGGGGCGGGGGGCGCTTCCGGGCCGGGTGGTGGTCCAGACCTACACCCCGGACCACTATGCCATCGCCGCCGGCGCCAGGCATGACTACGGCTCCTTCTACCGGCAGGAGATCGAGCTGCGCCGGGAGCACGGCCAGCCGCCGTTTGCCCGGCTGGTTTCGCTGGTCTACAGCCACGCCAATGCCGGGGCCTGCCGCGCCGGGGCGGAGAAGATGCTGGGGCGGCTGGCGGAAAAGAAGGAGTGCGAGGGAGGGGGCGTTGACCTGATCGGCCCGGCCCCCATGTTCTTCGGCCGGATACGCGGCCGGTACCGCTGGCAGATTCTCCTGCGCGGTGCGGACCCGGCGCGGCTGCTGGCCGACCTGCCGCTGCCCCAGGGGTGGGTGGTGAACGTCGACCCGATGACTCTACTTTGAAGGAGGACTGGATTGTTCTGTAGTAAGTGCGGCACGCAACTGAGCGATGATTCGGCATTTTGCTCAAAGTGCGGTAGCGCAGTCGCCACCATCGCCGGGCAACCGGCCACCATGGTCAGCCAGCCATCGGTCCCGGAGGAGGTCTCGCCGAAGTCGCGCCTGGCGGCCACGCTGCTGTCCTGCCCGTGGCTGATGGTGGGGATGTTCGGGGCGCACCGCTTCTACATGGGCAAGATCAAGACGGCCGTGGGCATGCTGGTCCTGGGTCTCATCGGCATGGTCAGCTACTTCGGCTACATGGGTGCGATTCTGACCACCGCCTTCAACGCTGATGAGGGGGACTTCCCGGTGGGCCTGTTCCTGCTCTTCGGGGTCACGTGGCTGTGTCTCATGGCCGACTTCATCTGGGCGCTGGTCGATTTCATTATCGCCGTGTCCGGCAAGTTCAGGGACCAGGAGGGACGCGCCATCACGAAGTGGTAGCGGTGCGCGCCGTGCTGCCAAGGGTTCCGCAACTCCGCCGGGCGGGCATAGCTGACTTATTCGGACAAGGGGAAGACCCGGATAGTTGAGCAAATTCTCATTCGTTACCCTCTTGACATTTGGGCGGGAATCTGATATGTAGATATATATCAGCTTGGGAAAGGAGGACTCATGCCATCACGTAACGACCTGCCGCCCCGGGATCGCTCCGCTCGCTCCCGCCTCATGAAGCTCCTCTCCTCCCCCCTGCCCATCGTTCGGGGCAGCCTGGTGTCCATGGCCCGCACCTGCGGCAACAAGGGCTGCAAGTGCTACTCCGGCCAGAAGCATGTCTCCCTCTACCTGGACGCCCGCATTGGGGGCGGGCGCAAGATGGTCTACGTCCCCAAAGAGATGGAGGCCAGCGTCCGGGCCATGGTGGACAACGCCAGGAAGGTGGATGCCTTGCTGGAAGAGATGTCACAGGCCTCCGTGGACCAGCTGGTCCAGGCCAAGATTCGGCGCTCTGCGACGAGGCCTGACCGGTCATGATGACTCGATTCTGCCGCTACATTGAGAAGGTCTTCGGCTGCAGCCGCTGGCTGGCCGGACTGTCCGACAGCCGACCCCGGCCCCAGATCTCTACCTCCACGGTATTCACCAGCGCCCTGATGATGTTTGCCACTCGCCGCGGGAGCCTGAATGCCCTGGAGTCATCACTGCGTGCTGCCGATCGCTGGAAGCGGGTGGTGGGACCCAAAAGGCCCAGCGCCGACACGGTGAGCCGGGTCATGACCCTGATCGATCCGGAGCGTGTGCGGGACGTGCTCTCCGGCATCAACCATCGCTTGAAGCGAAACAAGGTGCTGGCCAACCACTGGGGGCTGCGCTTCGTGGCCCTGGACGGTCACGAGTTTTTTCGCCGGCCGGCATCACCGCTGTAGTCTGTGCAGCCAGCGCCTGGTGACCGTGGGCAGCGAGAAGGTCACCGAGTGCTACCATCGAGGGGTCGTGGCCCACCTGATTGGGTACGACATCCCCGTGCTTCTCGATGTGGAGATGCTGCAGCCCGGCGAGGGCGAGATCGCCGCTGCCAGAAGGCTGCTGGGGCGCCTTCTGCTACGGTATGGGCGTTTCTTTGATGCCGTCCTCGGCGATGCCCTCTACCTGGAGAGCCACCTGTTTAACCTGTGTCTGGCACACGGAAAACATGCGCTGGCTGTCCTCAGGGTCAACAACCGGTCGCTACTGGAGGATGCCAGCGCCCTGATGCGAGGTCAGGCCCACCTGGTCCGTGAGGAAGGTAATCGCCGCATCCAATACTGGGACGAAGAGGGCTTCTCTCATGGATCCATAGAACGCCCTTTGCGGGTCCTGCGCACCGAGGAAGTCGCCTCATGCAGGACCCGCAGGGCGGGCCGGTGGGTGCGGGAGCAGCAGACCTCCACCTGGATGTGGGCCACCACCATCCCCAAGTCGCAGATCTCCCCCGCGGTGCTTTGCCGCATCGGGCACCAGCGCTGGGAGATAGAGAACCGCACCTTCAATGCACTCTCTCGCGACTGGGGGTTGGACCATTGCTTCCGCCATCATCCCCTGGCCATGGTCAACTTCGTACTGGCTCTCTTCATTGCCCACACCCTGGTGCAATGCTTCCATCGCCTGAACATGAAGGAGGAACTGCGGCGCCGCTACACGGCCATCGCCGTCACAGCAGAGCTGCTGCGCGGCATAGATGCCATGCCGGCCGCGGGCGCCGCCTGGACTAACCCTAAGAACAACTCGCCGCCAAGCTGACGGGAGCTCCTGACCAGCCCCCGACCTGCCCTCAGCCATCTCCCTGAGGATAGCCAAACACGTCCGTATCACCGAAAATGCCTCCGAACCTCCCCAAAATCGGCCATGCGAAAGTGCCCTGGACAGCTTCTGCTGCACTATATCACCCAAAACAGCCGCCAGCAAAGCCGATCCAACCCCCTCCCACCGCCCCGCCCGGCGGAGTTGCGGAACCCTTGCC
>CAYPDY010000081.1:0-11831 GCA_964409515.1 uncultured Dehalococcoidia bacterium
TCTCCTGCCAAGAAGCAGTCAGCTACGGCCGCCCGGCGAAGTTGCGGAACTGCTGGGCTACCGGAAGGCGACACCCAACCGGATGCAGGCTGCCGCGAGCGGCCTGTCCGCGGTCCACAGGGGTACGTGCGAGAGGCAGGCTGAGGCCAGCAGGTGAACATCGACCAGGCCAAGGCCCGCACCTGCCAGGCCGTGGCGATCGATGAAGCTGAGGACCTCCCCGTTATCCGCGACCCTGGCCGTCGGCAACGCCTGCAGCAGGGAGAGAACGCGGATCCTGTTCCTGACGTTCCCGCAGGCGAGCTCGCCGATGATGAAGGGGTGACACGTGACTTGCCCTGCCGCCAGAAGATGCTTCAGCCGGGCGTCGCCGGCGCGGAGGTGGGATACCCAGACGGACGTGTCCACCAGGACCATGGTCTAGCGGACCGCACGTCTTCTTCTGGGTATGGGCCGCAGGTCCTTCTCAGTGCCGCCAAGGTCGGCCAGCCTCCGGCTGCTCTCAAGGGCAATCAGTGCTTCCAGGCCCAGCCTGACCAGCGACGTCTTCTCCGTTATGCCGGTCAGCTCGGAGGCCTTCTTGAGCATCTCTTCGTCTATGTTCAGCGTCGTCCTCATATGCATCAGTATGCATCTATGATGCATATATGTCAAGGGGCAGCTTGGCGCATACTGCCATGCGACCTAGGGGTCGGCCCGGTTTCCCAGGATCGCCTGCACCCGTCCCACCTTTCCATCTTCCAGCATCACTTTGATGCCGTGCGGGTGCGTGGGGCTCCTGGTCAGGATGCGTGCCACGATACCGGCCGACAGTGCTCCGGTGCGTTGGTTCTGCTTCTCGACGATCTGCACCCGCAGGCCGGGCCGGATCTGACTGCGTTGGGGTGGAGTCACGGGAGGTCCCGAATGAAGCTGGCCCACTGCCCTCAGTTCTGGCCGGCGACGATCTGCTTCAGAGAGCCGTTCACATAGTGGTAGTTCGGTGGCTTTGTGTCTCTCTCCACCCGGGTTTCTACTCCCGGGCTCCGCCTGGTTTCCAGGTCATAGAACCAGGCCTCAGCGTCTTCGCGGCTGGGGAAGTACATCCCATTGTCGGTCCACTCAGTCTCACCCTGGACCCTGATCTTGATTACGAAGCTGCTCATTTTCTCCATGATACAACCATTATACCCCGCGGAAGGTGATACGATGCGACTTTGGTCCCGCTGCCGCATGATCCGCAATGGGTATATTGACAGGCGCTCGCGCACGTGACAGCTGCCAAATGGGGGGGCTCGCGGATGAGGCCGCGGCGATGCTTGACATATACGTGAGTATAGGTTATAATAGGTAAATATAGGTCAACAACAGCTTGTCCCCCTCTCGAGTCTCGCATAGATATCCGTCCTTTCTTGGACGGTGCCCCGTCGAAGTATGCGAAGGCAGATCGGAACGGTGAAAACTATGCCAGGAACAGAGCCGTTTGAGGCCCCCCTCGAGACTCCCTATGGGAGCGATCTTCTATCACTCATTGTGGGCCATGATACGGACGCGGACAGCCGACAGCGTAACCGTGAATTTGTCAGCTCCGGCAACCACAACCGCGGCAAGAGAGGCAGACTCGTCTCAAGTATCCCGCAGCCCCCCGGCTCTTCTCCGCTGTGTTGACCGTGCTTTCAGCCGGAAGAAACCGGGAAGTGAGAGGGCGGCTGTTGTGGCCATGAACAGCGGGGCGTGAATGCCTTCGCTGACAGCAGGCAGGTAGAAAGGGGATTTGCTATGCCGAAGGGCAAGATTAAGAAACTGGTTTCAGACAAGGGCTTCGGGTTCATCCAGACTGGCGAAGGGAAGGATCTCTTCTTCCACCGCAGCAAGCTTCAAGGTCTGGAGTATTCCTCTCTCAAAGAGGGCCAGGAGGTAGAATACGAGGCTGGCAAGAACCGTGATGGCCGATGGGAGGCCACCAAGGTAGAGCTGCCACCACCCGGCACTGAATAGCCTCACCCCGGCACCTTCAGCCCCAGACGGTCAGAATCCGCTAGCCCTGTTTCAACTTTGCTATGTGACCGGCCTGTTTCCCATCTGCAGTGGCATAGTGAAGGCATCTTCACTCCATTCTTCCCTCATATGACGTCGCCTGTTGGGCCAGTCCGGACAGGGTAACAGCCTGCACGCTGACCAGCGGCGCTGCCGGCCGCCCCGCGCAATTCATGACAGACGACCGTGGTCGGCCGATTGTCACCTGAGGCGGCGAAAGTGATATATTGGATAAGATGGGGTCGCTGCTACAGCGCAAATGCGGAGACAGTAGAGAGTAGTCCGGAGGGCGGCACATGTTCTGTAGAGGAATCAGGGGGGCCACCGTGGCCCCGGGGAACAGCAGGGAGGAGATCCTCTCGGCCACGCAGGAGCTGCTGCGCAAGATGCTCTCGGCGAACTACGTGGACAAGCAGTCCGTGGCCTGCATGTTCTTCAGCACCACCTCCGACCTCAACGCGGAGTTTCCCGCGCTGGCGGCCCGCCAGATGGGCTGGACGGATGCCGCCTTGATGTGCTTCCAGGAGATCCCTGTGCCCGGCAGCCTGGGGCGGTGCATCCGGATAATGGTCCTGTTCAATACCGAGAAGAGGGCCGAGGACATCAGGCACGTCTACATCAACGGTGCCGAGGTGCTGAGAATGCCTTCGCCGGACCAGGGGAGGCCGTCATGATCGTGGTGATGAAGGCCGGTTCGCAGGACAAGGACATCAGCTTCGTCATGGACCGGCTGCACGGGCTGGGACTGCAGGGCCACCTGTCCAGGGGTGTGGAGCGCACCGTCATCGGCGTTGTTGGCGTCATCTCCACCATACCGGACCTGCGCGAGAGGCTCGAGCTGGTGGCCGGTGTGGAAGAGGTGGTGCCCATCTCCAAGCCGTTCAAACTCTCCAGCCGGGAGTTCGATCCCCAGGACACGGTGATCGACGTGGGGGGCGTGAAGATAGGCGGCCGGGAGGTGGTGGTGATGGCCGGTCCCTGCGCCGCGGAGACCCCGGAGCAGGTTATGAGCACGGCGCGGGCAGTGAAGGCCGCGGGCGCCAGGATACTTCGGGGCGGGGCGTTCAAGCCGAGCACCTCTCCCTATTCGTTCCGCGGACTGGGCGAGGAAGGTCTGAAGCTGCTGGCGGAGGCCGGGCAGGAGAACGGCCTGCCGCTCATCACCGAGGTGCTGACTCCCCAGGACGTGGAGCTGGTGGTCAAGTACGCCGACATCCTCCAGGTCGGCGCCCGGAACATGCAGAATTTCATTCTCCTCGACGAGGTAGGGCAGGCGAAGAAGCCGGTCATGCTCAAGAGAGGCCTGTCGGCCACCATCCAGGAGTGGCTGCTGGCGGCGGAGTACATCCTGGCCCAGGGCAACCGCCAGCTGATACTCTGCGAAAGAGGCATCAGGACCTTCGAGACGTACACCCGGAATACCATGGATGTCAGCGCCATCCCCATCGTCCACAGGGAAACCCACCTTCCCATCATTGCCGACCCGAGCCACGGCACCGGGAAGTGGGAGCTGGTCATGCCGCTGGCCATGGCTTCCGTGGCGGCGGGGGCGGACGGCCTGATGATCGAGGTGCACCCCACCCCGGATACGGCCCTCAAGGACGGGGCGCAGTCCCTCACATTTGAGCACTTTGGCGATCTGATGAAAAGGGTAGCTCCGGTGGTGGAGGCGGTGGGGCGGACCATGGCCGGGGGCAGGTAGAGAGGCGCATGAAGGTCGAGGAGGAGCTCAGTGAATTCGCGACGCAGCGTGACACCGTGCTCACCATCGGCGTTTTCGACGGAGTCCACATCGGCCACCAGCGTCTCATGGAGTATCTCAAGAGACAGGCGCTGGCCGAGGACCGCCAGCCCGGCGTAGTCACCTTCCGCGGCCACCCGCAGCACGTTATTTCACCGAAGACCCCCCTGTACCGCCTGGTTCCCCTGGACGAGAGAATCAGGGCCATCAGGGAGATGGGCATTGATCTGGTGGTGCCGCTTTCCTTCAACCTGGAGCTGGCCCGGGTCCCGGCCCGCGATTTCGTGGCCCTGTTGCAGAAATACCTCAGGATGCGGGGGCTGATCATCGGCGCCGATTTCGCCCTGGGAAAAGGGAGGGAGGGAGACCCCATCGCCCTGCGCCAGATGGGCCAGGACATGGGCTTCTGGGTGGAGGTGTTTGCTCCCCAGTTGATAGATGGAGAGGTGGTGAGCAGCACGGCCATCCGTCAGGCCCTTTCCGTCGGTGATGTGAAGAAGGTGACCCGTCTCCTGGGGAGACCGTTGGTGCTGCACGGGCGGATTGTCCATGGTGACGAACGAGGCAAGCAGCTGGGCTTCCCGACGGCCAACCTGGCATTCACCAGGGGCCAGGCGCTGCCCGAGGATGGCGTGTATGTGACGAAGGCCTACCTGGGCGGGCAGGCCCTTCCGTCGGTGACCAACATCGGCAAGAGGCCGACCTTCGGGGAGAACCGGCGGACGGTTGAGGTCTATCTCATTGGCTTCAGCGGTGAGATCTACGGCGAGGTGCTCAGGGTCGAGCTGGTGGACCGCCTCCGGGGCGAGAAGCGCTTCTCATCACCGGAGGAGCTCAAGGCCCAGATAAGCCAGGATGTGGAGAAAGCCCGGTCGATGCTGAGGGAGGTGGTGCGGTGACGGGCCGGGTACCGGAGTCCCTGCTCAAGCGGGGGGTGGCGGAGGTCATCATCGAGCAGGAGATGGTCAGGCTGCTGGAGTCCGGGAGGCCCCTGCGGCTGAAGCAGGGCTTCGACCCCAGCCGCCCCGACATCCACCTGGGACACGTCGTCGGCCTGCGGAAGCTGCGCGAGTTCCAGGAGATGGGCCACCAGGTGGTCCTTATCGTAGGGGACTGGACCGCCCAGATCGGCGACCCCAGCGGCCAGTCGATCACCCGGCCCATGCTCACCGCCGAGGAGGTCAGGCGCAACGCCGAGACCTACCTGCAGCAGTTCTTCAAGGTGGTGGACAAGAGCCGGACCGAGGTGAGACTGCAGAGCGAGTGGTTCGGCAAGTTCGACCTGGCCGACATCATCAAGCTCACCAGCAAGTTCACCGTGGCCCAGTTCCTGGCCCGCGAGGACTTCGCCAAGCGCTACGCCGGCGGCCAGCCCATCGCCATTACCGAGCTGCTCTATCCGCTGCTCCAGGCGTACGACTCGGTGGCCATCGAGGCCGATGTGGAGTTCGGCGGGATGGACCAGAAGTTCAACTGCCTGGTGGGACGGGAGCTGCAGGGCATGATGGGCCAGCGCCAGCAGCAGGTGTTCCTCATGCCCCTCCTGGTGGGCACCGATGGCGTGCAGAAGATGAGCAAGAGCCTGGGCAACTACATTGCCGTGGACGAGCCGCCCTATGACATGTACGGCAAGGTGATGTCCATTCCGGACAACCTGATCATGCTCTACTTCGAGCTCCTCACGGACGTGCCCGATCCCGATCTGGACGAGATGGCGAAGCAGCTGGAGGCGCAGGCCGTGAACCCTATGGCCTTGAAGAAACGCCTGGCGATCGATATCGTGACCCAGTTCCATGACGCCGGGCAGTCACGCCAGGCTGATGAGCGCTTCTCCCGGGAGGTGCAGAAGAAGGAGCTGCCCGCCGACATGCCGGAGCGGAAGGTCAGGACCGCGATCAAGGCTGTCCACCGGGACAAGGGTAATGTCACCGTCTCTGTCCCGGCGCTCCTGATGGAGGCCAACCTCGTGGCCAGTGCCGGTGAGGCCAGGCGGCTCATCGCCCAGGGCGCCGTTGAGATCGACGGCGAGAGGGTCACCGAGAACGACTGGAAGGCCGCCCCGGGCGCCGTTATCAAGGTAGGCAAGCGGCGGTTTTGTCGTATAATGGTAGACATGAACGCTGGCGCCGGTAGCGGTTGACCCCCGTGGCCAGTCTTCTGCAGTCCGACTGAAGGAGAAGGCAGGCCATTGGCCTGCCTTGTTGTTACGGCTGATTTTAGAGATGGAGGCATAGCATGCAGCTACGGATACCGGGACCCACGCCCTGCCCGGAAGAGGTGCTTCTGGCGCAGTCCAGGCAGATGATCAACCACCGGGGGAAGGAATTCAGCGTCATCATCCGCAAGGTGACCGAGCAGCTCAAGCGCTGTTTCCAGACCAGGAACGACGTGCTGATTCTGACGGGTTCCGGCACCGGCGGCCTGGAGGCCGCGGTGGTCAACACGCTCTCGCCCGGTGACAGGGTGCTTGGTGTCTCCATCGGTGCCTTCGGCGACCGCTTCGCCGATATCGCCAAGACGTACGGCGCGGATGTCAGGAGACTGTCCTTTGACTGGGGCCTTCCGGCCGATCCCGACGCTGTGCGCCAGGCGCTGAAGGATGATGCGGGCATCAAGGCGGTGCTCGTTACCCACAACGAGACCTCCACCGGGACCACCAACGACCTCAAGTCGATCGCGGCGGTGGCCAGGGAGTTCGACAAGCTGATCCTGGTCGACGGAGTCAGCAGCGTGGGCTCCATCGACCTCCCGATGGATGCCTGGCAGTGCGACGTGGTGGTGACCGGGTCGCAGAAGGGCTGGATGACCCCGCCCGGCATGGCCATGGTGAGCATGAGCCAGCGGGCGTGGCAGGCACACGAGAAGGCGAAGATGCCCCGTTTCTACTGGGACCTGGGCCGCGCCAGGAAGATATTCGAGGAGAAGGGGCAGACCCCCTGGACGCCGGCGATCTCCACTCTCTACGCCATGAACGTTGGGCTGGACCTGATTGAGAAAGAGGGCCTGCAGAACGTGTTCAACCGCCACGCCAGGGTGGCCCGGGTGGCCCGGGACGGAGCCAGGGGCCTGGGGCTGACCCTGTTTGCCAGGGAGTCTCATGCCTCGAACACCGTGACCGCCATCAACGTGCCGCCGGGGGTGGACGGCAAGAAGCTCCTGCAGATACTGCGGGAGGAGCACCAGGTGGTGCTGTCCGGCGGACAGGCGAAGCTGGAGGGCAAGATCTTCCGCATCGGTCACCTGGGCTGGGTAGGCGAGAACGACATGAACATTGTCATCGCGGCCTTGGAGAAGGCGCTCCCGGCGGCGAAGGCCTAGGCCGGAGGTTGAAATCGCCGTCTCCGGTGCCTAGAATGCGACTGCGCGAAGAGCGGGTCAGAAGAGGTAGGGTAGCATGAAGGTCCTTGTTGCCGATCCCGTCGCTCCCGAGGGGGTGGAGATCCTCAAGAAGCACGCCGAAGTGGACGTGAAGACCGGTTTGAAGCCGGAGGAGCTGGCCGCCATCATCGGGGAATACGAAGGGCTCATGGTGCGCAGCGAGACCAAAGTCACGGCCACGATCATCGAGGCCGGCCACAAGCTCCAGGTGATTGCCCGCGCCGGTGTGGGGATCGACAACATCGATGTGGAGGCGGCTACGCAGAGAGGGATCGTGGTGGTCAATGCTCCCACGGCCAACACCATGGCGGCCGCGGAGCACACCATCGCCCTGATGATGGCCCTGGCCCGGAACATCCCCCAGGCCCATGAGAGCCTCAGGGAGGGTGCCTGGAAGCGGCAGAGCTTCGTGGGGGTGGAGGTGCGGAACAAGACCCTGGGGATCGTCGGCCTGGGGAATGTCGGATCAGAGGTGGCCCGCCGGGTACAGGGATTCCACATGAGGGTTCTCGGCTTCGACCCGTACGTCTCGCCTCAGTATGCCCGCAACCTGCATGTGGATCTGGTTACCCTGGAGGAGATCTTCAAGGAGGCGGACTTCATCACCCTGCATGTGCCGCTGACCCCGCAGTCCAGGAACATGATAGGGCCCAGGGAGCTGGCCATCATGAAGCCAACTGTGAGGATCATCAACTGCGCCCGCGGCGGCCTCATCGACGAGAAGGCCCTGGACCAGGGCCTCAGGGAGGGCAGGGTGGCCGGGGCCGCCCTCGACGTCTTTGCCCAGGAGCCGCCCAGGGACAGCCCATTGCTGAAGAACGACAAGGTCATCGTCACTCCGCACCTGGGGGCCTCGACCCACGAAGCCCAGGCCAACGTGGCCATCGATGCCGCCGAACAGATAATATCGGTGCTCAACGGGCAGCCGGTGCGGTACGCGGTCAACGCGCCGCTCATCTCGGCGGAGATGATGCCCATACTGGCGCCCTTCCTGAAGGTGGCCACGGCCGTGGGCCGGATGATCGCCCAGCTGGCTGAAGGCCAGATGAGCAGCATCGACATCGGGTACGAGGGCGAGGTGGCCAAGTAC
This sequence comes from uncultured Dehalococcoidia bacterium, assembly GCA_964409515.1. Lineage (GTDB taxonomy): Bacteria > Chloroflexota > Dehalococcoidia > UBA2247 > RBG-13-53-26 > JAFGCL01. Next base: position 8,226 of record CAYPDY010000081.1, read on the forward strand.
GACGTCACGGCCCTGAAGGCCGCCGTCATCGGCGGACTGCTGCAGGAGATCAGCGAGGAACGCATCAATGTGGTCAACGCCAATCTCGTGGCCAAGCGGCGGGGGCTCAGGGTGGCTGAGCACAAAGACAGCGCCTGTGAGAACTATGCCAGCCTGATCACCGCGGCCGTCACCACCACCACCGGGGTGACCACCTCCGCGGGGACCATGATGCGCGGCGAACTTCACATCGTCAGGGTCAATGACTACTGGATCGACATTGTCCCCAAGGGGGACTACTTCCTGTTCAGCGATCACCGCGACCGTCCGGGGCTCATCGGGGCGGTGGGCAACGTGACCGGCAGCGCGGACATCAATGTCAGCTCCATGCAGCTGGCCCGGCTCAAGCCGCGCGGCCAGGCGCTGATGGTGCTGGAGCTGGACGAGCCGATGAACGAGGCCCAGATCAAGCAGATACTGGCGATACCGGACGTCTATTCGGCCAAGCTGGTCGAGCTCTAGCCCCGGGTGCCGCGGGCACCGGGGGACCGCACTGTCACCCGGCCCACAGCTCGATGGCCCGGTAGATGAAGTAGACGCCGAACCCGACCAGAGTCAGGCCGCAGACCGCGGATATGGCCCGCTGCACGGTGGGCGTCAGGAACCGTCTCAGGAAGAACACGAAACAGCTGATGAACAGCAGCCAGGCGGCGTCGAACAGCCAGTGCACGCCGCCGGTGACTATCATCCAGCCCCCGCCGAAGGCCTTGGCCCCCGACACAATGGTGACCCCGACGGTGGCCCACCACAGGAAGAAGTAAGGGCTGGCGGTGCTGGTGGCCAGTCCGGCCATTATGGCGCTCTTGTGCGTGCCCTCGTATCTCACGTCCACCGCCACCGGCTCCGCCTTGAAGACGCCTCGGGACAGCCAGATCAGGAGCAGCCCGCCGGCCAGGCCCAGGCCGATCTGAACGCCCTCGCTCTTCAGAAACGCGGAGATGCCATAGTAGATGATGACCATCAGCGGCACCTCGATGATGGCATGACCCAGGGCCATCATGAGGCCGGCCCACTTGCTCTTCGTTCCCTTGGAGATGACCACGGCGGTCACCGGCCCGGGCATCATGACGCCGCTGGCCGAAAGGCCCAGGACCCATGGCAGGAAGGCGGGTAAAGTCGACGGGGCGGTAGTATCCACGGCAACCTACAACGAACGCCCCAGGGCCTCGGCCACCGGCTTCAGCTCCCTCATGAGCCGGGCGAAGTCCGAAGGTGTCAGCGACTGGAGGCCGTCCACCAGGGCCTCCTTGGGGTTGGGGTGCACCTCGATCAGCAACCCGTCCGCGCCGGCGGCCACGGCGGCCTTGGCCAGCGCGGGGACGTAGCTGTAATGCCCGGCGGCGTGGCTCGGGTCAACAATCACCGGCAGGTGGGTGAATCTCTTCAGCACCGGTATGGAGCAGATGTCCAGCGAGAACCGGGTGCTGTCCTCGAAGGTCCGGATCCCCCGCTCGCACAGAACGACCTGGCTGTTCCCCTCCGCCAGCAGATAGTCAGCGGCGGTGAGCCATTCGGTGACGGTGCAGGAGAAGCCTCTCTTCAGGATAACCGGGTGCCGGCTCTTGCCGATCTTGGTCAGCAGGGCGTAGTTCTGCATGTTGCGGGCGCCCACCTGGAGTATATCGGCGCACCTGGCCACCAGGGTCACGGCGCGGGGCTCGACGACCTCGGTAACGATCGGCAGTCCCGTCTGCTCCCGGGCGCGGGACAGGAGCTCCAGGCCGGCTTTCTCCAGGCCCTGGAAGCTGAAGGGCGAGGTCCTGGGCTTGAAGGCGCCGCCGCGCAGCACGGAAGCCCCTGCCTTCTTGATTATCCTGGCGGCGTCGAGGAGCTGCTGCTCGCTCTCCACGGCGCAGGGCCCGGCCATCACCACCACCCGCTTGCCCCCGATGTCGACCCCGTCGATGGAGACGACGCTGTCCTTCTTCTTGAACTCCCGGGAAGCCAGCTTGTAGGGCTTCATGATGCGGGAGACCCGCTCTACCCCGGGCAGCACGGCAAAGATGTCCGTGGACAGCTGCCCGGGGTTGCTCCCCAGTATGGCGACCACGGTCTTGTCCGTCCCCAGGTTCAGCTGGACGTCCAGCTGCAGGGACTTGGCGCGTTCCACCACGGCGTCGACCTCGGCGGGTCTGGCGCGGGTCCTCATCTCGACTATCATGCTTGGTGCTCCAGGAAAATGATAGCACGCCCCCGCGTGAATGACCAAGCCCGCGCTACAGCGGTCGCGGCCGGGCCGGCCCGGTCCGGACCACTATCGTGTGGGCCAGCATGTCCAGGGGCCGCTGCTTCCTGGCGGACAGCCAGATGAAGACGGGGGCGACCGCGGTGTAGAAGATGGTGAACGCCGCCAGGAGCCGGCCGGCGGTGCCGGCCGTGCCCAGGTCCGCGGGAAGGGCCAGGCCCACCAGGAAGTCGAATCGCCTCAGGTTCCGCAGCAGCGCTTCCTTCAGTGGCAGCCGGTCCTCCCGCTCGCTCTTCACCCTTATCCGGAGAAGCCTCTTGCCAATGGTCTGGCCGTCGCCCTGCTCGAAGTAGACGAAGTACGCGTATCGCAGGACCGCCCCGGCTATGTACAGCGCCAGGATCCAGGCCCCGCTCGCGCCGCTTATCTCGAGCAGGAACCCGGGGGCGAACAGGATGAGGGTGATCATCTCGTCGACGGTGATCGCCGCGAACCTCTGCCACAGATAGGCATAGGGGGTATTGTCAGCCGGCGCGCCAGTCGGTTGCATCGGATCGGAAGCTACCCCGACCGGTGGGCGACGCTACGTCGGGGTGATCTGGTATTTCCCCAGGATGATCGCATTCTTGTCATCGAAGAACAGCCGCTTCATGTCGGTTGTCGGCCGCTGCCACAGCTTGTTGAGCATGGTTTCCACGGTCTCGATATCCAGGACCATCTGCTCCTTCATGTCGATGAAGTGATTCTGCAGCCGGCCGGAATCTTCGGCGGCCAGGAAGACGCTGGGCCACCTCCGGTAGTCCTGGATATACTCCTTTCGCGGCACCAGGGCCATCTCGCCGGCGAACACCACCCGGCCGATCTGGATGTTGTGCCATATGGTATCCCGGTACTCCCGTACCTTCCGGGCATGGAACTTGTACAGCTTCCATTCCTCGGATGCTCCAAAGTACTCTTCCAGGATGCCCTGTCTGCCCGGGGGCGCCCCCGGGGCGGGCACGGCCTTGGCGGACGCAGCCTCGGTCTGGTCTTCCGCCAGTTTCTGAGATTCCTCGCGCCTCGCCAGCTGAGAGACATTGGCCCTGCCGCCAACGCACTCGAGTATCAGCAGATACGATCCCGCCAGGAACTCCTCTGCCAGGTCGCAGGCCGCCGCCAGATGGACGTAGAAGTCCTCGAAGGATGACAGCCTGGGGCTCATCACATGGTCATAGCCGCAGACCAGGTGCATGAACATGGAGTAGTGGAGCGAGGCCAGGTCCAGCAGCTCCTCGGAGACGTGCTCCCTGGGGAGGCTCCTCTTGCGCTGGTCCGTGACATTTGCCTCCATTCTCCTGGTGATGGGCACCACGAAGTGCCTCCAGAAGTCCTCGCAGTTGGGG
>CAYPDY010000082.1:0-11709 GCA_964409515.1 uncultured Dehalococcoidia bacterium
GCCCACAACCTGGCCATGGTGGCGCTGACCGCCCGGATGCAGCACGAGCGCAACTACACCGACGAGCAGCTGGCCCGGCTCAGCCGCATGCGCCGCCTCGATATCGATCCCACCCGGGTGCAGATGGGCTGGATCCTGGACTTCTGCGCCCAGAGCCTGCGCAACATCGTCATCGGCCTGGGCAACCGCATGGACGGCTACGCCATGCAGTCCCGGTTCGGCATCGCCGCCAGCTCCGAGGTCATGGCCATCCTTTCCATCGTCCGGGACCTGCGGGACCTGCGGCAGAGGATCGGCGAGATCACCGTAGCCTACGACAAGTGGGGCCGGCCGGTAACCACCGGCGACCTGGAGGTGGCGGGGGCTATGACCGCCTGGATGCGCAGCGCCATCAATCCCACCCTGTGCTCCACCGTGGAGTACCAGCCCATCATGGTCCACACCGGCCCCTTCGCCAACATCGCGCTGGGGCAGTCATCCATCATCGCCGACCGCATCGGCCTGAAGATGTTCGACTATCACGTCACCGAGAGCGGCTTCGGGGCGGACATCGGCTTCGAGAAGTTCTGGAACGTGAAGTGCCGCCTGAGCGGCCTCCAGCCCAGCGCGTCGGTGCTGGTGGTCACCACCCGGGCCCTGAAGATGCACGGCGGCGGGCCAAAGGTGATACCCGGGCTGCCGCACCTGCCGCCGGCGTACGAGAAAGAGGACCTGGGCCTGCTGGAAAAGGGCCTTCCCAACATGCTGCACCATATAGGAGTGATCATGAGGTCCGGGCTCGCGCCGGTGGTCTGCATCAATGCCTTCCCGGGAGACACCAGGGGGGAGTTGGACATGATCCGCCGGGCGGCCGAGGCCGCCGGGGCGCGGTGCGCCGTGTCCACCCACTTCGCCCACGGTGGGGAAGGCGCCGGGGAGCTGGCCGAGGCGGTCATCGAGGCCTGTCGGGACGAGGCCAACTTCCGCTACCTGTACCCGCCGGAGATGAAACTGCGGGACAGGGTGCGGAGGATAGCGAGGGTGGTCTACGGGGCCGAGGGCGTGGAGTGGAAGTTCGATGCGGAGGACAAGGCCCGGGCCCTGGAGGCGGACCGCAAGTATGACGACTACTCCACGGTCATGGTCAAGACCCACTTCAGCCTGACGCATGACCCGGAGATCAAGGGCGTGCCGAAGGACTGGAGGCTGCCGATCACGGACGTGCTGGTCTACACCGGCGCCCGGTTCCTGTGCCCCGTGACCGACAAGATCAGCCTGATGCCGGGCACCGTCTCCGATCCCGCCTTCCGCCGCATTGACGTGGATGCGGAGACGGGCCATGTCCGGGGGCTGTTCTAGGTCGTTCGGGTACGATCTTGACGTGCCGCATCGCGTGAGTGCTATCATCGACTCAGCCGCACCATCCGCCCCGGTCTGGTCTCAGGAGGTGAAGGGGATGGCCAAGGTGGAGAAGAGCGTTCTAATTCGCGCGCCGCTGAAGAGTGTCTGGGACTTCGCCCGCGACTGGCAGAACATGCGCCGCTACATGGGCTACATCCAGGAGGTGAAGCCGGTCACGGAGAAGACGCTGGGGCCCGGGGCCAGACTGCAGCTGCGGGTGAAGTTCCTCGGCCTGAGGGATGCCGTGTGGGAGGGAACGGAGTACACCGAGAACTCCGGCTGGGCCTATGACGCGACGCTGATGGGCAGAACCGCCGTCAAGAGATGGCGGTTCGCCAGCGAGAACGGGTCGACCCGGGTCAAATTCACTCTGGAGTGGAAGACGTGGCCTCCGGTAATTGGGTACCTCATGGACGCCCTGCTGCTCAAGCCGCGGTGGAACCGGATATATGAACAGTCGTTTCAGAAGATGAGAAGCCTGATGGAGAGCGGGACGGCGGCCGCAGGCCAGGGGTCTGCTGCGCCGTCATGATGCGGCGCCTCGGAAGCGGACGGCCACGTTTGGTACAATGGTGTACCGACACCCTGCCAAACGTGAGCGGATGAACACAAGCGATTTCGACTACCCGCTGCCGCCGGAGCTCATCGCCCAGACGCCGGCGGAGCCGCGGGACCAGTCGCGCCTCCTGGTGCTGCGCCGCAGCGACGGTTCCACGGAGCACCGCCGTTTCTCGGAGATCGTTGACTTTCTCCGGGCGTCCGATGTCTTGGTCCTCAACGACACCCGCGTCATCCCGGCCCGCCTCCAGGGGCGGAAGAGCAGCGGGGGCCGGGTGGAGATCCTCCTGCTGCGCCGCCTGGAGCCGGGGCTCTGGGAGGCGCTGGTCAGGCCGTCCAAGCGGATCGCCGTGGGGGAGAGGGTCGAGGTGGGCACCGCCTTCGTCGAGGTCCTGGACAGGAAAGAGGAGGGGGTCCGCATCGTCCGTTTCGCCGACGAATCACTGGTGGAGTCGCTGGGACAGGTCCCTCTGCCGCCGTACATCCACCACTACGGCGGCGACCGCGAGCGCTACCAGACGGTCTACTCCAGGGAGAAGGGCAGCGTGGCCGCGCCGACGGCCGGGCTGCATTTCACGCCGCAGCTGCTGGAACGGATCAGGGAGAAGGGGGTGGACCTGGTGTTTGTCACGCTGCACGTGGGGCTGGACACCTTCCGCCCCATCCGGGAGGAGGACCCGCGGCAGCACCGTATACACCAGGAGTTCGGGGTGCTGTCTTCGGAGGCGGCCGGAAGGCTGGCCGGGGCCAGGGCGGAGGGCCGGCGCATTATCGGTGTGGGGACCACCGCCGTCCGGCTGGTGGAACAGGCCGCCCTTAATTCAGAGCGGCCCGATGAAGTCAAGCCCTTTCAGGGCTGGGTGGACCTGTTCATACTGCCGGGGCACCGCTTTCGCCTGGTGGACGCCATGATCACCAACTTCCACCTTCCCCGCTCCACTCTGCTGATGCTGGTGTCCGCCTTTGCGGGACGGGACCTGGTCCGGCAGGCCTACGCTGAGGCCGTACGAGAGCGCTACCGCTTCTACAGCTTCGGCGACGCCATGCTCTTGCTGTGATGGCGCGTCATGCTCTTGCTGTGATGGCGCGCCATGCTCGTGCTGTGATGGCGTCATGCAGCTAGGCGTTGGAACCGGCGACCTGGGCCCGGATGAGCTTCGCCTTGCTGGACATGCGGCTTCTTCTGAGCATCCCGATGCCCCACTCGATGACCACGGCTGACGCCGCGACAACAGCGATGGCGGCCACGGTGTAAACGACCGGGAAGACCCCGATCCAATTCCCGAGACTCAAGGCTGACGTTTCACTGACTGGCATTTTGGCGCTCCTCTCTTGCGGCAATCTCTGCCCGCCCCGTTCTGCTGCATCAATCATGACACGAGCGGCGGCCGCGGCCAATCCGCTCGGCTACGTAATTCGACCCTGTGAAAGTACGTATTTTTTGTGGCATACAAATGCTTTGTATCAAACGAAGCATGTAGACTGCAGGCAGACGCCGGCCAAGCCTGATGCATGATGGGTAGTACCTGAGGCTGGATGGATTCGGCGGTTTCACGCCGCCTGATACCGGGTCAGCCAGGGGGGGCGCCATCGAGATGAAAACCGGGAAGGGGTGCGCCCCCTCAGCTCTACGGCTAGGCTTGCGACCCGAGTGCGCCAGCCCGGCGGCCCACTTTGGCATCGCCGGACAGCCGGTTGCCCTTGACCCTGTTGACGGTCCAGCTGATGAACACGGCCAACGCTGCGACCACGGCAATGGCGGCTACGGCATAGACGAAGTAGAAGGCGACGATCCAGTTCCCGAAACTGATGGCTGCGGTTTCACTCGCTGGCATGATCACAGACTCCTTTCTGTTTGCCCCCTTGCGGGTTCAAACGCCCCCAATAGTGCGATCACGCTGTTATGACAATTTCACCTTTTGCCTAAACGTTTGTGTAACCCTAAACATATTATTTGCATAATGCTCGCGAATTGTCAAGCCCCCGGCCCGAAGGTCCTCTTGACACCCTGCTCCGCGCGCTTCTACAATCACTCTTGTTCCGGCCAGGAAAGCTCAATGAAGAGACGTTGCCGCGTCGTACCCGCGATTCTCACCGACAGTCCGGAAGCGCTCGCCGGCATGCTGCGGCAGGCGGAGACCTACGCCGAGTTCGTGCAGGTGGACATCATGGACGGCCGGTTCGTCCCGTCCACGAGCATCGTCTGCCGGGACATCGCGGACCTGGAGCCGAAGCTGCGCTGGGAGGCGCACCTGATGGTCAGGCAGCCGGAGGAACAGCTGCAGTGCTTCGTCCGGGCCGGGGCCGAGAGGATAGTCTTTCACCTGGAGGCCGTCTCCGACCCGCGGCGCATCGTGGATCTGATCAGGCATCTGGGGGCAAAGGTGGGGCTGGCGGTCAACCCGGAGACGCCGCTGGCCAGTTTCCTCTCGCTGGCCGACTCCGTGGACAGCGTTCTCTTCCTGGCCGTTCACCCCGGCTTCTACGGGGCCAAGTTTCTGCCCGAGGTCCTGGACAAGGTCGTTGAGCTCCGCGCCCGGAAGCCGAACCTGGAGATCGGCGTGGACGGCGGCATCAAGGAGAGCAACGTGGCCGATGTGGCCCGGCTGGGCGTGGACTACATCTGCGTCGGCAGCGCCATCGCCATGCAGCCCGACCCCGCCGCGGCCTGGAGGCGCCTTCAGGCGCTGGTCGACCAGGCTTGCGGGTGACGCACTCCGCCTGGCAACCGGCAGCTAACCGAGAGGCACGGGAGAGACATGAGTAGATTTGAAGGCAAGGTAGCACTGGTCACTGGTGGAGCGGCCGGCATAGGGCGCACCACGGCGCTGGCCTTCGCCGCGGAAGGGGCCAGGGTGGTCATAGCGGACATCAATGTGGAGGGCGGGGAGGAGACCGTCAAGATGATCCGCGATCAGGGTGGGGAAGCCGTCTTCGTCAAGACCGACGTCCGGGTGGCCGAGGAGGTGAAGAACATGGCGGACAGGACCGTCGAGGCCTTCGGGCGGCTGGACATCGCCTTCAACAACGCCGGCATCAGCGAGGACGCTGTCACCATCAGCCGCTGCCCTGAGGACTCCTGGGGGCGGATGATTGACACCAACCTGACGGGGGTCTTCCTGTGCATGAAGTACGAGCTGCCGAAGATGCGAAAGAGCGGCGGCGGGAGCATAGTCAACTCGGCCTCGGTCATGGGCCTGGTGGGGGACGGATCGCACCCTGCTTACTCGGGCAGCAAGCACGGGGTGGTGGGGCTCACGCGCACGGCGGCCATCGTCTACGCCCGGGCCGGCATCCGCGTCAACGCGGTGTGTCCCGGCCCCACGCTCACGGCCATCATCCACAAGCTGATCGACGGCCAGCCGGAAGTCGAGAAGATGCTGCTGGACCACGTCCCCATGGGGCGCATGGCACAGCCTGAAGAGATCGCCCGGGTGGTGCTCTTCCTGTGCTCCGACGATGCCTCCTATATCACGGGGCATGCCCTGGCGGTGGACGGCGGCTGGGTGGCGCGGTAGTCCTGTCTCGGACGGGTACTCCGGAACGCCGCCGCGCCGATGTTGCTGACTGCCAAACGGTTGTGCTATACTCTTTCTTGCCTTCTGGTGGTTTGAGCGAGGTGGAACCACCCGTTCCCATCCCGAACACGGAAGTGAAACGCTTCAGCGCCGACGATACTGAGGGGGCAACTCCTTGGGAAAATACGCCACTGCCAGGGGGCATTTTCTTTTCCCCTAATTCCCATTTCGCCGGCGAGTCCCGGCGCGTCCCCAGCCGGACCGCCGGGAACCCTTTTGTCCCGAGAGTGATCCGAACAGCCGGACCGTCATCAGAAGGTAGCGCCGATGTCAGATACCATTGATCGCATATTTCACCCCCGGTCGATCGCCCTGGTGGGCGCATCAAGCAAGCCCGCGTCGCCGGTGAGCAGGCTGTTCCTGGACCCCCTGCTGAAGTTCGGATTCGCGGGGCCGATCTACCCGGTCAACCCGCATGCCACCGAGATCATGAGGCTTCCGGCCTACCCTGAGCTTAAGGCCATACCGGGCCACGTGGACTACGTTATCTGTGCGGTGGACCGCCGCCAGGCGGCCCGGGTGGTGCAGGACAGCGTCGACATAGGGGCGCTGGCTGTCACCATATTCACCTCCGGGTACAGCGAAACGGGCACCCGGGAGGGGCGTCTGGAAGAGAGGAGGCTGGTGGACATCGCCCGGCACGGGGGCGTGCGCCTGATCGGGCCGAACTGCCTGGGGCTCCACTGCCCCGAGGCCGGCATCTCACTGGAGGGGCCCATTCCCCGGGAGAGCGGCAACGTGAGCTACCTGTGCCAGAGCGGGGGCAACGCCTCCGACTTCATCCTGGCCGCCGCGGAGCGCCGGGTCTTCCTGCGCAAGCTGGCCAGCTTCGGGAACGCCGCCGACCTCAACGAGTCGGATTTCCTGGAGCACTTCGCGAACGACGAGGGCACCGAGATCATCGCCATGTATGTCGAGGGCGTCAAGCAGCCGCGGCGGTTTGCCCGGGCGCTGCGGCAGGCGGCGGCCATGAAGCCGGTCATCATGCTCAAGGGCGGCCGGGGCAAAGCCGGGGCGGAGACGGCGGCCTCGCACACCGGGTCGCTGGCCGGCAGCCGGCAGATGTGGGACTCCCTGTCCCGGCAGGCGGGGTGCATCGCGGTGAAGAACCTGGAAGAGCTCATCGACTGCAGCATGGCCATGAAGTATCTCAAGCCTCCCCGGGGGAAGAGGGTGGCGGTGGTCAACATGGGCGGAGGATCGAGCGTGCTGGCCGCCGACGAGCTGGAGGAGTCGGGGCTGGAGCTGCCCCCCCTGCCCGCGGAAGTGGTGCTGGACATGACGGCCCTGCTCCCGGGCGTTGGCATGGGGTTTCGCAACCCCATAGACGCCTCATCGGAGGTGTTCTTCAACCCGGGCCTGCTGGCGGAGTCGATCGGCATCGTCAGCCGGTGGGACGGGGCGGACATTGTCGTGGTATGCGTACCGGCCGTGGGAGGCGTCAAGACCACCACCGAGGTCTACCGGCAGGCCGTTGGGGGAGTGGTGGAAGGCAGCCGGAAGACCGACAAGCCGCTGGCCGTCGTCCTGCGGAAGGGACGCCTGGGGAAGGGCGAAGAGATCGTCTCCGAAGTGCAGGACGATTGCTTCCGGGCGGGCCTGCCGGCCTTCGGCTCATTCAGCAGCGCCGCCCGGGCCCTGGGGCGCTACGTGTCCTACTACGGCCGGCGCGCCTAGCCAGCGCCCCCGGCACCGTCCACGCCTTCGTGCCTGCGCCGCGCCCCGGTCGAGTGATAGAATTGACCTGTCCGGTGAACACATGACCGTCAAGGCCATCTTCGTCAAGGGTGCCCGCGAGCACAACCTGAAGAACATCGATGTCACCATCCCCCGGGACAAGCTGGTGGTGATCACGGGTGTATCCGGGTCGGGCAAGAGCTCGCTGGCCTTCGACACCATCTACGCGGAGGGGCAGCGTCGTTATGTCGAGTCACTCTCGGCGTATGCCAGGCAGTTCCTGGGCCAGATGGAGAAGCCGGATGTCGACTACATCGAGGGCCTGTCCCCGGCCATTTCCATTGACCAGAAGGGGCCATCGCGCAACCCGCGGTCCATCGTGGGCACCGTGACCGAGATCTACGACTACCTGCGGCTGCTCTTCGCCCGGGTGGGCCATCCCCACTGCCCCCGGTGCGGCCGGGAGATCGCCCAGCAGACGGTGCAGCAGATCGTCGATGCCATCACGGCCCTGCCGGCGGGCAGCCGCATCCTCATCGTGGCGCCCCTGGTCAAGGACCGCAAGGGCGAGCACCAGGCCATCTTCGAGGACCTGCGCAAGGCCGGCTACGTGCGCGTGCGGGTCGACGGCCGGATCCATGACCTTTCCGATGACTTCCAGCTGGACAAGAACAAGAAGCATTCCGTGGAAGCCGTCATCGACCGCCTGGTGGTGGACGGGGAGACGGACCCCACCCGCGTGGCCGACTCGGTGGAGACGGCCCTCAAGCTGGGAGCCGGGGTGGTGCTGGTCTCCGTCATTGACGGCGACGAGCTCCTCTTCTCCGAGCACTTCGCCTGCGTCAACTGCGGTGTCAGCCTGGGGGAGATCGCGCCGCGCACCTTCAGCTTCAACAGTCCGCACGGGGCCTGCCCGGACTGCACCGGCCTGGGGAACCGGCTGGAGATCGACCCCGAGCTGGTGATCCCCAACCGGAACCTCAGCCTCGCCGAGGGTGCCATACAGCCCTGGTCGCGCACGGGCACCTTGAGCATGTGGTACGAAGACCAGATCGGGTCCCTGGCCCGGGAGCACGGTTTCTCCACCCGCGCGCCGGTAAGGAGCCTCTCGCCGCGGCACCTGAACGTCATCCTGTACGGCAACGAGGAGGGGGCCAAGACGGTCCGGGGTCGCTACTGGCGGTTCAGCGGCTCCTATGACGGCTTCGAGGGCGTGATACCCAACCTGGAGCGCCGCTACCGGGACACGGAGTCGGAGTACGTCCGCACCGAGATCGAACGCTACATGACCTCCTACCTCTGCCCCACCTGCCAGGGCAAGCGGCTCAAGCCGGAGTCGCTGGCAGTGACCATCGACGGCCGGAGCATCATCGACGTGACCTCGATGCCGGTCTCCGAAGCGGTCAAATGGGTGCATGACATCGGCGACGACGGGGCGCCCCGGCCCAAGCTGACCGCCCGGGAGTACATCATCGCCCAGCAGATACTGAAGGAGATCCGGGCCCGCCTGGGGTTCCTGGAGGACATCGGCCTGGACTACCTGACGCTGGACCGCCCCTCCGCCACCCTCTCCGGCGGCGAGGCTCAGCGCATCCGCCTGGCCACCCAGATCGGCAGCGGGCTGATGGGGGTCATCTACATCTGCGACGAGCCCACCGTCGGCCTGCACGCTGCCGACGATCACCGCCTGATCACCACCCTGGAGCGGCTGCGGGACCTGGGGAATACCATCATCGCCGTCGAGCACGACGAGGCCATGATGCGGGCGGCGGACTACATCATCGACATGGGCCCCGGGGCCGGCGAGCACGGAGGGGAGGTGGTGGCTACCGGGACGCTGGCCGAGATCATGGAGAGCCCGGATTCCATCACCGGCCAGTACCTCTCCGGCCGGCGGCAGATCCCGCTGCCGGAGAAGCGCCGCACCGGGACCGGCAGCGAGCTGGTCATCAAGGGGGCCAGGCACAACAACCTGAAGAACATCGATGTCCATATCCCGCTGGGCGTCCTGGTCTGCATCACCGGCGTATCGGGCAGCGGCAAGAGCAGCCTCATCAGCGAGATTTTGTACAAGAGGCTGGCCCAGCTGCTCTACCGGGCCAAGGACCGGCCGGGCGAATGCGATGCTATCGCCGGGCTGGAGCACATCGACAAGGTGATCAATATCGACCAGTCGCCCATCGGGCGGACGCCCCGCAGCAACCCGGCGACGTACACCACCACCTTCACCGCCATCCGAGAACTCTTCGCCCAGGTGCCCGAGGCCCGGATGCGCGGCTACACACCGGGGCGGTTCTCCTTCAACGTGAAGGGTGGGCGGTGCGAGGCCTGCCAGGGGCAGGGCTATATCCAGATCGAGATGCAGTTCCTGCCCAATGTCACTGTGGCCTGCGAGCTGTGCAAGGGCAAGCGCTACAACCGGGAGGCCCTGGAGGTCCGCTTCAAGGGCAAGAACATCGCCGAGGTCCTGGACATGAGCGTCGAGGAGGCGCTGCACTTCTTCGAGAACATCCCCCGGATCAAGACGAAGCTGCAGACTCTCAACGACGTCGGCGTGGGCTACATGAGGATAGGCCAGCCGGCGACCACCCTGTCCGGGGGCGAGGCCCAGCGGGTGAAGCTGGCCAGCGAGCTGTCGAAGCGGTCCACCGGGCGCACTCTCTACATCCTGGACGAGCCCACCACCGGGCTCTCCTTCCACGACGTGGCGGCCCTGCTGGACGTGCTGCAGCGGCTGGTCGAGGGCGGCAACACGGTGGTCATCATCGAGCACCAGATGGACGTCATCAAGAACGCCGACTACATCATCGACCTCGGACCGGGGGCGGGCGACAAGGGCGGCTACATCGTGGCCACCGGCACCCCCGAGGAGATCGTCGCCAATCCCGACTGCGTGACGGGGCAGTACCTCAGGCCGCTGCTGGAGGGGCGCGAGAGCCGCCGCTAGGGGGGTGAAGGCCATCCTTGACTCCCGATGTGAGCCGGTCGTATGATTCGACCACGCATCGAAGTCGTGTGAAACGGCAAGTGCCGGGCATGATGACAAGGAGACACAGCAATGAAACTCAAGGTGATTATCCACGAAGCAGAAGAGGGCGGGTTCTGGGCTGAAGTCCCGGCGATCCCCGGCTGCATGACGCAGGGGGAAACTACGAAGGAGCTGATCGAGAACCTGTACGATGCTGTCGAGGGCTGCCTCAGCATTGACATGAAAGACATCAAGCTCAAGAAGAGCGACACCATCATGGAACTGGCCGTTTGACATGAAGGCGATCAGCGGCAAGCGCATGTGCAAGCTGCTGGAGGCGAAAGGATGGAAGCTGACCCGCGTCACCGGCAGCCACCACATATTCACTAAACAGGGCAGCAACTTGCGGATCACCGTCCCTGTTCACGGCAACCAGGATCTCAAGATCGGGCTGCAACGGGCGATTATGAAGTTGGCGGGTATCTCCGAAGATGAGCTGTAAGCTGCACCCAGTTCATCCGGGGGAGGTCCTCTCCGAGGAGTTCCTCAAACCGTTGGGGTTGAGCCAAAACCGTCTGGCACTGGATATCGGCGTACCACCCAAGCGCATGAATGAGATCGTGCTCGAGAAGCGGCGGATCACCGCGGATACTGCACTGCGTCTGGCCCGCTACTTCAACACCTCGCCCCAGTTCTGGCTGGGCCTGCAGGCGGACCGCGACCTCGACGCGGGCTAGGGGGATGGGGGCTTCTGCGTGGTCCCCGGCGTCTCCTTCTGGTTGTACCTGTTCATGGCGGCGGCCAGTCCCTCTTTCAGCATGAAGGGTACGGCTTCGCCGACCTTGGCGATCGCCTCTTCGATCACCGGCCTCTCGGTGGGGCTGAAATCGAGCAGCACGAAGTCCACCGGGTCCATGCCCGGCGGCGGCCGTCCCACGCCGACGCGGATGCGGACGAAGTCGCGGCTGCCCAGCGCCGAGATGATGGACGCCACCCCCTTGTGCCCGCCGGGGCCGCCGTTGGCATAGAGGCGGATACGGCCCGGAGGCAGGTCAAGGTCATCGTGGATGACTACCAGGTCCTCGCGCTTGACCTTGTACCGCTGCATCAGCAACTGGATAGACTTGCCGCTCAGGTTCATGTAGGTCTTGGGCTTGGCCAGGACCACCTGGACCCCGGCGATGCGCCCGGCGCCCGCCTGCGCCTGCCCCTGGCGCTTGTCGACGCCGATGCCGTGGGCCTTGGCCAGGTGGTTGATGCAGCGGAAGCCCAGGTTGTGGCGGTTGGCGGCGAACTCCTTCCCCGGGTTGCCCAGGCCCACAATGAGCTTCATGCGGCGCGCGCCTCCTCTATCATCTTCAGGAACTCCTCTTCGGAGAGCGCGGCGATGCCCAGGCTGTGCGCCTTGTCCAGCTTGGAGCCGGGGTCCTCGCCCACCACCACATAGCTGGTCTTCTTGGTCACGTTCGACCCGGCGGAGCCGCCCAGGGCCCTGACCCTGGCCTCGGCCTCGCCGCGGGTGGACGATGCCAGCTTGCCGGTGATGAC
>CAYPDY010000083.1:0-11550 GCA_964409515.1 uncultured Dehalococcoidia bacterium
GCCCAGTCCGTGGTCGAAGTCGCAGGCCGCTATCGAGACGAACGCGCATTCCTCGAACACCAGCCCGTCGTTGGCCCAGCCCAGCATCCCGTACTCCTGCAGCCCCACGCCGTGGAAGCCCTTGAATATGACCGCCGGCTGCGCCGGGTCGTTGTCCACCGCGATGTGGTCCACCTCGATGTACTCGAAGTTCCAGTAGCCCTCGTTGGCCACCCAGAGCCTGATGTCGCGGTATCTGGAATCGAATATCTTGATGTTGGCGAAGAGGTTGTCGCAGGAGGTGTCCTGGCCGTTGAAGTCATCGGCGATGGCGATGCGGCAGTCGGCGAAGAACAGGTTGGTGAAGATGTTGAGCTGGTTGCCCTCGGGGTCCGTCTGCCCGAGGTAGATGCCCCTGCCGTAGCCGCCGTTGACGGGCTGGCCAGCGCCGTCGAAGAGGAGGTCGCTCACCTTGCAGAACCAGGCCCCGTCCATTACCAGGATGTCGTTGTCTCCGGCGGCCTGAAGGGTGGTGGTCTGCCACCACTCCCCGGCCAGGCTGATGCCCTCCCTGGTCTTCAACTGGATGGGACGGTTGAGGGTGTAGGTGCCCTTGCCTATGCTTATCCGGCCGCCCTCGTCAGGAAGGGCGTCGATGGCGCTCTGTATGATGGCCTGGGCATCGGTCCCCTGGAAGGCTACTGCGCCGTTCGAGGTGTCGGTGGCGGTCACGGTGTTCCCGTCGATGGAGATGACGTATGAGCCGCCGGCTTCCGCGGCCGTGGCGACGCCGACGCCGCCTGGGCCGGCGCTAACCGCGAACAGCATGGCGCAGGTGAGCGACATGAACAGGATGCGTGCGGCGGCGTGAATCCCCTTCTTCAGCGGGCCTCCTTCAGCGTTAATCTTCCATGATGATCGGCAACGATATCATTGCGGCGCGCGATCTGCCGGTGGGCGGGCGGTTCATTCAGCGGTTCCTCCGCACTGTAAGATAGACCGCAGGGGCGGCGATGATGGCGGCGGCCGCCCCAAGCCCGGCGCAGGCCCAGATCCAGGCCCGGGAGGAGCCTCCCACCTCGTCCTCTGGCGCGGGAGTGGACTCGCGGACTTCGAACCCTCCCGGCAGGGTGCTGGTGCCGCCCCTGGTGGCGACCGAGACATCCCTGGCCCCGATGACGGCGTCGGCCGGCAGGGTGACGCTGGCTGTTATCCGGGTGGCGCTGTCCACGGTGAAGCTGTTGAGCGTCACGGCCTCGCCGAAGCTGACGGCCGTGGCGGTCTCCAAGTCAGTGCCGGCGATGGCCACTTCCAGGGTCTCTCCCTGACTGCCTGTAGAGGGGGTGACCGACTGTACCTCGGGCACCCGGTAGTCTCGGTAGTGCAGGATGGCCCCCTCGCTGCCCACGGCGAACACGTCGTCGGCAGAGCTGCCCCATACGCCGAGGAGAACGTGGGTGCAGCCGGTATTCATGTTTCTCCAGCTGCTGCCGTCGTAGCGGTAGATGCTGAAGTAGGTGCGGCTGGTGACAAAGACGTCGGTGGCCGAGCTGCCCCAGACGTCGCTGAACTCAGCCTTGTCGGTCGTGAACGCGGTGGTCCAGCGGGTGCCATCGTAGTGAAGGACGCATCCTCCGCCGGTGGCAAACACGTCCGAGGACGAGGTGCCCCAGACGTCTTGGATGGCGAAGAGTTCGCGGTCGACGTCGGTCATTGGGCTCCATGAGGTGCCGTCGTAGTGCAGGATGGTGAGCTCGCCCACGGCGAAGACGTCGGAGGGCGAGCTCCCCCAGACCCCGTAAAGTGACTGGGCGGTGCCGCTGCTCATCGCGCTCCATGCCGAGCCGTCGTGGTGAAGTATCACCCCGTCGTTCCCCACGGCGAACATGTCGGAGGAAGAGCTGCCCCAGACGTCCCAGAGACGGCTGGTGGCGTTGATGGTCTGCCGGCTCCACTCCGAGCCGTCGTAGTGCAGGATGAGTCCTGACTCCCCCACCGCGTAGACGTCGGACCGGGAAGCCCCCCAGACGCCGAAGAGCCAGAGCAGGGGGTTGGGCGTGTTGTTGGGCATCAGGCTCCAGCCGGTGCCGTCGTTGTGTAGGATGGTCCCCTGGGCACCCACGGCGAAGACGTCGTTGCCGGCGCTGCCCCAGACGTCCTGAAGCCGGCTGCTGGTGACTATGGATGAGAGCTGGCTCCAGGCGCTCCCGTCGAAATGCAGCACGGCGCCATGGTACCCCACGGCGAAGACGTCGTTGGCGGCGCTGCCCCACACGCCCCACAGGGACCGGCCGTCGACGCTGGCCGGTCCGCTCCACGCGCTGCCGTCGTAATGCAGTATGCCGCCGTAATTGTCGACGGCGAAGACGTCACTCGATGAGCTGCCCCAGATGTCGTCGATGTTGTGCCAGGTTGGGTCTGACATCTGGGTCCAGGCGCTGCCGTCGAAGTGGAGGAAAGTCCCGTAGTATCCCCCTGCAAATACGTCTGACGGGGATGAACCCCATACCGTGTAGAGCTCGTTGGCCGTGGGGTTGGCCACCTGGCTCCACGAGGTTCCATCGTAGTGCATTATGACGCTGAGCCTGGGCAGGTGCATGGTGCCGGCCCCGGAGCCGCCCACGGCGTACACGTCCGTCGGGGAGGACCCCCAAATGTCGCGAAGCGATGCCGCGGAGCTGTTGTCCGACAGGCTCCAGGTGCTGCCGTCGTAGTGCCAGATCTCTCTTTCGACCACGGCAAAGACGTCGGTGGATGAGGTGCCCCACAGGCCGGAGAAGGCGCCGGTGGTCCCGCTTTCCACCGCAGTCCAGCCGTCGCCATCGTAGTGGAGGACCGTTCCCCGGCCGCCCACGGCCAGGACGTCGGAGGGCGAGGTCCCCCAGACCCCGAGAAGGTCGGCGGTGCTGCTGCTGGCCATGGCGCGCCACTCTTTGCCGTCATAGTGGAGGATGGTTCCTCCGTTGCCCACGGCAAAGACGTCTGAGGCGGACGTGCCCCAGAGGGCCTGCAGGGTATTGCCCTGGGGCTGAGGGTGCTGCCAGCCCCACCCGTCCGGACTGACTATCGCCGCCCCGGTCAGAGAGGGGGACAGCAAAGCCACCACAATCAATGTGAAGAGGACGCCCGCTATCGCTCTTAGCTTCGTTTCTCGCATTCGTCGATGCCTCCGATGGCCGTGCTCACTGGGCGCAGATTCTACCACCAGAGGTCAATAGACACCATACCGAGGTGACTGGTTCCTGCTGACCAGGAGTGCGCCTGCTGCCGCGCATATCCGGGGGTCACTAGTGATTAAGACGTCTGCGCCTCGTTTCTGTTCCCAGGAGGACGGCGCCAGCCAGGAGCAGCGCCACGAGGCTGATGAGACTGATGATCGTTCCGGCCGTTCGGAGAGGAGAGCGGACGAACTCCAGGGTGACATCGTACTCTCCGGGCGGAAGGTCGAAGCCGTTGAGCGACTGGTAGGCCAGCTCTGAACGAACGGACTGGTTGCCGAATCGGGCCACCCAGTTGGGGTAGTATGAGTCCGCCAGGATGAGTCGGAAGGTCGAGTTGGCGTTCACCTGCACCAGGTACCGCCCGGGGCCGGTCCTGGAGTGCTCGACACTGGTGTCTATGTTCTGTGAGATAGCTGACAGGGTATCGAAATAGAGGTCGAAGTCGCGCCGTTGGTCCGCGCCGTCCGTTTCCACGGCTCCGAACCAGAGCGCTGTGACCTGCTCCGGGTCCAGTTGGCGGTTCTCATCATCGGAGTCCCTCAGCAGCAGCAGTGATACTGGAATATCGGTCTTGTTCCAGCCGGCCTGGATGCCGTCAACCCGGTTCAGGTCCAGGCCGTACCGGCTGCCGTCCGACTCGAGGGCGTCCAGGCTGATGCCCACGCCGGGCAGGGCGGACTGGCTGTAGAACACCAGGCGGAGCGTATCGTTGGCGTCCAGGGTGACACCTGGCAGGTCGACGGCCAGCCCCGACCATTGCGGCCCGTCATCCCCGAAGCGGAAGGCGGCCCTTACCGAGCGGTCGGAGGAAAGGGCGTGGGCCTCGTCCAGTGAGATCCCCAGGTATTCGCTGCCGTATGCGGGGACCGCCCCTATTTCGCCGCTGCTCCAGAGCGCGATGTCGCGCTGGTCCCCGGCAGAGACGGAGAACACCCTTGGCGTCATGGCATCGTTCTCGTAGATGTCGATGGTAGCGCTTGGCCACACCAGCCGGAAGCCCTCTCCCAGGTTCACCTCGGCGTCGGCCGGGTCAGTCTTATCCAGAAGGACATATCGCACACCGTACATATTCAACCATGCGTCCAGGTCGGATCCGTTCTGCAAGTTGTAGTTCAGGTATTCCAGGGTGTCTCCGGCGTACACGCCCGCCATTGCCGGCACTCCTCCATACGCGTTGTCCTGGCCGTGCAAGTAGGTCCAGTACACCGGGTTTATCACCCATCGATTCTCAGCCGTATACGTCCAGGTCCGGAAAGGAAGGTCAGTAATGCGGTAGTCGCCGTCGTCCTGCGTCTTCAGCCAGGCGAAGGCGTTCCGTTGGTCGCCGGTCAGGGTGAAGGTGCTGAAAGCTGTCCTGGTCTCCTGCCAGGTACTGCCGGCCACAATCAGGCAGGTCAACACCAGAGCACCGGTAGGGACCATGGATCTCCCGATCCCTTTCAGGTTGAGGTGTCCCAGCCGCTCGCCGACGGCCTCAACGCAGAAGCCGATGAGCACGGCATAGGCCATGCTGGCGAACAGCAGGAATCTCCAGGGCGTCCTTACCCCGGTGAAGAATGGAACGCACCGATGGGCCAGGCTGAACAGCTTCACCGGCGAGTCCGGACCCATGGCCAGCAGAACGGCCAGCAGTATCGAGCCGGAGAAGAACCAGACGTATTTCGACCGGTAGTTCAGGACCGCGCCCAGGACGGCCAGAACGAAGGGGAGCAGGCGCACAGCCTCCGTGAAGCCGCTGCCGGACTGCCCGTAGGCGCTGGCCGGGGCGCAGCAGAAAGCGGGCCTGAGGGTTATGGCCTGCAGGAAGGTGGCGCTGAACTCCCGGGAGGCCTCCACCGGGAAGGACGTGGCGGTGAAGTGGTGTATCTCCGAAAGGAGTGGAAGCCACCAGAAGGCGGTCAGCAAGAGGGGCAGGGCGAATGTCGCCACGGAAGCCACGGCCGCCTTCTTCAGGTAAGGCGCACCCCTTTCCCGCTGCCACCAGATACGCAGGATCAGATATAGGGCCAGGAACGGCCCGACCAGGAACGGGAATACCTGGGGATAGGGCAGCAGGAGCAGTACCAGCAGGAGGCCGGTGATGAGGACGTGCCTCGCTGACGGGTCCCGGGCGAGCCTCTCCAGGAAGAGCACGATCAACGGGGCCAGCATGTAGGGCAGGCCGAAGGCCCCGTGGTGCCCCTCGAAGGCGATCTCCAGGACGTGGTAGGGCAGGAAAATGTAGGCCAGGCCGGCCGCGAACCCGGCAGGCCGGCTGCGGGTGAGCTCGAACACGCACAGGCAGGCAAAGACCCCGGACAGCATGTAGAACGACAGGTACAGCAGCTTGGTCCCCAGCACCCATCCGAAGAATGTGCTGGCCATGCGGATGAAGAAGCTGACCAGCGAGGAGTGGACGTAGAATATGGGGCTCCCCAGGTACCAGCTATCGGACCACCCCGAGAGGAGACTGTGCGGCGAGATGGCGTTGCCGGCTGCCTGGGACAGCAGCATGTCCGCCATCGAGTCGTGGCCGGTGGGATAGTCGAAGTTGAGCCAGCCAGAGGCCGCCAGCAGCGTTATCGCCGCCAGGACGGCCAGATCGACGGCCCGGTGAGAGGCCAGGTAAGCTGTCGCCTTCTCCAGCACAGGCTACCTCTCCTGCTTGCGCTCCCGGAAGTGTTCGACCACCAGAAGGATAGATCCGGCGACGAGCAGATAGAAGACGGCGAAACCAAAGTGGTCAGCGACGACCTGTCCTCCCAGGGCGAAGGTCACTCCCGTGACCGCGAAGAGGAAGAAGGCCGCGACCAGCGGTATCACCGGCCGCCACCGGAATATGATGCTCAATACCACATAGGCCAGTATGACCGAGGGCGGGACGATATCTGCTGCCATGCTCATAGCTCGGGTTACCTCCCTGCCAAGTGACTGATGACGGCCAGCGAAGGGTAGTCGTAGACGAACTCGACACGGTGCCGCCCCTCCGGGACGCTGCACCCGGGGAACACTCCGTTGATCCTGAGCAGGTCCACTTCCCCCCCGTCGACGTACGCCCTCCACCAGGGGCTGGTGTAGTAGGCCACGGAGACGATCCCTGCCTGTGGTGTGTCGACGTCCAGGCTGACGCCCTTCGGGGACAGCCTTATGTTCGATGCCTGCCCGGAGTCGCTGCCCGTCGTTGCCGCGGCGGTCACCTGGCTCCAGAGGTCCCGGGAGCGGGCCACCGTGTCCGGCAGCTCCTGCAGATTCAGCAGGGATATCCGGCCCACCTCAACCCGCAGGCTTTCATCGACCCGGGCCAGGATCGACAGTGCCCTGCTGCCGATGAGCCTGAGCTCATGTGGCCCCGCCTCCAGCTCCATGTCGAGGGACCGGTTCTTGACGGAAGGGTGGCGGCCGTACGTGTCGAAGATAGCCAGGCGTTGTCCGTCCACCAGGACCTCGAGGGTCCCGGTGTCCCTGTCGGAGAAGTATTCTATGTTGAACGCCCAGTTGTCATCCTGCTCGATGACGAAGGGGAGGCTGAGGTAGTTATCCCGGACCGCGCCCACATCGGCGACGGCCATGTTCAGGCCGGAGCCAGGGAAACCCAGGCTGCCTTCCCGGGCGGACTCCATCCAGCCGTTGGCTTCGGCGGCCTGCTTCTCCAGCACCTGCACCGCCGCCGGGTTGTCCGGCACCAGGAGGGCTTCTCCGCGATACCGGCACAGACGCCATATGGCGGCGCTGTTCTGGGACGCGGCTTCGGGGAATCCCCCGTCCGCCGCCGCGGCCACGATTGTCCGGAGGAACGCCTCGGAGGTCACCTCGGGGCTGAGCTCCCGGTAGACCTCGAGGAGGGTGTTCGCGGCATACAGGTCAGCGTTGTCGATGAAGAGGCAGCCCTGCGAGGCGTAGAACCTGGCCTTCCCCAGGACATCCCCGTTCAGGCGGTACAGATTGACGGTGTAGTACTGCGTCTCCAAAGACCCGTGGTGGACCAGTGGCCCTGCCGGGTCCTCAGAGAACGAGCCGATTGTGTCCGCCAGCTCGCCCGTCAGCTCGAGGTAGGTGGGATCGGTTGAAGGCGGAGGCATGTTATGCACATAAGTCATGACGTAGTCATATGAAAGCAGGTCAGAGAGGAACTCCAGCGACTCCCTGTCCAGCAGGACGCGATCGCAAACGGTGGCGTCGTAGTCAAATGCCTCTTGGTACTGGTTCCAGGTCAGCCACGATTGGGATACCTCGATGGTGAACTGGCCGCCGTCGTCGTACCTGGTGAGCGAGGCAAGGCGGTCGGGTTCCACGCCATCGGGCAGGAGAAGGACGCGGGCGATGGTTTCCCCGGACTGCCCGTCCTCGTCCCGAAGGCGTTCTTGCAGGAAGGTGCGGACCCGGTCATAGTCATCCCTGTCCAAGACGCGGTGACGGTAGAAGTCGAAATAGGGGCCCAGGTCGAGCATGAGGACGGCCACCAGCAGCACCGGCAGTCCGTTCACCGCCAGCCTTCTCCAGGCCACGGGCAGCCGGGGTGCCCCGGCCGGCAGCCCGCTGAGCGGCCCGGCCGCCAGGGCGAAAAGGACCGGAAGGCAGAGGGCGAAGATGTAGTAGAACCGGGTGGGCACCCGCATCCCGGACAGCAGGGGGATGATCTTCCTCAACACTGGGAAGAGCGGCCCGAAGACTCCCATGGAAAGGATCAGGGAGGCCATCCCGGCCACCAGGAAGAAGAGCAGGCGGGCCCTTTCCCGGCCTTTCTCCAGGATCGCCCCCGCCAGGGCGCCGAGCAGTATGACGAAGGACACTCCCCCCGCGTAGTAGTCCGCCGTGGACATGCTGAAGTAGCCCTGCAGGCCTCCGGCCAGCCTGTCCTGGAAGGGGTCGCCGAAGTGCCTGAGGGTGTAGACCCAGAGACCGCCCTCAACCTGTTCCGGCGTCAGGCTGCTGAACTGGCCGTACTCGGACAGTACGGTGACGTAGAACAAGAGGGGGACGAGGAGCACCAGCAGGCAGATGGCCACCCCGGCCTTGCTTCTACTCGCCAGCGCCAGAAGCGAACGGGGCCCCATGTGCCGGACGGCCAGGGCGAAGACCAGGTATGGTATGTAGAAGAGGAGGAAGATAAGGGCGTACTCTATCTGCAACAGCAGCGTCAGCCCGACCGCCACCGCCAGCAGCATGAGGTTGACCTGGCCCCTGCCGTCCAGCCACCTGTCGGTTAGCACGAGCACCAGCGGGATGACGGCATAGGCGCACAGGATCTCGAAGTGCCCCCAGAACATCATCGAGCTCATGTGCACCGGCAACGTGAGGTACAGAACGGCGCCCAGGAATGAAACCAGGTGGCGCTGCGAGAGGCGCCTGAGGTAGGCGTACATGGTCAGCCCGGAAACGGAGAAGGCGAGGATGGTGCCCAGGTGGTATGCCCCCGGGATGTCGCCGGTCAGAAGGTACAGGGGGATGATCAGCACGAAGCCGGCCGGCGGGACGATCCCGAAGAAGGGCATGCCGCCCATCCAGAGCGGGCTCCAGGCAGGGAACCGGCCGAACCCGAAGAGGGACTCCTTGAACCAGTAGAACCAGGCCCAGGCCCCTGACAGGTCGCTGGCCAGGACGCTGCTGTTCCAGTCTAACAGGAAGCGCATCAGGAAGAGAGACAGCCCCAGCAGCACCAGCACGGACGCCGCATCGGCGAAGCAGCGATGATGGATCAGCCTGTCTTTCATCTCGGCACCAGAGAAAAGAGGTTGGCCGGCGAAGGGTAGTTGTAGATGAACTTCACGTGGTGGTCTCCCTTGGAGACGCAGCACCCGGGGAACACCCCGTTGACCGTCAGCACCTCGGCCTCTTCGCCGTCAACGTATATCCTCCACCAGGGGTTGGCGTAGTAGGCGATCCAGATAATGCCGTCGTCGGCGGCGCTGACGTCCAGGGAGACCCCCCTGGGCCAGAGCGTGAAAGCCGAGATGGCGGTCGTGCCCTGGGCCGTCGGCGGCCCAGCGGCGGGACCTTGACGGCGCACTGTTACATAGTCCACCTCCACCCAGTTGCCCATGGACCCCACGGTTATGTTCCAGTTGCTGGGCCGGCCCACCAGCTTCAACCGGTGGAGTCCCGTACTCAGCCACAGGTTGACGGACCAGGTGCCGCGGGGCATCCCGGCCGTGAAGGTGTCGAATGTGGTCACCAGCGTATCGTCCACGTAGACCTCCAGGTTGCCCGTGTCCACGTGACCCATGTAGGAGATGTCCAGCGTCCATTCGCCTTCCGTCCCCACCAGGAAGCTCGTGCACAGGTAGTTGTCCGGAGTCTGGGTGACGTCAGGGACTGCCATGTCAAGACCGGAAGTGGGCACGCCGCAGCAGCCTTCCCGGTCGACTGTCACCCATCCGCCGGTGTCGCAATCCTCCGCCTCTATCACCTGGCTCTGAACGGCGCTGCCGAGGAAGGTGGCGGCGAACCGGGTCCACAGCTCCCTGGATTGCGCCACCAGCCGGGGCAGCTCGCGGTCGTTGATCAGCACCATCTTGTCTACCTCGACCCATTTGCCCTGCGAGCCGTCGACGGTGCCCCGTTCGGCGCTCCTGCCGGAGAGTATCAGTTCGTGCCGTCCTTCGTCCAGGTACAGAGGGAAGGCATAGGTGCTCATGTCCATGTACTGGCTGTATGTGTCTATGGTGCCGGCGAGCTCGTCATCCAGGTAGATGTCGATGAGGCCGGTGTCGAACCAGCCGAGGTAGGAGACGCTGAGCGTCCACTCGCCGGCGCTGGCCACCGTGAAGCTGTCGCGCACAAAATTGTCCGCTGCGTCCTCGAGTCCTGCCGCCAGGTGCAGGCCCGAGTCTGCCAGCCCCCAGCCGCCTTGCCGGTCAACCCGCCCCCATCCGCTGGCCTCGCAGTCCTCGGCTTCCACCAGGTAGACGGCGGCAGGATCATTCTGGAGAAGCAGGAGCTCATCTTCATGCCTGAACAGGCCCGGCACCTGTCCCAGGCTGCCGGACTCGTCGTTCAGAGGGCGGTTCTCACCGTAGACGGCCGCGATCCTGTCCAGGAACTGCACCACGGTGAGCTGCCCGCCGATCCTGAACATGGTCTTGTAGAGGCTGAACAGCAGCCGGGAGGCATACGGGTTGTCATCGGCCAGCAGCAGGGTGTCGCTCAAGGCGTGGAAACCGGTTCTGTTTGGCGATGGCGCGTTGATCCGGTAGAGCCGAATGCCGTAGTACTTTGTTTCGAGGGACCCTCTGTCGGTGAGGGTGTCGAAGCCGTCGCCGCACAGTGAATTGAGGTTCTCCTCGATCTGGTCCATGGTGGCGAGATACCCCTCTTCCAGCGACTGGGGCGGTATCTTCTCCCTGTACAGGATGATGTAGTCATAAGAGAGCAGGCGGGCATAGAATGCCAAGGAGACCCTGTCTGCCAGGATCCCGTAATATACAGTGTGATTGTAGTCGACGGCAGCCTCATACTGGTTCCACGGCACCCATGATTCCGCCGTCTCGATTATGAACTGGCCATTGCTCTCTTGATAGAGTCGGGCGATGCGGTCCGGCTGCACCCCCAGTGCCGGGACCACCAGGATGCGGGCGGCTCCGGAGACACCGGCGCGGTCCTCCACAGTCCGCTCCTCGATGAAACTGCAGAGCCTGTTGTAGGACTCCTTGTCCAGGACGCGGTGGTGATAGAGCGCGAGATAGGGGCTGAAATCCATGATGAGGACAGTGACCGCCAGCGCCGGAACGGCGATTGCCAGGAGGCGTTTGGCGGTCACTGTGAGGCGGGGCACCCGGGCCGGCAGTCCACGCAGGGAAGCACACGAAAGAACAAAGAGGATGGGAAGACAGAGGGCGAAGATGTAGTAGAACCTCACCGGGGCCCGCATCCCTGACAGGAGGGGAACCACGCGGCGCAGCGCCGGGAACAACGGCCCGAAGAGGCCCATGCACAGCACCAGAGACGTCAGGCCGGCCAGGATGAAGAAGAGCAACCGGGCACGCAACTTGCCCTCTTCCTTGATCGCTGACGCCATGGCGGCCAGCAGGATGACAAAAGACAGGGCCCCGGAGTAGTAGTCGGTCTGCGGTGTGTCAAAATAGCCTTCCAGCCCTCCTGATAGCCGGACCAGGAAGGGGTCACCGAAATGCGTGAAGGTCCAGAAACTCAGGCCGCGTTCGAGCTCGTGGGCCGTGAGGCCGCTGAAATGGCCGTACTGGGTCAGTACCACCACATAGAACGAGAGCGGTACCAGGAGGGTCACGAGGCAGATGATTACCCCTGCCCTGCAGCTTCCGAGGAGGGCCCATATGGTGCGGGGCCCTGACCCCCTGACGGACAGGGCGAAGATGATGTAGCAGACATAGAAGAGGAGGAACATCAGGGCGTACTC
>CAYPDY010000084.1:0-11485 GCA_964409515.1 uncultured Dehalococcoidia bacterium
GCGTCCGGCGGCAGGAGCACCGGCAGGTCCTTCTCCGGCACGGGCACGATGCCGCAGCGGTCACAGTAGATAATGGGGATCGGCGCGCCCCAGTAGCGCTGGCGGGAGATCAGCCAGTCCCGGAGGTGGTAGCTCACCGTGTGCTTGCCGCACCCCTCGCTCTGGGCGAAATCGGTGATGGCGTTGGCGGCTTTCTCACTGGGTATGCCGTTGAACTGCCCCGAATTGACCATCGTGCCCGGCTCGACATAGGCCTCCGCCAGCTCTTCGCCCGAGTAGCCCGGCGGGGCGATCACGGTACGGATGGGAATGCCGTACTTCCTGGCAAAGGCGAAGTCCCGTGTATCGTGCGCCGGTACCGCCATGACGGCGCCGGTGCCGTAGCTGAGAAGCACGTAGTCGGCTATCCATATGGGTACCTTCTCGCCGTTCAGCCTGTTGGTGGCGCAGGCCCCGATGAAGACGCCGGTCTTCTCCTTGTCCGTGGACAGCCGCTCGATGTCCGTCTGGCGCCGGGACTCGGCGATATACTCCTGCACCTGGGCCCTGCGGTCAGCCGTGGTCAGCTTGTTCACCAGCGGATGCTCCGGGGCCAGCACCATGAAGGTGACGCCGTAGACGGTATCCGGCCGCGTGGTGAAGATGCGGATCTCCTTCTCGGCGACTCCCGGGTGGTCCAGGCCGAAGGAGAGCTCGGCTCCTTCGCTCCGCCCCACCCAGTTGCGCTGCATGGCCTTGATCCGCTCCGGCCACTGCAAGCCGGTGTGGTCCATCAGCTCGTCGGCGTAGCGGGTAATGCGGAAGAACCACTGCTCGAGGTCCTCCCGGCTCACCGCCGTGCCGCAGCGCTCGCACTTGCCGCCTTCGACCACCTGCTCGTTGGCCAGCACGGTCTGGCAGCTGGGGCACCAGTTCACCGGCGCCTTGGCGCGGTAGGCCAGATCCCCCTGGTAGAGCTTGAGGAAGAACCACTGGGTCCACCGGTAGTATTCCGGGGCGCAGGTGATGATCTCCCGGCTCCAGTCGTAGCACGATCCCATGGTCTTCAACTGGCGCCTCATGTTCTCCACGTTCTGCATGGTCCAGCTGAGAGGATGGATCTTCCTCTTGATGGCGGCGTTTTCCGCCGGCAGCCCGAAGGCATCGAAGCCCATCGGGTGGAGAACGTTGTAGCCCTGCATCCGCTTGAAGCGGGCGTGAGCATCAGAGGGAGCCATAGCGTACCAGTGGCCGATGTGGAGGTCCCCCGAGGTATAGGGAAACATGGTCAGCGCGTACCACTTGGGACGGCCCTGGTCTTCGGCTACCTCGTAGATGCGGTCAGCGGCCCACTTCTCCTGCCACCTGGGCTCGATTTCCGAGGGACTGTATTTGGGAACCATTATTGACGTTTAGTTTATCAGAAACCGATCGTTCCGGTAAAGGAAGCGCAGAACGAGCGAACCGGGCCGATGCATCGGCCCGGTTCGCGCAAACGCTGCCAGTGAGACTGCCTGGCTCTAGTACGGCACGCGCCGCAGGTTGCCCGTCAGCCTCAGGTAGGCCGGGTAGTCCACGTAGGCCTTCCGGCCGATGTACTTCTCCAGGTTCTTGGTCTTGCCCTTGTGCTTCTCGATGCCCTCCTTGGCCACGATGCTGAAGGCGGTGGCCATGCCCGAGCCATAGGAAGCCACCAGGAACCTCTCGCCCGCCTTGGCCGAATCCAGAGCGCCGGTCAGGCACAGGAAAGGAGAGACTCCGCCGACGTCGCCGATGGCCATGGTGAGATCGGGGAACACGTTCTTGATGCCCAGGGTCTTGCCGGCCGCGGCCGGCGTCCTGCCGTCCGCCTGGGGCAGAAGGGCCATCTTGTAGTCCGCCGGACCCTTCTTGACCTTGGCCATGAGCGCCTTGGCGGCTTCTCCGATGTGCTTCGCGTACCCGTCGTCCCGCCAGAAGCGCTGGTCGAAGAGGTTGCTGACCCAGGGGTCCTTGACGTTTCTCCACCGGTCCAGGAACAGGGTGCGGTATGTTTCCACCCCTTCGATGTCGGCTATGGTGCCCTCGGCCCCGACAACCATGGCCACGGCCGCGGCGCCGAAGCTGACCTCGGCATCCGATCCCGGCCCCACCATCCTGTTCTCCGTGCCCACCACGATGCCATACTTGATCCTCTTGGCTTCAATGGCCATCAGGCACTGCGACAGAGCGTTGCCTACGGCGTTGACGCTGCCGGTGAAGTCCATCACGGCAGCCTGGTTTGACAGGCCCTGGAGCTCGGCCAGTATGGGGGACAGGTGCATCTCCACCATGTGAGAGGAGGCCGTGCCCATGTACAGAGCACCGATGTCCGCGGCCTTGACGCCGGCGTTCTTCACGGCGTTCTCCACGGCCTCGGCGGCCATGCTCACTATGTCCTCGTCCCAGCCGCAGACAGCCTTCTCACCCATGCCAAAGCCGCCCCAGGGGATACCGATGTCCTGCTGCTTGATTCTGGTCTTGGGAACGTATACTCCGTATCCAATGATTCCGCTCATCATTCCCTCCTTACGGCTCACGACCGATGATGTTGATGGAGGAAGCGCCGAACCCGTTACCGCCGACGTTGTGGCTCAGGCCGATGCCCTTCTTCAACTTGATCTGCCTGACAGGCTCGACCTCCTGCCGCAGCTGCCAGAAGTTCTCGGAGATCTGCCCGATGCCCGTAGCCGCGATCGGGTGCCCGTGCGACTTCAGCCCTCCGCTGGCATTGATGGGCTTGCCGTCGCCCTCACGGGCCCAGTAGCCTTCCTTGAGGAGCTTGGCGGCCTCGCCTTTTTTGCAGAAGCCGATGTCCTCGATGTTCATCAGCTCGGTGTTGGTGAAGCAGTCGTGAACCTCAGCGAAGTCGATGTCCGCCGGCTTTATCCCGGCCATGGCCATGGCGTCCCTGGCCGCGTATATGGTGGCCGGCATCTCGACGAAGTTGTCCTTGTCCCACATGTCCTTGCAGTCGATGCCAGTGGCGGTACCCAGCACGTATACCGGCTTGTCGGTGTACTTCTTGGCCAGGTCAGCACGGCAGACTATGGCGGCGGCAGCGCCGTCGGTCTGCGGGCAGCAGTCCAGCAGGTGCAGGGGCCAGCAGACCACCGGGCTGTTCAGCACCCTCTCAACCGTGACCTCGAAGCGGTACTCGGCGTAGGGGCAGGCCACTCCGTTGTGGTGGTTCTTCACGGCTACCCTGGCGAAGTCCTCCATGGTGTAGCCCAGCTGGTGCATCTGCCTGGTGGCATAGAGGGCCTGAAGCACGGGGCCGCCCATGCCCAGCATCCAGGAGGGATGCAGGCCCAGGATACCGCCTCCGGCGGCTCCTCCGGCGGCTATCAGGGACTCGACTCCAGGCTTGTCCCTCATCTTCTCCGCGCCCAGGGCCAGGGCCACATCATAGGCCCCGGAGGCCACGCCCAGCACGGCGTTGCGGAATATGTCGTTGCCGGTGGGGCAGCCGTTCTCCAGCCTGCTGATGGGTATGCCGCGCAGTCCCAGGACGGTGCCCAGGGTGGTCCCCTCGCGGGAGCCCTGCCCGATCATGCCACCGCCGCTCCACTGGCCGAACCATGCCGCCTTGATGTCCTTCGGGTCAAACCCTTTGTCCACGCTCTTCACGCAGGTCATGAATGCTTCCTGGATCATGTCCTCGAGGCCTTTGTGGAAGAGCTCCCCAAAAGGGATCATGCCCACGCCAATGATGGCTACCTTGCCTCTGATGCTCATGCTAGGCCTCCTCTGCCAGTCTGAACTTGTAGCCGTAGAAATCCAGCCCGCTGTCGTTGATCACCTTGCGGAAGACCATCTCCACCTTGCTGCCGATCTTCACCTCTTCCGGGTTGGAGACCTCGGTAAGCAGACCCACGTACCGGCCGCCGCCGTCCAGGTCGATAATGCAGTTGACGCACGGCGCCTCCAGGCCGGGCGGCGGAGTCCAGTTGATGCAGAAGGTGTGCACGGTGCCCGTCTTGGCCAGCTGGAAGTCCTTCTGATTGAAGCTGCTGCACTTGTGACACACCTTGGTCTGCGGGTAGGTGATGTGGCCGCAGTCCGAGCACTTCGAACCCAACAGGTGATAGACGGTCGGGTTGAGCCTCCAGTACAACGGCGATGCCGGCCTGGGGGAGTTCATCCTATCTCGTTCCCACATCGTCATATGCTGTATCCCTCCTTCTGCCCCGGAGCATGGACTGCCCCGGCGCTCCCTATAGCAGGTGGCCCTCCTTTCATTGATGTGATAGGTAAACTTTACCTTACGGGCCGTTTGGGTGTCAAAGGCCCTTGAGGCCCGTCCCAACGCGGGCCCGCCGCACGCTTCTTGACACTCAAAGAGGGCACTGGTTAGACTATTCCTAGTCAGGGAACCTGTAGGAGGTGACACGCATGGACCTGGGACTCAATGAACAGCAAGAGATGCTCCGCAAGATGGCGCGGGATTTCCTCACCACCGAGTGCCCTAAGAAAATGGTCAGGGACATGGAGGAGGATGAGAAGGGGTATTCGCCGGAGCTCTGGAGCAAGATGGCCGAGCTCGGCTGGCTGGGGCTGCCGTTCGCGGAGCAGTACGGCGGCATGGGCTCAAGCTTCCTGGATCTGTGCGTCCTCCTGGAGGAGATGGGGCGGGCCTGCCTGCCCAGCCCGTTCTTCAGCACCGTAATACTGTCCGGCCTGGCCATCGCTGACGCGGGCGACGATGCCCAGAAGCAGGACTTCCTCACGGCCATCGCCAACGGCGAGAGGATCGTGGCCTTCGCCTTCGACGAGAGCAGCGGAGGATATGATGCGGCCAGCATCGCGCTGGAGGCGCACCACCAGGGTGACCACTATACCCTCAAGGGCACGAAGCTCTTCGTGGAGTTCGCCAACGTGGCCGACTGGCTGCTCTGCGTGGCCCGGACGAAGAAGGCGCACCAGCCCGAGGAAGGCATTACCCTGCTGCTGGTCAAGAACGAGAAGCCGGGCGTGACCTGCACCGTCATGCCGACGCTGGCCAAAGACAAGCAGTGCGAAGTGGTTTTCGACGGGGCCAGGGGATACGTCCTGGGCCAGCCCGATCACGGCTGGGCCGAGGTCGCCAGGCTGGTGCAGCGGGCCGCCGTGGCCAAGAGCCTGGAGATGGTGGGCGGCGCTCAGCAGGTCCTGGAGATGTCCGTGGCCTATGCCAAGGAGAGGGTGCAGTTCGACAAGCCCATCGCCAGCTTCCAGGCCATCCAGCACCATTGTGCCAACATGGCCCTCAACGTGGATACCGCCCGGCTGCTGGCCTACCAGGCCGCCTGCAAGATCGCTGACGGCGAGCCCTGCGACACCGACGCGGCTATGGCCAAGGCCTGGGCCAGCGACGCCTATCAGCGGGTGGCCATGCTGGGGCACCAGGTGCACGGCGCCATCGGCTTCACCCTGGACCACGACATGCAGCTCTACTCGCGGCGGGCCAAGGCCGCCGAGGTGGCCCTGGGCGACGCCGACTACCACCGCGAGCTTCTGGCGCGTCAGATCGAAGCCTGACGGCCGGTCTCTTCAGATACAACAGAGGAGGGTCTGCCCACCGGACAGACCCTCCTTCTTTTTCGGCTCCAGCGAACTCACCCGGTCACGTTGGTCTGCAGCTGTGACAGCACGCCGCCGGCCACGTCCGCCTGGGCTTCAGCCCCAAAGAGGTAGGTGCCGTACTCCGTCTGTCCCTTGAGGTAGTAGTTGAACCAGGAGACGAAGTACTTCTGGGAGACGCGGTGCTGCTCCTGGACTTCCATCTCTATGCCGCCCCCCAGGGCCTGCTCAAGGGAGTCGCCGAACGAAAGCACCCAGGCATCGATGAAGCCGGCATGACTCCCGCCGTTGATTTCCACGTAGGCCTTGCCGGATATGCCCGGGATATCGTCGTAGGCGGCATGGACCCAGTCGGGCAGTATGAAAGCATCTCCGCTGCCCACCTGCACCTGCGCCGGCACCGCTATGTCAGCCGCCGCGGTGCGGACATCGGCAAAGACCCGATCCAAGCGGCCCAGGACGTCCGCTGCGTCCAGCACCCAGCAGAGCCAGTCCGGTATGTCATCGGCAAAAGAGGAGCCGTTCTGCGCCAGGAGCTGGCAGATGCCGTCGATCCCTTCAACATCGGAATAGGCCGGGGCCAGGCCGACCACCGCGTCTATCTCCGCGCTGGTGCCGGCCGCTTCCAGCGCACCTCCGCCTCCCATCGACAGGCCAATGGCACCAAAGGTGTCCGTGTCCAGCAGCCCGCGTATGAGGGAACCGTCGAGCCCGTTCTGCTCCTTCAGCTTGTCGATCCCGACCTTGAAGCCCTCTGCCCACTGCGTGGTGTCCCAGGATTGAACCAGCTCCGACCACGTCCAGGTGTTGAGAGTGCCTCCGGCCGGTGGAGTGAAGCAGAGCGCCACGTAACCGTGCGACGCCAGCTGCCGGGGAAGCCAGGTGATATTCCAGTCCGCCCCATAGTAGCCATTGGCGGCCACGATCCCGGGATAGGGGGCCCCTGAAGCGTCGGCAGCCGCGAACCGGGCATCGCTCCGGGCCGGGTAGTAGATCGATGCCCGGTACACGCCATAGGGCTTCACCTCGAACTCCGTGTTGTACCAGCCGACGCGATAGGGGCCGGCTTCATCGGGAAGCGCCAGCGATGATCCGGGAGCGGCCACCTCCACGACCCCCGCCGTCCCTGCTGTCGGCACCGCCGCAGGGACGGCCGACTTGACGCCGGAGCTGGCCGGCTGCCGGCCGTCGGGCATGATCGCAGCGGTCCCCCACACCATGAGCGCCACCACGCCCGCCAGACAGAGGAAGGTCACCAGGGAGAGGGCAGCCGTGGTCCGTCGGCTCCGGCTCACCATGGGCGAACTCATCATACACCCCCCTTTCTTCATGGACCACGCTGGGGGTCCATGGTCACACCGCAAGACGTATGGTAGGGCGGGGAACCGTCCCCGTCAATACACCGGAGGTCCATGCCCGGAGGTCCAGCCCGTTTGAGGCAGCACTTCGACGGTTGCCACTGCTCCCGCATTGTGATACGCTCTTAGCCATCACCTGGCCCCGGGAAAGGAGCTTCCGGCCTCGATGCGCACCTACGACTATGTGATCATCGGCAGCGGCATTGCCGGGCTGTACACGGCCCTGCTGGCCCAGAGGCGCGGCACCGTCCTCATCCTCACCAAGGGCAGCATCGACGACTGCAACACCAAGCACGCCCAGGGCGGCATTGCCGCCGCCATCGGCGAGGGCGATACCCCGGACCTGCACTTCTGGGACACCGTCGTGGCCGGTGCCGGCCTGTCCAACAAGGAGACGGTGCGCATCCTGGTGACCGAAGCCGCCGACCGCATAGCGGACCTCATCGAGATGGGCGTACCCTTCGACACCATCGACGGCGAGGTCGCGCTGGCCAAGGAGGCGGCCCACGCCATGCCGCGCATACTGCATGCCGGCGGAGATGCCACCGGCGAACACATCGAGGTCACCCTGGGCCGCCAGATACGTCAGTCCCGGATCGAGGTCCTGGAGCAGTGTCTGGCCACGGAGATCCTGATGGAGGACGGCGTGGTCAGCGGAGTGGAGGCCCTTGACAGCCGAACCGGGTCCATGGAGCAGTTCCACTGCAAGCAGCTCGTTCTGGCCACCGGCGGTGGCGGGCGCCTCTTCAAGTACACCACCAATTCGGAAGTAGCCACCTGTGACGGCGTGTCCCTGGCCTACCAGGCCGGGGCCGAGATCATGGACATGGAGTTCTTCCAGTTCCATCCCACCGCCATACGCCTCCCCGGGGTGCACCCGTTCCTGATATCGGAGGCGGTGAGGGGCGAAGGCGGCCTGCTGCGCAACGTCGAGGGATACCGCTTCATGCCTGACTATTCTCCCGAGAAGGAGCTGGCGCCCCGGGACGTGGTGACCCGCAGCATTCTCTACGAGATGCAGAAGACCCGCAGCGACCGGGTCTTTCTTGACATAACTCATCTGGCCCCGCGGGTCATCACCACCAGATTTCCGCATATCTATCGCTTCTGCCTCGACCACGGGCTGGACATCACCAAGGGCCTGATCCCCGTGGCCCCGGCGGCGCACTACATGATGGGCGGCGTGAAGACGAGCTCCTGGGGAGAGACGAGCATCAAGGGCCTCTTCGCCGTGGGCGAGACGGCGTGCACCGGCCTGCACGGCGCCAACCGGCTGGCCAGCAACTCCCTGCTGGAGGTGCTGGTATTCGCCAAGAGGGTAGTGGAAAGGGACATCGACAAGGTCGGCGAAGACGGGCAGGGCGTCGGTGAGCTGAGCCACTGCTGCGTGCCCCCTCGGGACGGCCCCGGAGTGCCCCTGGCCAGCTCCACGGCGCTGCAGGCGCTGATGTGGGAGAACGTGGGCATCATCCGGTCCGGTGAAACCCTGGAGAGGGCCGTCAATACGATCTCCTCCTGGGAGAAATGCCTGGAGAAGCCTTCCGACCGCAGCTCGTACGAGCTGAACAACCTGGTGCTGACCAGCAGGCTGGTGGCCGAGGCGGCCCTGATCCGCCAGGAGAGCCGCGGTGCCCACTACCGCACCGACTACCCCCAGACGTCAACCGACTGGGTGAAGCACGTTGTGCTCAAGAGGAGCTGACGCGTGGAGACAGGCTGGCAGCGCAGGGCAGAGGAACTGGTCAACCGCGCCCTGGCCGAAGACTGGGTCTGGGGCGACGTCACCACGGAGGCGCTGATACCGGCCGATGCCGAAGGCCGGGCCACATTGATCGCAAAGTCGGCCGGGGTCCTGGCCGGGATTGAAGTGGCGCACCTGGTCTTTGCCATGGTGGACGCCTCCCTCAAGTTCCGGGCGCTTCTCGGCGACGGAGACGGCTTCGCGCCCGGCACGGAGATCGCTACCATCGAGGGAAGAGTGTCCGGCATCCTGCGGGGCGAGAGGGTGGCCCTCAATTTCCTGCAGAGGCTGAGCGGCATCGCCACGGAGACCAACCGCTACGTCGAGGCCGTCCGGGGCACGAAGGCCCGGGTGGTAGACACCCGCAAGACCACCCCGGGGCTGCGTTTCCTGGAGAAGTACGCCGTCAGGGCCGGGGGCGGCCAGAACCACCGCGGTCACCTCGGCGATGGCATTCTCATCAAGGACAACCACCTGGCGGCACTGCGGGCGGCGGGCCTGGACATGAAGGCCGCCATCGAGCTGGCCCGGAAGAAGGCGCCCCACACGCTGAAGATCGAGGTGGAAGTGACCTCGGTCGAAGAGGCCAGGGAGGCGGTCGAGGCGGGAGCCGACATCGTCATGCTGGACAACATGAGCGTCGAGGACATGCGCCGGGCCGTGGAGACCATCGGCGGCCGCGTGCTGATCGAGGCCTCCGGCGGCGTGACCCTGGACAACATAAGGCGAGTGGCGGAAACCGGGGTGGACCTGATATCGGTCGGTGCCCTGACTCACTCGGTGAAGGCCCTGGACATCAGCCTGGAGATGGAGCCGGCACCCCGCTAGGGGTGGCTGACATGGCCACGCGTAAGACCCCGGTGCGGATCACTCATGCCTGTGGTCGTGGATGTGCCGATGGCGGTGAACCAGCTCCTTGTGCCGGTGTGAGTGCTCGTGGACGAGATTGGTCCTGAGCAGGAAGTCCGGGTCCGAGAAGAACTCCTCCGGCTTGCCATCCGCTGTCACGCCGTGGTCCGTCCCCAGGACGATGATGCGGGTCGCCAGCTCCTCTGCGGTGTCCAGGTCCTGAGTGCTGAAGATCAGGCTCTTGCCTCCATCCGACCAGCCGATCAGGAAATCGATGAGATTGCCCTGACTCCAGGGGTCGAGCCCGGTGGTGGGCTCATCAAGAAGAAGCACCTGAGGCTGCATTGAGAGGACGGAAGCCAGGGCCACCTTCTTCTTCTCCCCACCGGACAGGCGGTACGGGGCCCGTTCGCGCAGATGAGCTATGTTCAGCAGCTTCAGGGCCTCCGATCCCCTGGACAACACCTCACCCTTCGAAAGGCCCAGCTGAAGCGGTCCGAAGAGGACCTCGTCCCACACCGTGGAAGAGAAGAGCTGCACATCCGGATCCTGAAAGACCAGCCCGACTCTGCGCCGGAAATCGCGGGCAAATGGGCCGTCCCTCAGAACCTTCTCGGAAAGGGGCTGCCCGAAGAACAGCAGCTCTCCGCCTGAGGGGAAGATGAGCCCGTCCAGGAGCTTGAGCAGCGTGCTCTTCCCTGAGCCGTTGGCCCCCAGCAGGGCCACCATCTCTCCCGGGCCGATCGTCAGGCTGATCTGCCGCAGGGCCGGTATCTGGCCGGGATAGTCATAGTCCAGGGATCTGGCCTCAAATACGGGGGCCGCTGTTGTCATCGCCAATTGCTCCATAGAAGCAGGCCCGCCGCGGACACCGCCAGGAAGGCCCACAGGAAGTCACGCCGCCTGAATGACAGGTCAACGAGAGCCACTCCCTCATCGCGGTACCCCCGGGAAAGCATGGCGAGGTAAACCTCCTCGCTCAGCTGATGCGACTTGGCCATGGTTGTGCCCAGGGCCTGCCCCAGCCAACGGCGGTTCTCGCTGGCAGGGAACGTGCCCAGGCTCCGGCTGCGCCTCGCCAGGAACATCGAGTTGATGCTGTGCAGCAACAGGAAGATGTACCGGTAGGTCATGCCGAGCACTGTCACGAAGACCGAGGGCACGTGAAACCAGCGCAGCGCCGCCAGGACGTTTGTCCAGCGGGTGGTAAGGACCAGGAGTATGCCGAAGGACAGGGAGTCCGTCACCCTGAGAACCAGGAGCCCCGCAGTGCGGGCTCCCTGCTGGGTGATGACAACCCGGCTGCCGGCTGTTACCAGGGGGTCTCCGGGGGTGATGAAGAGGGCCGGTATGGCAATCACGGCGGTGAAGAGGGGAATGAAGATCAGGATGCGCCTGAGGAGAATCCCGGGAGGCAGCCTGGACAGCAGGCCAAGTGCCAGGGCCAGCCCGAACATGCCGGCCAGTATCGCCAGGTCGTGGACCAGGCCCACCACGACGATGAACAGCAGGATGGTCGCCACCTTAACGCGGGCGTCGAGTCCCTGCAACAGCCCAGGGGCACGGCAAAGGTCCTCGGCGGTGATGGACGATTCCAGGACACGGGTGATGCCGGAGACGGTCTTCGAGAGGTAGTCGTGGCTGCCCGCGCCCGGGGCATCACGCTGGGATGGCGATGTTCCAGCGGGCAGGTCCCGGACCCTGTGGACGAGCACCCGTCCCAGCACCCAGATGATGGCCGCCACCAGGGCGATGCCTACGAAGGCGCACAGGACGTAGCCGACGACGGCGCCAACCCTCGGCAGGCCGTAGTCCGGCAGAGGGGCCGGCCACCATTCCGCGAACCGGTCCACTCCACTGGGTACGAAGCCCAGCCCGAGATCCATCAGCTCGTCGCGTCCCCACTCGCCCCAGGCTGTGCCCGAAGCCAGGAGCCCGATCGGCGTGGCCAAAGCCACCAGCGCCAGGGCCCCCCAGA
>CAYPDY010000085.1:0-3238 GCA_964409515.1 uncultured Dehalococcoidia bacterium
GCGCCCGGAGACCGGCTTGCGCCGCAACCGGAGCCCGGAGACCGTGTTGCGCCGCTGCCCTTGAACCCGTGCTCGCGTTGGCCTATAATCTATACATCACCATGAGCGAAAAAGCCCTCTCCGGTCTGAAAGTAGTCGAGCTCGCCGAGTTCATCGCCGGTCCGTACTGCGGCAAGCTGCTGGCCGATTTCGGCGCCGAAGTGCTCAAGATCGAGAAGCCCGGCACCGGGGATGAGGCGCGGGAGCGGGGGCCCTTTCCCGGCCACGTGCCTGATCAGGAGAAGAGCGGCCTGTTCCTCTACCTCAATGCCAACAAGCTCGGCATCACGCTGAACATCGAGACGGCCACCGGGCGGGAAATCCTGAAGAAGATACTGAACACCGCCGACGTGCTGGTGGAAGACCAGCCCCCGGCCCGGATGAAGGCGCTGGGGCTTGATTTCGAGAGCCTGCACAAGGTCAACCCGGCGCTGATCGTGGTTTCCATAACGGCCTTCGGCCAGACGGGCCCCTACAAGGACTACAAGGGATATGCCATCAACGCCAGCGCGCTGGGCGGCCAGAGCGTCTGCGCCGGCGAGATGGGGCGTGAGCCCCTGACGCCGCCGCTGTGCCTGGGCCACTACCAGAGCGCTACGGCCGGCGCCACCGCGGCCATGGGGGCCATATTCGCCCGGGAGAACAACGGCCGGGGTCAGCACGTGGACATTTCCGAGGCCCAGGTCTGGGCCACTCTGCATACGGGCAACCAGGAGACCTCCTTCATCCTGCACGGCATGAAGCGCATCCGCTGGGGCCACCGCACGCCGGGGATCTACCCCTACACCATCCTGCCCTGCCAGGACGGCTTCATGAGCATGATCGCCATCCAGGGATATCAGTGGAAGAGGTTCCTGGAGGTGCTGGGGGATGGGAAGGTGCCGGAGTGGTACAGCAGTGAGCCCCGCTACCAGGACCGCCGCGAGATCAGCCTGAAGTACGCCGACGAGATGGACGGCCGCCTGGCCCCCTGGCTGACGAGCCACAGCAAGGCCGAGATCTACCAGATGTGCCTGGAGAAGAAGGTGCCCTTCGCTCCGGTGCGGAACATGGAGGAGGTGGTCAACGATGCCCACCTCGCCTTCAGGAACTACTTCGTGGAGGTTGACCACCCGGCGGCAGGCAAGCTCAGGTACCCCGGCGCCCCGGGCAGGCTGTCGGAGACGCCCTGGGCCGTGGACAGCCCGGCCCCGCTGCTGGGCCAGCATAACGAGGAGATCTATTGCCAGCGCCTGGGCTACTCCAGGGATGAGCTGGAGGCATTGCGCACGGGAGGCGTAATCTGAGCACCGAGAAGAAGTACCCGCTTCAGGGCGTCCGGGTGATCAACTTCGGGTGGGTCTTCGCCGGCCCGTACCTGGCTACCATGCTGGGCGACATGGGGGCCGAGGTCATCAAGATCGAGACCCGCAGCCGCATCGACTCCATGCGCCTCAGCCCCGACAACCTGGACAAGGAGCCCGACCGGGACCCCTGGTTCCACAGCGGCGTCCGCAACCAGAGGAGCGTCACCCTGGACATGGAGCAGCCCAAGTCCATCCCGCTGCTCAAGGACCTCATCAAGATGAGCGACATCGTCATCGAGAACTTTGCGCCCAGGGTCATGAAGAACCACGGCCTGGACTACCCGGAGCTGGCGAAGATCAAGCCCGATATCATCATGATCTCGCTGCCGGCCACCGGCCACTCCGGGCCGCTGCGGGACGCCCAGACCTACGGTCCGTCACTCACCGGCCTGGCCGGGGTGGACGGCCTGGTCGGCTACTACGGGGAGCGGGTGCTGGGCCTCCAGCAGGCCTATGCCGACGTTAACAGCGCCCTGCACGGGGCCTTCACGGTCCTGGCGGCCCTCTACTACCGGAAGAGGACGGGCAAGGGCCAGTTCATCGAGATGGCGCAGCTCGAGGCGGTGGTGGGCATCGCCGGCGAAGCGGTCATGGAGTATGTGATGAACGGCAAGGTGCTGGGGACGATGGGGAACTACTACCCCACCATGTGCCCGCACAGCAACTACCGCTGCGCTGAAGAGGACAAGTGGGTTTCCATCGCGGTGAGGACGGAAGAGGAGTGGAAGGCGTTCTGCCGGGCCATCGGCGATCCCGCCTGGGCCAGGGAAGCCAGGTTCGCCGACAAGTACCAGCGGCAGAACAACCGCCAGGAATTGGACCGCCTGATCACCGAATGGACCTCCCAGCGCACCTACTACGAGGTGACGGAGATCCTGCAGCAGCACGGCGTGGCGGCGGCGCCCTGCCTGGATACCGAGGGGCGGTTCTTCGATCCGCACCTGCAGGACAGGAAGACCTACCTCGAGGTCGACCATCCCACCACGGGGACGGATTTCATTGCCAACTCGGCTTGGGCCATGTCGGACAACCCCACCGAGATCCGCTACCGGTCACCCCTGCTCGGCGAGCACAACAGCTACGTGTTCAAGGAGCTGCTCCGCCTGTCGGAT
This sequence comes from uncultured Dehalococcoidia bacterium, assembly GCA_964409515.1. Lineage (GTDB taxonomy): Bacteria > Chloroflexota > Dehalococcoidia > UBA2247 > RBG-13-53-26 > JAFGCL01. The sequence continues at coordinate 2,498 of CAYPDY010000085.1, forward strand.
GAGGAGATAGCCCAGCTCGAGGCCGAGAAGGTCATCCACTAGCCGAGTCCCCGGCTCAATCCCCGCCCAAGAGGATGCACCCCGTCCAGGTTATGCGGTCGGCGTGAAACGCCGCGTCAAGCCCCAGCTTCTGCTGCAGTCCCACCACATCGACGCCGAGCGCCTCTAGCGAGGTCCGGGCCTTATCGGGATGGCGGCAGGGCTGGTCCTCGAGCGCGGCGCAGGCAGGGCACAGCTGGCAGTTCCCGCCGATCATGGACCACAGGCGGGTCAGGCGCCTTCGCCGCAGGCGCCGCTCCAGGCGCAGTATCAGGCGGTGGAACTCCATCTTGGTGCGGATCACCCCTTCCCGGTCATGGGCCACATCCACCGGACGGGAGTACTGCAGCAGGACACCGCGCTGGAAGCGCCGCAGCCGCGCGGTGACCTCCGGGAGCGGGCCCACGCGTGGCGGGCACATGTGATGGGCATCGTAGCTGCCGCAGCGGTTCTCGACGCAGCAGGCCCGGATCCTGGCCTCGGGGACCAGCAGGCCGGCGTCGAACTCCAGCGAGAGGTCGAAGCCCAGACTGCGGGCCTGTTGCAGCACTGTCTCGACGTTCATCGTCCACCCCGGGCGCAGCCGCGCGGCTGCGCCCTGACCACAATCATACCGGCTGCGGGCCCGGCAGGCCAGCGGGGCGCCTGATCGGCGGAGCGCCTCTTCGGCGGAGCGCCTGTTCGGCTGGGCGCCTGTTCGGC
>CAYPDY010000085.1:3338-11375 GCA_964409515.1 uncultured Dehalococcoidia bacterium
GAGGCGTACTATGAAGCCCTGGCCCAGTGGAACCGCCGCGTCAACCTGACCGGCATCATGGAGTGCGAAGAGGTGCAGGTCAGGCACTTCGTGGACTCTCTCACCATCGCCCTGGTGCTGGATGAGGTCCCCTGGGCCGGGGGCAGCTTCGCCCTGCTGGATATCGGCACCGGGGCCGGGATGCCGGGCATACCCCTGAAGATCGCCTGCCCGCGGGCCCGGCTGGTCCTCGTGGATTCCGTGGCCAAGAAGACCGCTTTTCTGCGGCACGTCGTGCACGAGCTGGGACTGCCGGGAGTGGAGGTGGTTACCCGGCGGGCCGAGGAACTGGCCCACCTGGGCGAATACCGGGAGGGCTTCGACCTGGTGGTCTGCCGGGCCGTGGCCGCGCTGGCCACGGTGGTCGAGCTGACCCTGCCTTTCTGCCGGATTGGCGGGCTGGCCGTGGCCCCCAAGAAAGGCGATATCGGGCGGGAGCTGGACCAGGCCGCGGCCGCCACAGCCGTCCTCGGCGGACGGCTGCGGGGTGTCCGGGAGGTCAACATCAAGGGGCTGGACGGTCATGTCCTGGTGGTCCTGGAGAAGACGGCGGCCACCCCGGCCGCCTATCCCCGCCGGCCAGGCATCCCTGCCAAGCGGCCGCTCCGCTGAGGGGTGTCTTGTGCAACGGCTGCCCATGATCTAGTATGAAGCTTGTCCATGGGTGAGTTCAGGATCGAATCAGACCTCAGACCGACCGGTGACCAGCCGCAGGCCATCGACAGGCTGGTGAAGGGCCTGGAGGGCGGCTGTCGCCACCAGACCCTCCTGGGGGTGACGGGCAGCGGCAAGACGTTCACCATGGCCAACGTCATCGAGCGGGTGCGGAAGCCGACCCTGGTCATGTGCCACAACAAGACCCTCGCCGCCCAGCTCTGCGCCGAGTTCAAGGAGTATCTCCCGCACAACTCCGTGGAGTACTTCGTCAGCTACTACGACTACTACCAGCCGGAGGCCTACCTCCCGAGCACGGACACCTACATCGAGAAGGAAACGGACATCAACGAGGAGATAGACAAGCTGCGCCATGCCGCCACCAGGGCCCTCTTCGAAAGGCGTGATGTGGTCATCGTGGCCTCCGTGTCGTGCATCTACGGCCTGGGCTCGCCCGAGGAGTACTACAGCTTCGTGGAGCGGCTGAAGAAGGGTGAGAAGCACAATCGCAACCGCGTCGCCCGCCGCCTCGTCGAAATGCAGTACCAGCGCAACGACGTCGACTTCACCCGGGGCCGGTTCCGGATCCGCGGCGATGTCCTGGAGATACAGCCGGCCTACGAAGAGAAAGCCGTGCGGATCGAGTTCTTCGGCGATGAGATCGAGCGGATTGTGGAGGTCGATACCCTCACCGGAGAGCTGCTGCAGGAGTATGCCGAGATCAACATCTATCCGGCCAAGCATTTCGTCACCTCCGCCGAGAAGCTTACCCGGGCCATGGCCGATATCCGCGTCGAGCTGGAGGGCAGGCTGCAGGAGCTCCGGGGGCAGGGCAAGGTGCTGGAGGCGGCCCGGCTGGAGAGCCGCACCAACTACGATCTCGAGATGCTGCAGGAGATGGGGTACTGCACCGGGGTGGAGAACTACTCGCGCCACCTGTCGCGGCGTCCGGCCGGCAGCCCGCCGGCGACATTACTGGATTACTTCCCGGACGACTTCCTGCTGTTTGTCGATGAATCGCACATGACTATACCGCAGATACGGGGCATGTACCACGGCGACCGCAGCCGGAAGGACGTCCTGGTCAACTACGGCTTCCGACTGCCGTCGGCCATGGACAACCGCCCCCTGACGTTTGAGGAGTTCAGCACCCATATCAACCAGGCGGTGTACGTCTCGGCCACCCCGGGACCCTACGAGTACGAAAAGAGCCGCCAGGTGGTGGAGCAGCTGGTCCGCCCCACCGGTCTCCTGGAGCCGACGGTTGAGGTCAAGCCCACCAGGGGGCAGATCGACGATCTCCTGGAGCAGATCAGGGCCCGGGTGGCCCGCGGCGAGCGGTGCCTGGTGACCACGCTCACCAAGAGGATGGCCGAGGAGCTGTCGGAGTACCTCAAAGAGATGGGGGTCAAGACCCACTACCTGCACTCCGAGGTGGACACGCTGGAGAGGGTGGAGATCCTGCGTGACCTTCGCCTGGGCGTGCACGACGTGGTGGTGGGAATCAACCTGCTGCGGGAAGGGCTGGACCTCCCGGAGGTCAGCCTGGTGGCCATTCTGGATGCGGACAAGGAAGGTTACCTGAGGTCCGCCGGGGCCCTTATTCAGACCATGGGGCGGGCCGCCCGGCACGTCGACGGCCACGCCGTCATGTACGCCGACACCATTACCGGGTCCATGAAGGCGGCCATGGACGAGACGCAGCGGCGCCGTTCCATCCAGGAGGCCTACAACCGGGAGCACAACATCACGCCGCAGAGCATCAAGAAGGCCATCAGGGACATCACCGATCGGGTGAAGCAGGTGGCCGAGACCCGCGCCATCTATGCCGGCACTGCGCCGATGTCGAAGAGCGAGATGGCGGCCCTCATCAGGGAGCTCGAGGCCCAGATGAAGAGCGCCGCCAGGGACCTGGAGTTCGAGAAGGCGGCCATTCTGCGGGACAGGATCACCGAGCTCAGGCACGAGGCCGCGGCCATGGCCGAGAGACGGCCCGAGGCCGCCGGGATGGCGGACGGCAGCCCCGGGCGCGCCCCGCCGGAAAGAACCGGCAGGGGGTCTATCAAAAAGCGGCGCAAAGTGGTTTAATATGGCAGCAAATGGGCAGCGATAGAAAGACCGCAGACTCCCGCTCCAGCTCGCCGGAGAGCGGCGCCGCCGAGATTTCGCCGCCGTCCGTGCCGCGGGACGCCTTCGACAGTCTCTTTGCCGATGCGCCTACCGGCATCTACGTTGCCCTGGACGGCATCATCCGCTACGTTAACCGCCGGATGCAGATCTGCACCGGCCGCACCCGCGGGGACCTGCAGGGCCAGCACTACCTGAGGCTGGTGGTGCCCGAGGACCGGGAGCGGGTCAAGCAGAACCTGATGAAGGGGGCGGGCGCTGAGCGCATGCTGCCCTCCGACTACCGGATACTTAATGAAGCGGGCGAAACCAGGTGGGTCACGGAGACCACGACCCCTATCCAGTATCAGGGCCAGATGGCCGTGCTGGGCAGCCTGGTGGACATCACCGAGCGCAAGACCGCGGAACAGGCCCTCAAGGAGTCGGAGGAAGGGTACAAGACCCTCTTTGAGTCCACCGAGGAAGGCATCCTGGTTTCCGACAACGCCACCAGCAGGTTCGTGTATGCCAACCCGGCGATGTGCAAGATGCTGGGATACACCCTGGAGGAGCTGGCCGGGATGGACCGCAGCGCCATCCACCCCGCGGAGGAATGGTCCCGCATAGCCGCTGAGATCGAGGCCCAGGCGGGGGGCAGGACCCAGATGGCTTCCAACATCCCCTGCACCACCAGGGACGGCCGGACCGTGTATGTCGACATCAATGCCACCAAGGCCCTGGTCAACGGGCGGGACTGCAACATAGGGTTCTTCCGGGACATCTCCGAGCGCAAGCGGATCGAAGACGAGCTGCTCCAGTCGGAAGGCAAGCTGCGCGCCATGTTCAAGTCCATTGCCGACGGCGTCATCGTCACCGATCTGCAGGTTCTCATGACGGAGCTGAATGACGCCACGCTCTTCCTCCATCGCTACGGCCGCCGTGAGGAGCTGCTGGGCAAGAGCATCCTGGAGCTGGTCGCCGAGGACGACCATCCCCGGGTGATCGAATCGCTCCGGAAGACCTTTCACCAGGGGCACAGCGGTCACATGGAGTACACCCTGCTGACCAAGGACGGCCAGACAACGGATGCCGAGCTCTCGGCCGCGCTCATGAGGGACAAGTCCGGCAAGCCAACGGGCTTCATCACCATTGTGAAGGACATCACGGAGCGCAAGAGGGCCGAGGGGGAGCTGCTGCAGCGCAACCGGGAGCTGGCTGCCCTGCACCAGGTGCTGACGTCCATCACCCAGACGCTCGATCTGCAGCAGGTGCTGCGGGAGATCGTTTCGCAGGTGGGCACGGCGCTGGAGTCATCGTACACCAGCATCGTCATGGTCAACGAGGACGGCACGCTGGGGGTGGGCAGCGAGAAGTATGCCGATATCCACTCACTCACCATGAAGACGCGGCAGAGCAGCGCCACCGGCAGGATAGTTGACCTGCCGATCACCTCCATCAGCGCCCGGCCGCACGGCGCCACCAGGGGCATTATCACCGGCGGGCAGCCGCTCCAGGTGGACGACGTGGACGAGAGCGAGGGCACCAATCCGGTTCTGCTGGGGGCGGGGATCAAGTCCTACGCCGGCGTCCCCATCAAGGTCAAGGACACCATCATCGGGGTCCTCTTCGTCCACAGCACGAAGAAGAAGGCCTTCTCCGGGAAGATGAGAATGCTCATAGCCTTCGCCAACGAGGCCGGCATCGCCATTGAGAATGCGCGCCTCTTCAAGGACGCCAGCACGGTCGGGGCCCTCCGGGAGGCGGACCGGCTGAAGACGGAGCTCCTGGCCAATGTCTCGCATGACCTGCGCACGCCGCTGACGTCCATCAAGGGCTACAGCACCACCATTCTGCGGCACTATGAGAAGCTGACCGATCAGGAGAAACGCGACTTCCTGAAGGAGATCGACCTGGCCAGCGACCGGCTCACGGAGCTGATCGAAAACCTGCTGCAGTTGTCCAAGCTGGAGGCCGGGGGCTTCCGCATGAACAAGGAGCCGCTGTCCATCGACAGCCTCGTTGCCAACTCGGTGGAGGACATCCAGCAGAAGGCCCAGGGGCACCGGTTCACGGTGAAGGCGCCGAAGTCGCTGCCGCTGGTGGAGGCGGACCCCAGGCGCATCAGGCAGGTGATCGACAACCTGCTGACCAACGCCGTCAAGTACTCGCCCGAGGGCACCGAGATCTCGGTGGTCTGCCTGGTGGACGATCAGGGCCTGTCCGTGCAGGTGAAGGATCAGGGAGTAGGCATCGCGGCCAACGAGATCGAGAAGATATTCGAGCGCTTCTACCAGGCTGACTCCGGCACATCGTCACACAAGGCCGGGGGGGTGGGCTTGGGCCTGGCCATATGTAAGGGTATAATAGATGCCCACAAAGGGCGCATCTGGGCACAGAGCGAACTGGGGAAGGGAAGTGTATTCACCTTCACGCTGCCGCTGTCGCAGCGGGAGGGAAGCAGGACGGAGAGCCAGAGTACGAAATAGGGAGGTATGCCCATGCCGCAAAGAAAGCCGTTGATCCTGGTTGTGGATGATGACCCCGGGATACTCAAGCTGGTCACGCTGAATCTCGAGCTCGAGGGTTACCAGGTCATTACTGCCAGCGATGGCAAGACCGCGCTGCAGGTCATCGAGAATGAGCAGCCGACCCTGGTCATCCTGGACGTAATGATGCCGGGGATGGATGGTCTTCAGGTGTGCGAGCGCGTGCGCCAGTTCTCGGACGTGTCCATCCTGATGCTGACCGCCAAGGGCCGCAGCGAGGACATTATCAACGGCCTCAACAAGGGGGCGGATGACTACGTGGTGAAGCCGTTCAGCAGCGACGAGCTGCTGGCCCGCGTCAGGGCCATACTCCGCCGGGCCAGGTTCCCCGAGGAGATGCCGCAGCCTCCATTCGTGTCGGGCGACCTGGTCATAGACTTCGCCCAGCACCGCGTTACCGCCGGACCCGATGAGGTCCTGCTCACTCCCACAGAGTACCGGATCCTCTGCCTGCTCGCCCGGAACGTGGGCAAGGCCATCACCCAGGACCACCTTCTCTCCGAGGTGTGGGGACAGGAGTACTGCGGTGACACCCACATCCTCCAGGTAGCCGTGGCTCGCCTCAGAAAGAAGATCGGCGAGGACGCCGGCAACCCCAAGTACATCATCACCAGGCCGGGCATAGGCTACGTTTTCAAGAAGCCGTAGCTGGCCCGCGCGCCGATTCGACCCCTGACTAAACCCGGCCGGGTCCGGCCGCGCGCTTTTTGGGGTCCCCCTCCCTGGACGGCGCTCCCGGCGGTGACCTTTTTGTGATGTTTTCTCTTTGGGGAGAGGACTGTTTGAGAAACAGGCAGCGCGGCCTGAGACACAGGGGATAACCGATCGTCCTACACTTAGGCCCATGACGCGGAGGGGGCCGGTTCCGGCCTGCCTCAAACAGGAGCACAGCCTGTTCGCCATGGGACTGAGGTGCACGGAGGTAGCATGATGGCAGTTCAGAAATCGCTGATACTGGTGGTGGATGATGATCCCGGCATCCTCAAGCTGGTGAGCCTCAACCTTCAGCTCGAGGGCTTCCGCGTGCTGACGGCTGCCAATGGCAAAGAGGCGATCCAGGTGGTCCACGATGAGCGGCCTTCGCTGGTCCTGCTCGATGTGATGATGCCCGTGATGGACGGCTTCCAGGCCTGTGAGCGTATTCGCGAGTTCTGCGAGGTGCCCATAATCATGCTGACCGCCAAGGGCGCTGTAGAAGACGTGGTGCGCGGGCTCGATGCCGGCGCAGATGACTACGTGGTCAAACCATTCAGCATCAATGAGCTGGTGGCCCGGGTGAAGGCGGTCCTGCACCGGACGAAGTTCCCGCAGGAGATGCCCCAGCCGGTGTTCACCTCGGAGGAGCTCATCATCGACTTTGCCCAGCACCAGGTGAAGATAGCCGACACCGAGGTGGTGCTCCCGCCGACCGAGTACCGGATTCTCTGCCTCCTGGCCCGCAACGCCGGCAGGGTGATTACCCACGAACAGCTTCTCACCGAGGTCTGGGGTCGTGAGTACCGGGGAGACACCCACATCCTGCAGGTGGCCGTGGCCAGGCTCAGAAAGAGGCTGGGGGACGATCCGGGGGATCCGAAGTTCATCGCCACCCGGCCCGGCATAGGGTACACCTTCAAGAAGCCGCGGGAAGACTCGATGGAGGAAACGGTGGCCTGCACCTCCTCGCAGCCGGCCCTGGAGTAGGCGTCCGCGCTCACCACACGGTCCCCACACAGGGATTGCCTGACTCGCCGCGGCATAGTACACTTTGGCCATGCAGAGCGCCGCCTGAAAGGCCGGCAGCGGCACGGACACCGCCTCCAATCGCGTCCGGCGCAGCCATGGTTGACCCCCTCGGCTCAGCATTGGTATCCCTTTGGGTCTATCAAAAATGTCACGGTAATGGCAGAATCGTAAGCTGGGGCCGAAGGTAGAACCGGGAGGGCCCCTTTGCCGGGGCGCGTTTTGACTGATAGCATACGGTGGCAAAATGAATAGTCACGCCTTCATTCCGCTGGCGGCCACGCTGGCCTTCATCCCGCTGCTGGCCGCCACGCTGCTGCACCGTCCCTGGCAGAGGCAGCAGGGATACTTCATCCTGTATCTGGTCCCGGCCGTGCTCTGGAGCCTGTCCGACTTCCTGCTGCGGAGCGACCTGCTGCAGCTCAACCAGCCCGTCCTGGTGAAGGTCATAATCTGCATGGCCTTCTGGATGGTCATCCAGTTTCACTACATTCTCAGCTACTACCACGGCCAGATCGGCAGGGTGCCGGTGGCGCTGGCGCCGCTGGTGGTGGTGGTGGTGCTGGCCATCGTGGGCCTGGTGCCCCGCGCCACTGGTGTCTCCGACGGGGGCATTACCGTCGACTACGGGCTCTGGCTGATCCTGCCCGCCGTTCCTCTGGCCTTGATCATCGGACGCGACTTCTATCTGCTGGGGCGGAAGCGCCGGGCCGCGACGCAGCCGGCGGAGCGCAACCAGATCACCTACCTCATGGTAGTCACCCTGGCCGGGGCCCTCTTCTTCGGGGCGGCCTTCACCGAGCTGGGCGTGGCATACGCCGTCCTCCACATCGGTAACATGTTCACGGCGCTGGTCCTGCTGTACGCCACCGCGGCCCATCAGCTGCTCGACGTCGGGGCCGCGCTCCGCAAGGTGCTGCTGCACATCTGGCTGACCCTGGTGGCGCTCATCGCTTATCTCGTCCTCTTC
>CAYPDY010000086.1:0-11374 GCA_964409515.1 uncultured Dehalococcoidia bacterium
CTAGCGTTGCTTGATCAGATCGCTGCCTACTTCGGGGAAGGTCTCTTCCCCGAACCTCTTGGCGTTCATCTCCACAATGCTTGGGATGGGCGATACCCCCTTGATCTTCTCACCTTCAACCACCAGGTCCGCCTCGCACTCGGCCACCATCTCGTTGTAGTACCAGTTGAAGACGGGGATCCCTGGCGGGACCATGAGCTCCTTGATGTGCTCCGTGATGGTGCCCTGGATCTTGGCCCCATCGAACATGAGGACTCGCTTGGAGTGAATGGGGCATAGCGGGTTCATCAGGTCCATGGGCTTGACCTCGACCGCGTCCACGTAGAAGTCCTGCTGGTTGTACTCGACCAGCTCCTTGCCATGGAAGACCCACAGCTGCTTGTGCCTCTGGTTGCCCATGGCCGGGCCGAGGTAGGCGTCCCAGTACGCGATGGTGCAGTTTGGCAGGTGGTGACGGCCCCAGTTGATGCCGCCCATGATGTCCATCAGCTTGCCCATGCCCCACTGGTGGTCCATGTAGCCGACGCCCTTGACCGCGACCTCCTCCTTCCCCAGCATTATCTTGCCGGTGACATCGAACCGCGGCCGGAGCACATGGGTCAGGTATACCTTCGTACGCGGCTCCTGCGCGCGCCCGACGAGACACCCGTCCGGCGGCTGCCGCACGCCCGGAACCACCTGCTTGTACGTCAGGTCCAGCTTCATGGCCGCCCCTACAATATCGTCCCCGGAGAGACGAACCTCAAACTTCGGGGGCTGGCCGCGCAGCGAGCACCCTCCGCTCTTGACGTCAAACGTTGACGTGGACGCGAAGGTGTCCTCCAGGCGGATGTGCTGGATCGACACCTTCATGCCACCGCCGGGAGGATAGACCGTGATGGTCACTACCCGGCCGTTCGGGTTGTGCCCCATGGGGAGGCCGAAGTAGACCATGGAGCTGAAGTGATAGCCGTTGTCAAAGACTCCGTCCACGTACCACCATTCGAAGTCAACGCTGTGATAGGCAAAGTCCTTCTCCGCAGCCAGGTACATTTTGGTGTTCAAGGTGGTGCCCCCCTTTCTCTCTCCGCGATCATCAGTCGTGTTCACAGTCCCTGGCCCACTGGCCTGTGGAGAGATCCCCATAGAGACAGGATCGTGAATGGTCTCAGGCTGATCCCCCCTGAGCGCACGGCCCGGCAGGGTATGGGCCAGGTGCGTTCAAGGTGATGATATCACAGCGCGTCAACAGCGCCGCCGGGGCGCCGGACAACAACGCACCGTCAAGCCGCGGGCGCCGGCCGGCTCTTCACTGCCTGGACAGGACGCCGGGTGCGCGCCAATGGGCGCACGGGATCAGTTCCACTGATACAATGATCCCTTTCGGCTCGCCACGTCTGGCCGTTTGGGGCTTCACTCACCCCGCCGGATTGCCCAGAATCTGACCCGTGAGCAAGGCCCTTAAGGTCATCCTGGTCCTGGCACTGTCCCTGGTGGTCGTGGCGATCGTGGCCCGCGCGGTAGTGTGGGCTGTTGATTCCTATCCCTTCCGTTCGAAGTGCTGCGAATGGACTCCAGGGGCCGAGATGGTCACGGTGGAAGCGGCCATAGAGGCCCTGATGTACTACGAGAACATCACCGACCTCTCCAAGTACGCCGACAACACCACCACCTGGGCCCCGGTCCGGACCTATGAGGCCGGAGAGGCCACCAACGACATGAGCATCTTCCCCAGCGCGGTCTGGCACGTGTACGACGGATCTCGTGGGTGCATAAGGGTGCCGACCACCAAATGCTACTACACCGTGGAGCACGACGGCACGGTGCGGCAGTTCGCCGATGCGGCCAAGGTCACCGAATATGCAGATGGCGCTTCGGGGCCCTGACTCATAGTCCGACCCAGGCCGGAAAGACGTCTTCCCTGGCTGCCGCCTTCTTTCAGAGGAACCGCTGTCCGACCAGCTCTTCCGATTTCTCCCACAGGCCGGCGGCGGCCATGGGGTCAACGGCCCAGGCGCGATACCCGCTCTCCGCCTGGGGAACGTCGTTGAGCTCCGCTATCCCGCAGTCTTCCAGGTACAACCCGCCCTTGCCGTCCAGCTGGCTCGAGACAGCCGCCCATACGCCGGTGGCCGCTCCCTGCTCCACCGTCTTGGGCTTAATGGCCTTTGGGAGCGTGCCGGCCAGCGCCTTGAGGTCGTCCCTGGTCAGATGGCGCGCCAGGTCGGTCCCGTAGACCATGCCTGGATGCACGGAGAAAGAGCGCACCCCCTGTCGAGACAGCCGCCGGTCCAGCTCCACACTGAACAGGGCCGCGGCCGTCTTCGCCTGACCGTAGGCCAGCCATTTGTCATACGGTCGATGATCGAAGTTGACGTCGTCCAGGTGCACCGGAGAGAATCCATGTCCCCCTGATGTGTAGTTGATCACCCTGGAAGGCGCGCCCTTTATGAGAGCGGGCGCCAGCAGGCAGGTGAACAGGAAATGGCCGGCATGGCAGACACCAAACTGGAGCTCGATGCCCTCCTCGGTTCTGAGATGGGGAGCCGCCATGACGCCGGCGTTGTTGATCAGGATGTTCAGCGATTCATGCCGGTCCAGGAACTCGGCGGCCGCCCGCCGCACACTGGCCTGGCTGGCCAGATCCAGGACGAGGGTTTCAACGCAGCCGTTGCCGGTGGCAGCGGCTATCTCAGCGGCTGCCCGCGCCGTCTTCTCCACATCCCTGGCGGCCAGAACCACGACTGCACCGTGTTTGGCCAAGACCCGCGCCGTCTCCCTGCCGATGCCGCCGGAGGCGCCGGTGACTACCACCACCTTGCCTGTCAGGTCTGCGTCCTTCAGCACCTCCTCGGCCGTCGTTCCCGCCCCAAAGCCTTCACCGGTCCTGCTGCCCATCGCATCCCCCATCTTCATGTTTTGAGATCTGACTCCATATTAGCACCCCCGGCGGAGGCGCCATGCCAATGGCGGACCTTTGGAGCAGCATCTCATGGGGTCACCGGTTGAAGGAATGACAATGCGCGGCATGGCCGGGCGCGATTGTGCCCCGTGTTGCCTCACCAGAAGAGCGGAGGAAGGACCAGCATGGCCGCCAGCGAAAGACAGAACATCAGCAGAAACGCGGCAGAATAGCCCCATAGCTGCCACGGAACATTGCACTTCGTACTCGCGTTGACCGTCTCGGCCTGCTTCGTTTCGCTGCCGGCCGGCGGAGAAGGAGAAGGCCTGTACAGCAGATTTGCCGCTCCGCATTCTGAACACGAAGCGGTCCATTCAGTCCGTAATCCGCACGCGGAACAGTATGTCCACACCATTTCGCACCCCTTATCGTCTTCCACAACCATACTTGCCATTCCCGAGCGAACCTTCCCCGTCAACGCGGCCCTCTGGCTCGATGATAACCCGGGCCCCGTCCGGAGCACATCCGATGGCTTACTTATTCCTGGTGCCGTTCCCCCGCAATCGACGGTGCAAATCGTACTTATTCGTCTCCGATTACTCTGGAGGTATTGACAAGGAGGTGCTAGGTATGACGACTGACGACAGGAATACGGCGATTTCCAAGGACCTGGTGGCTGCCTCGGCGACGCCCCTCATTCTCTCCGTACTGGGCCAGGGAGAGACCTACGGCTACCTGATCATCAAGCGCATCCGGGAGCTGTCCGGCGGCGAGATGGACTGGGCTGAGGGGATGCTCTACCCGGTGCTCCACCGCCTGGAGGACCGGGGCCTGATTGAGTCCACCTGGCGCGTCTCCGAGGAGGGCAGAAGGCGGAAGTACTACAGGCTCAAGGAGGCTGGGGCGCGGGAGCTCGATGTCCAGAGGACCCAGTGGGTGCGGGTGTATGAAACCCTGCAGAAGTCGTGGGAGGGACAGCTGTGTTTGACGTAGATGCAGCAACGGCTGACTGGCTCGAGGACCTGAGGCAGGGCCGGTCCCTGCCGGGACCTGACATCGAAGCGCTGAGAGTCCGCCTGGAATCCGAGATGAAGCAGCTCACGGACCACGGCCTCTCCGGCAGGGAGGCCTTCTACGTGGGCCGGAGCCGCGTCGCGCCAGGGTGTCCGCTGCCCGAGGAGTACGCCAGGGCGGGCGCCCGGGAGGGGCGGAGAGACCGGTTCCGGTGGATAGGGGCGGGCATACTGGCCTACCTTCTCTTCAACGGCCTCGTCTGGCTACTCTCACTCGCGGGCACTACGCTCGTAGCGTCCACCGATGCCGAATACAACTGGCTCCTTCTCTCCGCCGCGTCTCTGCAGGTACTGCTCTCCGGCGGGGCCCTCCTCATCATGGTCTACATCCTGCCCAACATGAGCCGGCTGGGGATCGCGGATGCCCACGTAAGAATACGCCGGAGCCGGATAGGCAGCGTCGTTCTGTACGTCATACTGGCGGGGTCGGCTGTCGTGATGGCCCTGATATCATCGCTGGCATGGTCCGATCACCTGCTGCGGCGATTGGGCTTCGAACCTCACACGGAGGCCCTCTTGAACGCGTACAGCGAGACTATGGCGGCGCACGCCCTTGTCTTCTCGCTGGTGCTGGCCATGGCCCTGGTGACCATCCTGTTTGTGCTGGGAGGCCGCCGGAAGCCGGGGCCGCGCCTGGGAGGGGAGCGATGACGACATTGACTTACGCCGGGAAAGCCACCGCCAGGTGGCTCGGCGACCTGAGACGCAGCGGGGCCTTCGAGGAATCGGACCTGGAGGAGCTGGGAAGCCACCTGGACGATGAGATAGGGCAGCTCCTGGACGGCGGGCTGTCCGAAAAGGAGGCGTTCTGGGTGGCCATGGGCCGCGTGGGGAACAGGGATGACCTGCCCTCCGAGTACGCCAAGACCAACTCCCGGGCGGTGTGGAGGCACCGGTTCTGGTGGATGGCGGCGGGCATATTGGGATACCTTGGGTTCAGCTACCTCATCCGCTACATTTCCTATGGAGGCGGGGTGCTCGCGGCGTCCGCCGGCATCCACGGGGTCCCGCAGTTCGTCATCAGTCTCCTGCTCATGATAGCCGTCACCTGCGCCGCCCTGTTTCTGGCCTGGCGTTTGCTTTCCAGGACAGGGGTATCCAGCGCCGGCAGCCGTTTCCAGAGGACCCGCCAGAGCTGGAAGGGAACGATCCTCTTGTACCTGCTGTGTGTCGGGGCAGCGGTGTTTCTGGCTGGCCTGGGCCTGTTCGGGTGGATCTGGTTGCCCCACCCGGGTCCCGAGGTCACCATGGCCGCCCAGGACGAGTGCCACCTGGCCGGCAGCATTTTCACCGCGCTGTTTGCCGTGTCGCTGGTGTCCGCGGCCTTCTGGGTGAGCCGGCCCGCAAAGGCGCCTGCCGCCGCGGCGAGCCGGCCGGCGCCGCGGGAAAGGCAAGAGAGAACAACGAAGCGCCTGTGGGCCGTCGCCGCCGCGGTCTGCCTCATAGCACCGCTGGCGGCCGCTGCCGCCATCATCATCCCCGGACTGCACGGCAGCGGCCCGATAATACCGGAGGGCCACGCGCTCATGATGCCGGCACACTGGTGGCAGGCGGACCTGACCGAGCAGCAGCTGGCCACGCTGTCTACCTATTGGGGAAAGCCTACGACCATGGCTGAGCTTCTGGACGAACTCTGGCCGGGCGTGCTGGAGCAGATGCCTGAAGAAGCCAGGAACGTCTACGAGCACCAGGGGCTGAACTGGCCGCCAGGGGGGTACGAGGACTGGGACGGCTCAAGTAGAATGTGCGCCGGCAGCGGCGTGCCTCACGACGAAGGGCAGTGGGTGTACTCCTACTACGTGGGCAGCCCTGAATGGGAAGCGGACACACTGGTCATGAATACGGACAGGGGGTTCACGGAGGACGGGATGTACCGGGTCTCGCTGTATATGAGCGAGAAGCCGGCCCCAGGGTAGTATCTGACTTCCCTTTCGGTGTTGACCGCCGCGCCCGCGCGACTAAGCCTCCAGAGGGCAGTGGCAGGACTGTGTACCTGGTACCCAGGCGCTCCTTGAGATGCTTCTCCAGCCCGGCCTTGTGCGGCAGGAGGCTGTCCAGGGCCCGGGGTGGTCCTTACCCCCTCGGCTAAGTGTTTCCCGCCGGGGGCACGCCATTTGGGCGTACTCCGTTCAGCATCTTCGCCAGGGTGAATCCCCCGTTTGCCGGATTGTTGGCCGCGCGGGACCGCTTCTAGAATGACACTATACGATTGAACGCGGATGAGGGCTTCCTGCTGTGCGGCCAGGTGGCCGACGAACATAGTGAACAACGTGCAAGGCGTGGTAAGCGATGCCCAGGCCAAGATCAGACCCTGGGAGCGCCGGGAACACGATCAGGCTGCACGGAAGTGCTACACTGTTCCGAAGGAGGCTAAATGGCTGAGCTCAGAGACTATAGCGGGGATTTCATCCCGGACCTCAAGTACCAGGACTTCACCAAAGAGACCATGGCGGCCCTGCTTACCGAAGCGGGCCGGGCGCTGGTAGCCATGGACGGGTTCTGGCATACCAGGGTGGCCGAGAAGCTCGGAGGCGAAGAGGCTGACGCCTGGGGTGCGTGGGTGTGGGGTGAAATGTACCCCAGGCACATAATCCCGCGGATAAGGAAGGTGCTTAACATCACGGGGAACGACGTCTACAGCTGGGCCAAGTACTCGCAGGTTGACCCGGCAACGCCCATAGGAGTCTATGACGCCAGTTGGACGATCCTGGACCGGAATCACGTCATCTGGACCGTCAACAGATGTCCGGCTCTGCTGCACATGCTCAAAGAGGGGAAGGGAAGGGAGAGATTCGTCTGCGGGCCCCAGGGCACGGAGTACTACGGCATTACGGCCTATGCCAGGGCCTTCAACCCGGCCATCGAAGTGACTCGCATCAAGGGCGCGCCTCTTCAGGGTCCAGATGACCGGCCTCATTGCCAGTGGGACGTCAGGCTGGCGGCTGCGGGCCAAGGATGACAGCGGCGCCTTGAGCGGCGAGGAGGCGATCATGGAATCCAAGTCAGTCCCCCAGAGTATGGTCACCATCGCTCACGTGGTCAGCCCGCAGGACGCCAACCCAATGGGGAACGTGCACGGCGGCGTGATGATGAAGCTCATCGATGATACGGCCGGAGTGGTCGCCCTGCGGCATTCTCAGAGCAACGCGGTTACTGCCTCTATTGACAGACTCGATTTCCACCACCCCGCATTCATCGGGGATATCCTCATTCTGAAGGCCAGCGTCAACCACGTTGGCCGGACTTCAATGGAAATCGGCGTCAGGGTTGAGAGGGAGGACATAAGAACAGGTGAGGTCCACCACATTGCCTCGGCCTATCTTACCTGGGTGGCGATGGATGAAGACCGGCGGCCGAAAGCGGTGCCGCCACTGACCACGGAGAGCGCCGACGAGAAGCGGCGCAGGCGAGAGGCCATCAGCCGGAGAGAGCTTCGCCTCGCCGAGAAGAAGAGGGAGGCCCAGGACTAACCCCGGTCAGCCGCGTGTCCCACAGCTCGTTGATCACCTTCTGGCGGCCCTGCCGGTCCTGCTTGCCCTCGCACCCGTGGGACGCGATGCAGATCCAGCCGTGTGACGGGTCGCGCCAGAAGAAGTGCTCTTCCTTCCAGAAGTTCCGCTTGCGGCCGGCATAGGTGGTCTCGTCCAGCCGCAGGGCCTCTACCGGGCGTCCCGCTGTCCGGTCCGTGTACGGGCAGCTCATGGTGATGCCGCCGACCAGGCGCCGCCAGCAGATGTCATCGGTGCCGCGGCCGTCCATGGACTTCTCTCCGCGGAGCTCGGTCCCCACGTTGTCCATCTTGAACGAGCGGTGGTTGGTGTAGCTGCACTCGGCCGGAGCGTCGACCGTCATGTGCCGGTCGGCCCAGACCTGCCCCGGATCGAGCACGGAATGGGTATGGCCCTCAGTCATGTCGTCCCCGTCGCCCCAGACGTACGTGTCGGTGTAATAGAGCTTCGGGCCCCGCCACACCATGACGTCCTCCGTCGGGTGGCGCGAGGGGTCATTCGGGTAGTAGATGTGGCTCACGGTGAAGTGGCTGCCGTCGTCCCACCAGTCGTGCCGGATGTGCTCGCCGTTGTCGTAGACGAAGGTCCGGCCCAGCGGGAACGGCCAGAGCTCTCTCATGTCGATGGTGAGCGCTTCGACCTGCTCCGGCATGCTGTACCCTAGAACCGCAGCGGCTCCTCAGAAGCGGAGCGGCTCCTGGCCCTGGATCAGCTTCAGGAACTGGCCATGGAGCGTCTCGTTCGCGGCCGCGACCACTTTGGTCTCGATGGTGGCCGGCCGGTCCTGCCAGTCGGTGATCTTCCCGCCCGACTCCCTCACCAGGCAGATGGCCGCGGCCACGTCCCAGGGGTAGAGGAGGGGGTGGATGTAGGCGTCCAGCCGCCCGCAGGCCACGTAGGTCAGGCCCAGCGCCGCCGACCCGATCAGCCTCAGGCCGCCGATGTCCGGCCAGGGCAGCTTGACGAAGTCCAGCATGGCCCGGCCCTTGTCCGCGTCATAGCCCAGGTCCACTCCCAGGAAGGCCTCCCCTATCGTGTTCCTTTTGGCCACGGAGATGGGCAGGCCGTTGAGGAAGGCCCCATGCCCCTTCCGGGCGGTGAAGAGCTCCTTCCGCACCGGGTCGTAGATCACCCCCATCACCGCCTCCTGGCCCAGCGCCAGGCCGATGGACACGCAGATGAAGGGTATGCCGTGAACGTAGTTGTTGGTGCCGTCCAGGGGGTCGATCACCCACGTGAACTGGGAGTCCCGGGACACGGCCGGCGATTCCTCCGAGACTATGTTGAAGTCCGGGTACTCGTCCTGGAGCACGCCGATGACCATCTTCTCGGCGGCCACATCCAGGTCCGTCACCAGGTTGGCCCGGCCCTCTTTCTGCCCCAGCTTCAGCTGGCCGTACATATGCTTCAAGAGGAGGCTTCCGGCCTCCTCCGCCGCCTGGGAAGCCACCGCGACCGCCTCCCGGCCGCTCCTGGACAGCGGCAGGCTCAGCATCAGGCGCCCTTCCGTATCAGGTTCATTCTCTCTTTGACATCGCGCATGGTCTCCCTGGCCAGGGTCTGGGCCCGGCGGGCGCCGTCGGACAGGACGTCGTTCACGTAGTCCGGCTTGCGCTCCAGCTCGCGGCGCTTCTCCCGCAGGGGCGCCAGCGCCGCATTGATCTCCTCGGCCAGGAGCTTCTTGCACTGCACGCAGCCGATCCGGGCATTGCGGCACTCCTCGGGGATCTCCTTCGCCTTGGCCGGATCGAACGCCTCGTGAAGATGGAAGATATTGCAGGTATCGGGGTGCCCCGGATCGCTCTTGCGCAGGCGGGTGGGGTCGGTGTAGGCCGTCATGATGCGCTGCGCCGTCTCCTCCGCCGTGGCCGCCAGCTCGATGTGGTTGTTGAGCTGCTTGCTCATCTTCTGGGCGCCGTCCAGCCCCACGATCATGGGGACCCGGGTCAGCTTCGGCTTCGGCTCCGGGAAGGTATCGCCGTAGAGGCTGTTGAACCGCCGCACGATCTCCCGGGCCAGCTCCAGGTGCGGCAGTTGGTCCTCGCCCACCGGCACGAACTCCGCCTTGTACAGGATGATGTCCGCGGTCATCAGCACGGGGTAGCCCAGCAGGCCGTAGTTGACGTTGTCGGGCTGCATCTTCACCTTCTCCTTGAAGGTGGGCACCCGCATCAGCCAGGAGAGCGGCGTGGTCATGCTGAGGAGGGTGTGGAGCTCGGTCACCTCCGGCACCTCGGACTGCACGAAGAGGATGCTCTTGTGGGGGTTCAGCCCGGCCGCCAGCCAGTCCAGGATCATCTCGCGGACGTTCTGCTGCAGCACGCTCGTGCCTTCGACGCCCTGCAGGGTGGTGAGGGCGTGGATGTCGACGATGCAGTATATGCAGTCGTACTCGGCCTGGAGGCTGACGTAGTTCTGGATGGCTCCGAGGTAGTTGCCGATATGCTGTCTGCCGGTGGGGCGGGCGCCGGAGAAAACGCGCTTCTTCATAGGCGGGGTCAGTCCCTTTGCGTGTTTAATTATAGCATGGTGAGGATGATGTGGTCATTTTGTGACAAAAGAGCCAGCCCGGGAGAGGCACGGGCAAGAGGCATGAGCTAGAATTCGGGGTGGAGGTTTCCATGAATGTGCTCCTGGGCATAGACCGGATTGCGCAGTCCACCCCGTGGCTGGTGGAGACCAGCCCGTGGCGGGAGGACCCTCTGGCCATCGAGGAGACCATCCGGGGGTTCTTCGAGGACTTCAACGGGATGAACTATGACCGCTGCCTGGGCCACGTAGCCATGGGCGGTGAGGCGGATAGAAGCCGGCTGATCGGCCTGCTGAGGCTGGCCCGCTACTACAGCGGCGCCATAGACGTCGAGGTAATCACCAACGTCACCATCAGCGATTCCTGCGCCAGCGCCCTGGTTGATGCGATGGTCCGGGGCGAGGCCACCCGGGAGGAAGTGAAGCTGGTCAAGACCGGAACGGGCTGGAAGCTGCTGTGGGAGGCGGTGCTGCCCCAGTGCTCAGAAGACGCGCCGTCCGACCGCCGAGGCGATGGCGCCGCATCGGATCGCCGAAGCGATGGCGCGCCAGTCGACCGCCGCAAGGCCAGGCGCTCCAAGAAGTAGCCTTTCGCGTCCACCGCCGTTAGCCTGGATTCATCGAGGCCCCCACTAGAGGTGGGGGCTTTCTGTATGCCCCGGTCAGTAGTACTTCTCGATGCCGCCGAACCCGAACTGCCTGTTTTTCTCCGTCATCCGGATAAAGTGCCCCAGGCGCTTCCGGAACTCTTCAGGCCTGTTACGGGCCCCGTCGATGTAGGCGATGCGGATCCGCCGGTACGATGGAGAGAACCCCTGGAAGTTCTTCCAGGCCTCGCCGCTGGCCTTGATGGACTCGAGGATATCGGGTGGAATGACGAAGTCCTCCACGGCCAGGTCCCCCAGGGCGGCCAGCACCTCTTTGACTACCTTCCCTTCGCTGGCGAGGGCCCGCAGCCTCTCCAGGTTCGCCTGTGAGTAGCGGCTCTTCGGCCTCCTCGGTGAGAACCTCTGGGCGTAGCTGTCCTCGTCAACCCTCCGCACCGTGCTGTCGATCCAGCCGAAGCACAGCGCCTCCTCCACTGCGTCGTTGTAGGCGATCCTGGCCTTTCCGGAGTGCTTCTTGTAGAAAACCAGCCAGACCTCCTTCTCGGACCGGTAGTGCTTCTTCAGCCAGGCGCGCCACTGGCCCCTGTTGGCGGCATAGAGCAGTCTGTCCTTGTCCAAGCTGTCCTCCCGGCCCCATGGTATCACCCCCGCCCGCGGTGTAACATGTCGAATCTCACGATCAGGAGTTGGAGGACGATGAATCAGCGACCGTATCCGGGCTAGGAGCCTGTCCGAGTAATCGCGCTGAGGGAGCGTAGACGATATAATAGAGGG
>CAYPDY010000087.1:0-9831 GCA_964409515.1 uncultured Dehalococcoidia bacterium
AGTTGAAGTCGGTGGTGCCGGGCTGCGCCACGGGCTCCGGCGTCTGGTGGATGGGGTAGTCGTCAAAGTGGGAGATCATGGCGCTCTCCTTTCGTAGTCAGGCGGCCTGGCCGCCGCCCTTGGTGAACTTGGAGATGATGTCCTCCATCTGCAGGAACAGGCTCATGTCCCCCTCGATCTTCAGCTTGCCGTCGGTCCAGGCCTTGAACTTCTCCAGCTCGCCCCTCTGCATCCTGGCCCAGTCCTCGGCGGAGACTACCAGGCCGCAGTCGGGATTCGGGACCAGGCCGTCGAACTTCGTGGCCTTTCCCCGGTCACACACCAGGTACCAGTCGCTGCCCCCGGGCCCGGTCAAGCGGAACTGGACGGTAACCTTCATCTGTTGGACGTCGGTCATCTGCCTCTGCGGGGCCGCCGGCGGGGCCAGGTTGAGGAGGGCGGCCAGCCGCTGGTGGCCGACGGTGTTGAACTCGCTGGCGTCACCGGGTATGGCCACGCCCATTTTCTTGAAGTTCTTGAAAATCTGGGCCATGATGATGCCGAAGTACAGGGCTGCGACCACCTCCTGGTAGAAGAGGTGCTTGGTGGCAAAACCGGTGATCTCCTCGTAGCGCCTGATGGTCTCTTCAGCGGTCGGGCTTCCCTCGGTGCGCGGAAAGCCGTAGCCGTCGCTGTGCTGCCAGTCGCAGAAGAGGAACCAGGCCAGGTCCGCCTCCGGATCACCCAGGAACGACATCTCCCAGTCCAGTATGGCGACGACGTCGTGAGTCTCCTCATTGTACATGGTGTTGGGCAGCCGGGGATCGCCCCAGCACAGGGCCACCCGCTCCGGCGCATACCGGTTCTCCTTGAGCCACGCGAGCGCGGCCTCGAATATGGGCTGCGAGTCCTGCTCCTTCATCCAGTTGAGGTACATGTCCAGGTATTCGATCTGGCGGTCCACCGGATCGGTGCCGCCCCCGGGTACACCCAGGAAGGAGAAGCCCAGCTTCTTCCAGTCCAGCATATGCACCCGGGCCATGTTCTCCAGGGCGCCCCACCACATCCCGGCCCGCTGCTGCGGCGTGGCATTGAAGTAGATGCCGAAGGTGTGGTAGGGAGGGTACTCGGGCACGACGGTCCCCCGGAGCTTCTCCATCACGTAGAAGGGGACTCCCAGCAGGCCGGGGTCCTCTTCCAGCCAGAGCATGGTGGGCACGGGGACCTCCGTCTTGGCCAGCAGCTGCATCACCTTGAACTGCTTGATGAGGCCGACCTCGGGGAACACCGGGTAGGCCCTGGGAGGTGTCCGGAGGACCATCCCCCTGGAGAGCGCCTTCTCGCCTTCCCTCCACTTCGCGTCGAAGAGCATGGTCTCATTGGAGAATCCGGCCCCGGACCGGGCCATGTTCTCCAGGACCAGACCTCTGGCCCCGGGCATCTTCCGCTGCAGCCAGCCCGCAAGCCTGGCCTGCAGCTCATCGGCATCCATCTGTCGGGCTTGCATTCGCTTCCCCCCTTCTCCGATGGTTTCAGTCAGTACGAGACATGGCTCGGCGCGGCGGCGCGCTAGCCTCTCCCGAACATGGTCCTCTCCTGGGAGGCCAGCAGCACCACGGGCGCGGTTCTAACTCCGGAGCTGACAGCCTGGTGCGTACCCAGGTAACCGGCGCCGCCGGCGTCATGTCCCACGTAGAACAGGCCGCGGACAGGTGATCTAACTGAAGGCTTGCTCTTGCCGCAGTAGCCTACGCTCACCGCCAGGCCCACGGCCTCCCCTCCCAGTCCCGGCAGGACCGAGTCACGGGTGAGCGCCGAAACCTGGGCCGGACCGACATATCCCTCCCGGGCTTCGATATACCTGGCTTCCCTGGGGAACATCTCGATGAACTGCTCGTCCACCTTTTCCTGGAGGGCCCTGATCTCCCTGGCCTTCGGGTCCGGACGGCACCAGGTGCCGACCAGCAGCATCTGCTTCCCCCTGGGCACCATCTCCGGGTCGAAGTGAGCCGGGTTCACTCCGTAGAAGGACACCACCGGCGGTATCTTCCCCGCGCGCATCTCTTCATGCCGTTTCACATCGATGTAGCTGTCGGCGGAGGTTCCGATGTAGACGCCGTGCTCCATCACCGGCTCCCGGAAGATGTACCGCTGGCAGCAGAACCCCAGGCTGGGGACTATGCCCTTCACGTAGTTGACATAAGCCTGGTCGAAGTGCTGCTCCCCCACCAGCTTGAGGACGGTCGGCTGAATGCCGGCGTTGCTGACCACGATCGGCGCCTTGAAGACATCGTCCCGCGTGGCCACGCCCACCACGCTGCCATTCTCGACCACTATCCTTTCCACTCTGGCCCTGAGCTTAAGTTCGCCGCCGCCGGCCGTCAGCGCGTCCGCGATGTCCCCGACCAGCTTGAAGTAGCCGCCCCTGGGGTAGCCGGTCGTGCTTCCGCCCATTATCTGCATTATCTTGGCCAGCTCCCAGAGCGCGACCAGCTCGTACAGGCCGGTGGCCATGAGGTTGGCCTGGACCGCCAGGAAGCTGAAGAGGGGGCGGGGGATTTCACCCTTCTGGGCCACCCATTGCCGAACGCTGACGTCATTGAGCGCGTCCAGCTGCTCCGGGGTCATCAGCGCCATTTCCGCCAGGACCTTGATGGCGATTTCCGTCTCCCGGGGAGTCAGCTTCCAACCGCGAAACATGCTGAGGGTGGCATCCATTTCCTGTTTGCCCGCGGGGTTCACCGTGGCCACCCATTTCCCCTTTGGCTGCCGGTACATCAGGGTGTTGGAACCGGGGACCACATCCAGTTCGCGCTCGATGCCCAGCTGGCTGAAGGCGTCCTTGAACGGGCCCACCTCTATCGGTATCCCGAAGGTAGGCCACATCTCGCCCTTGAAGCCCCTGACGGAAATCCCCATCTGCTTGCCGCCGGGAGCCTTGTTCTTGTCGATCACCAGGACCCTCCGGCCCCACCTGGCCAGCAGCGCGCCGCATACCAGGCCGCCCAGCCCGGCGCCCACGATGATCACGTCGAAGTCTCTTCTGGACATACCAAGGCCCCCTTTCTGTTTGCCGACAAGGGTAGGGCGGGTCAGGGAATACGGACCCCTGGAAGGATAGACCGGCATCCGGAGGGGTGTCTGTCAGGGATTGCCTGACAGTCAATAAGAGAAGGGCGACCGTCTGGTCGCCCCGGGCTCTCCATGTCGGGCGC
This sequence comes from uncultured Dehalococcoidia bacterium, assembly GCA_964409515.1. Taxonomy (GTDB): domain Bacteria; phylum Chloroflexota; class Dehalococcoidia; order UBA2247; family RBG-13-53-26; genus JAFGCL01. The sequence continues at coordinate 3,195 of CAYPDY010000087.1, forward strand.
GGCGCCCCGCGCCGCTGTTTCGAGCAGACGCGCTGGTCTGCCCGGCGCTAGAACTGCTCCAGCAGGCCGGAGATCTGCTTGAAGGTGAAAACCGGCCCGTCCTTGCAGACATACTTGTCGCCCACGTTGCAGCGGGCGCACTTGCCCAGACCGCACTTCATCTTGCCTTCCAGGGTAGTGACGATCTGCTCGTCGGCGAACCCCAGCTTCTTCAGCTCGGTCAGGGTGAACTTGATCATGATGGGCGGGCCGCAGAGGATGGCCACGGAGTTGTCCGGTGACAGCTGCAACTCCTTGACCACCGCCGGGATCAGGGCCACCCGGCCGGTCCACTTGTCATCCTTGGCATCAACAGTCAGCTCCAGCCTGGTCTTGGGCGATGCCGCCCAGGTGTCGAACTCGTTGGCAAACACCAGGTCCGAAGGACTTCGGGCCCCGTTGAGGATGAACAGGTCGCCGTAGTCATTGCGGTGGTCCAGGATGGTCAGGATGACGGGCCGCATCGGGGCGAACCCGATGCCGCCGCCGATGATGTGAATGTTCTTGCCCTTGTACTGGTCCATGGGAAAGAAGTTGCCGAAAGGTCCCCTGACGCCCACGGCGGCGCCGGGCTCCAAATCGTGAAGAGAGCTGGTGACCGTGCCCACCTTCCTCACCGCTACCTCTATGGGCCCCTTGCGGTGGGCTACCGATGTGATGCCGAAGGGTGACTCGCCGGTGCCGAACGCGGATACAAAGACGAACTGACCCGGCTTGTAGTCGAACTTGGCCTTGAGGTCAGCGTCGTTCAGATCGATCTGGAAGAGCCTGACATCCGGCGTCAGGTCGACGATGTTCTGTAGTGTCGCCAGGTGCGGCAGGAGCGGATTCTTGTTGTTACTCACCTTTGGCCCCCAGTTTCTGGACATCCCCGATGATTTCGCGGATGTCGATGTTGACCGGGCAGGACTTCACACATCTGCCGCAGCCGATGCAGTGGCTGACGCCGAACTGCTCCGGGAAGTAGAGAAGCTTGTGGGCGAACCTCTGTCTCATGCGGATGCCCTTGTTGGCGCGCGGGTCATGCCCGCCGGCGATCTTGGTGAATCCCACGGACTGGCAGCTCTCCCAGCTGCGCACCCGGTCGGACTGCCCCTTGTTGGGATAGTCCCTGATGTCGAAGCAGTAGCATGTCGGGCAGACGTAGGAGCACATGTTGCAGTGCAGGCACCGGTCCGCCAGACGGCCCCAGTACGGGTCGTCGAAGTTCTGGCGCAGCTTCTTGTTGACGCCCTCGGCGGGGACCTTGGCCACCTCAGCCGCCTTGGGCTTGGCCGCGCTGCTCTCGGACAGCGCTGCGTCCGGCAGGGCCGCCTTGCCCTTGTCGGTCAGCACCTGCACCAGGTAGCCGTCCGCAACCTCGGTAAGCATGATGTCGAGGCCGGCCGGGTCATCCGGGCCGCCGCCCATGCTGGAGCAGAAGCACTCCGGGCAGGCCGCAAGGCAGGCCATACCGACCAAAACGGTCTTGTCCCGGTGCTCCCGGTACAGGGGATCGGCCGGCTCCTCCAGGAAGGGCTTATCCAGGGCGATGACGCCCTTGGCATCGCAGGGCCGCATGCCGAAGATTACGGTCTCCCGTTCTACCTTCGCCGGCACGAGCTCAACGCCGCCGTCCTTCCTCTGCATGCTGAACAGGACCTCTGTGGGCGGGAAGAAGAACTCCTTCGGCGACATGTCGGTGTTGACATAATCCGAGACAATGTCCTCTACCCGATCTATCTCCTTGAACAATACCAGGTCCCCGACCTTGACCGGCGCCACCAGGCGGCGGCTCTCGAAAACCTTGGCCAGCCAGGAGTTCAAGTCCTTCTTGGATATGAACTTGCTCATTCCCCCACCCCCAGCTTCTCATCCTTCTGGAAGGCGGCAAGGGGTTGCGGCGTCTCCGGGTCCATACCGGGTTGGAACTTGAAGAGCTTCATCACTTCTTTCTCCAGCTTGCGGTTCAGAAGGCTGAGCGGGATATTGACCGGGCACACCATCTCGCAGGAGTTGCAGCCGATGCAGCGTCCGCTGAGATGGAAGGCCCGCATGGTGTTCCACATCTCGTTTTCGGCGGGGGCGATCCTGATGCCCACCCAGAGCGGATCGAGGCGGTCCACGAAGCATTCGCTGCAGTAGCAGCCGGGACAGGTCTGGCGGCAGGCGTAGCAGCGGATGCAGCGGCTGAACTCCTTCTCCCAGAAAGCCTGCCTCTCCTGCCACGTCTTGCCTTCCATGGCGTTCACATCGGGGTAGGCGTCGGCCGGAGGCTCTGCCTTCTTGGGATCACCGATCAGAACGTCATAGACCACCGGCGTCCGCTGCTGGCAGAGCTGGCAGGCGTCCCGGAGCTTGTCGCCGGTCTGGTTCCAGTCGGTCTTGACGACTCCGGGACAGACCACGCCGATAATAACCAGCTTGTCCCGGGTCATCTGGTGCTCGTTGACGAGGAGGTTGATGGCGCGGGAGTCGCAAGGCTTGACCACGATGGCCGTCGGCTTGTCCTTGCGGTTCAGGAGGTACTTCACCAGGTTGTGCCGGCAGGTCTGGTCGAAGATCAACCGGTCGGCCTCCTGGGCATTGTAGGCGAACATGGGGCGGGCGTTCTTCCCGTCGGTGGCCCGCTCATAGCCAATGACGCATTCCACCTTCTTGCTGTCCAGGAGCTCTTTGGCTTTGCTGCGGATCTGTTCGGTTTCGCTCATCGTGTCGCCTCCACCGCCGCAGCCTTCCGGGGGCCGAGCTTCGCCACATCGTTGGTGAAGGAGGTGACCACCTGGGCCCACCTCTTCCCTTCGGAGGCTGAAACCCACTCCACCCGGAACCTGGCGGTCTCGATGCCGAGATAGTCCAGGAACGGCCGGAGCAGGGCGAACCGGCGGCGGGCATAGTAGTTGCCCTCAGTGTAGTGGCAGTCACCCGGGTGACAGCCGGCAATGAGGACTCCGTCGGCGCCCATCTGGAAACTCTTGACTATCAGCAGAGGGTCCACCCTGCCGGAGCAGGGCACGCGAATGATGCGGATGTTCGTGGGATAGCTCATGCGGGCGGTGCCGGCACTGTCTGCCCCGGCGTAGCTGCACCAGTTGCACAGGAACCCCACGATTCTAGGTTGAAAGTCTACTGCCATAACGATACCACCTCGGCCAGTAATTGCTGCTGGGTGAATCCACGCAGGTTCGCGGCCCCGAACCTGCAGGCGGCCACGCAGAGGCCGCATCCCTTGCAAAGGCTCTCGTTGGTCACCGACACGGTGCGGCCGTCCCGCAGCTTCTGGGACTCAATGGCGCTGAAGGGACACACTGCCTGACACATGAGGCAGCCGCTGCACTTCGCCGGATCGATCGACGATACCATCGGGTCGCTGGTCAGGAATTCCTGGCTGAACAGGGCCGCTACCTTGGCGGCGGCGGCGCTGCCCTGGGCCACCGACTCAGGGATGTCCCTGGGCCCTACACACGAGCCGGCCAGGAAGATGCCATCCGTCTGGGTCTCCACCGGGCGCAGCTTGGGATGGGCCTCGATGAAGAAGTGGTTGGTGTCGTAGCTCACCTTAAGCGTCTGGGCCAACTCGGCTGCACCGTCATTGGCCTCCGCCGCCGTGGCGAGGACCACCATGTCGGCGGCGATCTCCACCGGTCTCCCGATAAGAGAGTCCTCGCCGCAGACCATGACCTTTTCGCCATCCTGGTAGAGCTTGGAGACCCGGCCGCGGAGCCACAGTGTGCCGTATTCCTGCTGGGCGCGGCGGGAGAACTCGTCGAAGTCCTTGCCGCCGGCGCGGATGTCGATGTAGAAGATGTAGCACTGTACGTGCGGGTCGTGTTCTTTGAGCATGATGGACTGCTTGGCCATGTACATGCAGCAGAACTTGCTGCAGTAGCTGTGCCCTTTGAGCTCGTCCCGGGACCCGACGCAGGAGATGAACACTACCGTATGCGGATGCTTTCCGTCCGAGGGGCGGAGCACTTCGCCGCTGGTGGGGCCGGAGGCGTTCATCAGCCGCTCCATCTGCAGGCCGGTTATCACGTCCGGCAGGCGTCCGTAGCCGTATTCGCCGTAGGCCTTGGGGTCGGAGGTCTTGTATCCGGTGGCCACCACGATGGAGCCTATCTGGTAGGTGAGAACCTCATCCTTCATTTCATGATTGATGGCGCCGGCCTGGCACAGCTTGACGCACTCGCGGCATTCGGAACAGACGCCGCAGGCCAGGCACCGCTTGGCTTCTTCCACGGCCTGTTCCGGCGTGAATCCCATCTCGACCTCGGAGAAGCTCTTCAGGCGGGTATCCGCCGGCATCTCAGCCATCTTCAGGCGAGGCTTTTCGGGATACTTCTCCTTCAGTTCCTCGATCTCTTCATCGCTGGGCTTGGTGGCCTTGGCCTTGGGCTCGGCTGTGGTGGGCAGGGGCTGTCCCTTCAGGTACAGATCGATGGAGGCGGCGGCCTTGCGGCCGGAAGCCATGGCATCGACCACCATCAGCGGACCGGTGACCGCGTCGCCGCAGGCAAAGATGCCGGCGACGCTGGTGGCCAGGCTGGCCTCGTCCACCTTGACGGTGCCCCGGCCAGTGGCGGCGATGTCCGGGTCCTTGGCGAAGGCCAGGTTGGGCGCCTGGCCCAGGGCCGGGATGATGGTGTCCACTTCCAGCACAAACTCGGAGCCAGGTATGGTTTCGGGGCGGGGTCGGCCGCTGGCGTCCGGCGCTCCCAGCTTCATCTTGACGCATTCCATGGCCTTGACCTTGCCGCCCTCGGCGATGACCTTGGTGGGCGCGGTCAGGAGCATGATCTGGATGCCCTCTGCTTCAGCGGCCTCGATCTCAACGTCATTGGCCGGCATCTCGTCCCGGCCGCGACGATAGACGACGGTGACGGTGCTTCCCAGCCGGCGGGCCACCCGGGCGGCGTCGATGGCCGTGTTGCCGCCGCCGACGACGGCGACGCGCTGGCCTATCTGGACCTTCTGCCCCAGGTTGACTGCCCTGAGGAAGTCAACGCCGTGGAAGACCCCCTGGGATTCCTCGCCGGGCACGCCCAGCTTCAGGCTGTTGTGGGCGCCGCTGGCCATGAGCACGGCGTCGAAGAGCTTCTGCAGCTCGGAGAGCTTCGGCTTCTCGCCGACCCTGGCGTTGGTCTTTATCTCCACGCCCAGCTTCTGGATGTACTCGATATCCTTGCGGAGGACGTCCCGCGGCATGCGGTATTCCGGGATGCCGACGCGGACCATGCCGCCCGGCTCCGGAAGCGCCTCAAAGATGGTTACCTGATGGCCGGCCAGGGCCAGGTCGTGCGCGGCCACCAGGCCGGCCGGGCCGGCGCCGATGATGGCCACCTTCTTGCCGGTCCTGGTGATCTCAGGGATGGGCAGGGTGGTGATGTCGTACTGGTCAGAGGCGAAACGCTTGAGCGAGCAGATGGACAGCGGCTGGTCGACGTAGCCCCTCTTGCAGGCCTGCTCGCAGGGATGGAAGCAGACGCGGCCCAAGGCCGCCGGCAGGGGATTGGTGCGGCGGATCAGCTCGTAGGCTTCCTTGAACTTGCCGGCGGCGATCAGGGCGAGATACCCCTGGACGTCCATGTGGATCGGGCAGGTGCTCTTGCAGGGAGGCGTCTCCCGCTTGTCAATGACGAACTTGTTGGGTACGGCCTGCGGGAACGGGATGTAGACGGCCTTGCGCTTCCCCATCCCCAGGTTGAAATCGCTGAGCACCTCCACCGGACATTCCTTGGTGCAGTCGCCGCAGGCGGTGCACTTCTTGATGTCGACGTAGCGGGCCTTCTGCTTGATCTTGACCTCGAAGTTGCCCACGAAGCCCTTGACTTCCTGCACCTCGGCGCAAGAGAGCAGGGTGATATTCGGATGCTGGGCGACGTCCACCATCTTCGGCGTGAGGATGCAGGCCGAGCAGTCGAGGGTGGGGAAGGTCTTGTCCAGCTGGGCCATGCGGCCGCCGATGGTCGGCTCTCGCTCCACGAGCACCACCTCGTGACCGGAGTTGGCGATGTCCAGGGCTGCCTGAATGCCGGCAACGCCGCCGCCGATGACCAGCGCCCGCTTTGTCAGGCCGAAGCGCTTCGGGAAGAGCGCTTCGTCGCGCCCAACCTTGGCCACGGCCATGCGCACCAGCTCGATGGCCTTGGCGGTGGCCGAATCCTTATCGTTGCCGTGAACCCAGCTGCAGTGCTCGCGCAGGTTGGCGATCTCCAGCAGGTACGGGTTCAGTCCGGCCTGGGCCACGGTCTTGCGGAAGGTGTTCTCGTGCATTCGCGGGGAGCAGTTGCCGATGACGACACGGTTGAGGCGGTTCTTGATGATGGCGTCGCGCACCGAGAGCTGCCCCGGTTCGCTGCAGGTGTACTTGTTGGCATCCACGAAGGCCACCATGGGGAACTTCCTGGCTGCCTCCAGCACCTTGTCGATATTGATCGTGCCGCCGATATTGGCGCCACAGTGGCAGATGAAGACTCCGACTCTAGCCATAGCCTATCCCCTCTAAGCCAATCCCTTGTTCTTCAGCATGGGTATGGGGTCAGTGAAGTGCTTGTCCAGGTCCAATGCCCTGGGCGCTATTCCCATCGCCAGCCCGGCGATCTGCGTGAAGTAGAGTATG
>CAYPDY010000087.1:9841-11295 GCA_964409515.1 uncultured Dehalococcoidia bacterium
TACAGCGGCGTCGTGACGAGGACTGCGACGCCGACGCCGACGGTAACCCCGGACCCGACGCCGAACACCACCGTTCCGACGATGCCGCCGACCACGATCACGATAATCGCGACCCCCACGCCGGACCCGATCCCGACCACGACGGTCACCAGGCCCCCGGCGACGGTCGCGACGATCGCGACCCCGCTTTCGACCGCCACGCAGTCGGCCCCCAGCCTCTTGGCCTGGATGAGTATGCGGGACGACAGCTTCACCACGATGTCCTGCCGGGAGAGCGGGAGACTGGCGCCGCAGCAGGCGGTCTTGAAATCCCATTCCAGCGCCTGCGCGCCAAGCGTGACCATCAGCTTGTCCATCATCTGGGGGTTCTCGGGATCATCGAACTGCGTGATCTCGCGCGGGCGAACCAGCAGGCAGCCGTAGTACGAGGCGACCTTGAGACCCTTCAGCGGTCTGCTCACGGTCATCGACTTTCTTCTGTCGTACATTATCTCGAGGAGGTGCACCACCTCGGTCTTGTTGGACATTGAACCGCCGATCGCCCGGGCGGTCCTGTCCATGGTTTCCTTGTCCGCCAGCGCGTGGGCGGTGTGCTTAAGACGGTTGAAACACATGGCACAGGCCACGGCCAGGGGCAGGCCGGTGGCCTCCGCAGAACGCAGGTCACGAGCGGGCAGGGTGGTGGCCAGCATCTCGTTGGTGGTATGGGCCGAAGACGCCCCGCAACAGGTCCATCCCTCAAGCTCCTGCAGCTCGATGCCCATCTGCTTGCACACGGCGCGGGCCGAAACATCGTATTCCTTGGCGGTGGAGTGGAGAGTGCAGCCCGGATAGTACGCGTATACGTTGGTGCTCATGCTAGTGCCTGTCCTCTGCCCCGGCCGCAGGGGGCCTGGTGCCGGCCGCGCTCCTGGAGGCGGCGAAGATCCTCTTGACTTCCGAAGCCCCCGAGACGCTGGGCGGCTTGATTACCAGCTTGCCTTTGGAGAACATGGTGTAGGCCATGCCCATGTTGGAGAAATCCAGCGTCTTCATGACGTACTTGGCACTGAGGCTGAGCTCGTGGGCCCGTCCATACTGCTCCACTGCTTTCAGGAACTCCTTGTGGAACAGGTCCACCTTCTTCACCGCCGGCGGGGTACCCTCGATAGTGGCCAGGATCCTCAGCGACTCCATGACCCTGGCGATGTCGATCTTGGCCGGGCAGCGTGAAGAGCAGGTCTCGCAGCCGACGCACAGCCAGACGGTCGTGCTCTGCATGACCTCCTTCTTCAGGCCCATCTGTATGAGACGCATGATCTGGCGCGGCCCCAGGTCCATGGCGTAGTCGACAGGGCAGCCTGCGCTGCATTTGCCGCACTGGTAACAATCGAAGATCCGCTGGCCGCTCTGCTTTTCGACGAAGGTCCGGAGCTCGCTGACAGGCGAGGGCGTGACACTGGCTCCAGTCACCA
>CAYPDY010000088.1:0-1580 GCA_964409515.1 uncultured Dehalococcoidia bacterium
CCACTCTGCCGTCCTTCATGTCCAGGCAGGGTATGACCTTCACTATCTTCTTCACTTCCTCGCCCCCTGACCAAGTAGTTGCGCGGGAATCATCCCGGGGTGCCGGCCGGCCGGAACCGGCTGTAGGTAACTGTTTACCTAGTCTAGGTCCGCCCCACCAGTCCTGTCAAGGACGCCGCCTTCGTCCGGAGGCCCCTTCGGCGCCGCCACCGTTTTCCGGCGAGACTGCCTCCGCCGGGAGACTGTCACGACAATGTAACACCGGCCAGCGTGGAAACACGCTGGAGGCTATTGCGTCTGCATGCTATACTACTAGAGGCAAAATGGCATAGCCACGCGCGACACCGACCCGAATGCGGGTCGGGTCTTCATTTTTCGAAGCGCGAAAAGAGCACGGATAGGGGCAAGGGATTGCCCGGCTGCGGAACGACTAAGTTAACGGACGAAGAAGGATCAAGGAGAACGACTATCAGCTAGGAAGAAGAATCGCCGCCCCGGGAAGCGTTGAACCGCCATCTGTAATCTGGTCACTTGGGTGGCGGGGAGCCAGTAGTGAAACCGACCCCTCTAAGGTCGGTTTTTCTTTTTTCCGGGCGAGTCGGTCGCGGTCATCCGGCAGGAGGAAATGAGTGTTTCAGGGTAAAAAGATCGGCGTGGCGGTCCCGGCCTACAACGAAGAGAAGCTGGTGGCGTCCGTTGTCGAGAGCATGCCAGCCTATGTGGACCGGATCTACATCGTCGACGACGGCAGCACCGACAGAACCCGGGAGATCGTGTCCCGCCTGTGCCAGGAAAACCACAAGCTGCAGCTGGTTGAACACAAGAAGAACAGGGGTGTCGGGGCCGCCATTGTTACCGGATACGAGAGATGCCTCGAGGACGGCATGGATATAGCCGTCGTCATGGCCGGCGACAACCAGATGGACCCGACGGAGCTCCCCAAGCTGCTGGTCCCCGTCGCCAACGGGGAGGCAGGCTACGCCAAGGGCAACAGGATGGCCTCCGCGAAGACCATAAAGGGCATGCCCCGGCTGCGCCGGTTCGGAAACTGGCTCCTCAAGTGGCTGACCCGGGTTTCCTCCGGCAACTACCAGATCTCCGATCCCCAGAACGGCTATGCCGCGGCTTCTTCCGAGGCGCTCCAGAGGATCAAGCTGGATGATCTCTATCCCTACTACGGCTACTGCAACCACCTGCTGGCCAAGTTCACCGTGGCCGGGGTCCGCGCGGTGGAAATCCCCATACCGGCCCGGTACCAGGGTGAGAAATCCAAGATCAAGTACGGCAAGTACATTCGCAAAGTGAGCTGGCTCCTCCTGAACAACTTCGCCTGGAGGATGGAGATGAAGTGGGCCGCTTTGACCAGGCCGGCAGCGGTCTACCAGCCCCGGCCCGCGGCCGACATCCGCGAGATCACCGAAGCCACCGAGTTCTTGCCCGGGGTCTCGCGCCGCGTAAGGTAGCGGACAGCCAGCACTTCGCCGCTTTCACTATCGCGCTTTGCCAGACCATGGCAAAGCGCGATCTTTCATGTTATAAGATACACCGGAAAGGCAGGCAAGGCAGACGATGAGGCTGGA
>CAYPDY010000088.1:1680-11243 GCA_964409515.1 uncultured Dehalococcoidia bacterium
AGGCTGGACTTCACCATGGAGAGGTACAGGGAGCTCTGCGAGGCGATTATGCAGTCGGGGTATACGCCGATGACCGTGCGCGGCTACCTCGAGGCGGAGGATCTGCCGGCGCGGCTGGCAGTGGTCAGGCATGATGTTGATTCGACGCCCAGGCAGGAGCCCAAGATCGCCCGGATAGAGAACGGCTTCGGCATCAAGGCCACCTACTACTTCAGGCATAAGCGCGGCATCTTCCGGCCTGAAGTGATGCGCAGCCTGGCGGGCATGGGCCACGAGGTGGGCTACCACTACGAGGCCATGGACAAGGGAAAGGGCGACTCCCGAAAGGCCATCGAAATATTCGGCCGCGAGCTGGCCGCCTTCAGGGAGGTAGTGGAGGTCAAGACCATCAGCATGCACGGCAACCCGCTGACGCAGTGGGACAACCGCGATCTGTGGCGCGATCATGATTTCAGCAGCTTCGGGCTCGCCGGGGAGGCCTATCTCTCGTTCGACCGGTCCAGGATCGGCTACCTCTCGGACACCGGCCGCACCTGGGGCCCGCGGTTCAAGGTGAAGGACTGGCTGCCTCCCAGGCCCGGCAGCACCGACCCGCCGTACCCCGTCCCCAGGGTAGACTCGACGGACGACCTGATAGAAATGCTGCGCAGCCGGCAGTGTGACCACCTCTATTTGAACACCCATGCGGGCAGATGGGCGGACGGCCCTCTGGACTGGACCCGGCACTACGCGGAGGACCAGGCGGTGCGCCTGGTAAAACGCGCGCTGGCCCTGAGGCGCAGGCCCGGCGGGGACGCAGGCTGGACGGGGCGGCCCCGGCGGGAAGGCCCGTGATAAAAGGGAGCCTGCCTGTGTATAATGAGACCGGCACGGAGGTAGCTGATGACCAAAGTTGAAGTGAACCCCGCTGTCCCTGTGGAGGAGTGGCGGGCCTTTCTTGATGGCCGGCCGGAGGCGACCTATGCCCACCTCCCCGGGTGGCAGGCGGTCCTGAGGGACAGCCTGGGCCACCAGCCGTACTACATCTTCGCCCGCAATGAGGCCGGGAAGCTCTGCGGGGTACTCCCGCTGTTCCGGGTCAAGAGCGTACTGTCCGGGAGCCACCTGGTGTCCACCCCGTTTGTGAGCGAGTGCGGCCCCGCGGCGGAATCGGACGAGGCGCTGGCGGCCATGGTGGACCGGGCCAAGTCCCTCTGCGATGAGCTCAAGTGCCGCTACATGGAGATAAGGGTATCGCGGGAGCTGCCGCAGCTGGGCCTCCCGGTGAACCAGTACTTCTTCACCTATTTCGTGCCGCTCTCCGAGCCGCAGAAGCTGTGGAAGGCCCTCGATCACCGGACGCGGAACTCGGTCTCCAAGTCCAGGAAGGACGGCGTCGTGGTCAAGACGGAGGGCTCGGAGATGGCCATGAAGGCCTTCTACGAGGTCAACCTGCGGACCAAGACCAGGCTCGGCTCACCGGCCCACCCTCTGAAATTCTTCCAGCTGATGCAGCGGGACCTGGGCGACTGCTTCCGGCTCTACTCCGCCGAGTATGAAGGCCGGGTGGTCTCAGCCGGCGTGGCCATCCGCTACAACGGGGTGGTCAACGCCACCCACCAGGCCTCGGACCGCAACTACCTGGAGCACCATCCCAACGACGCCGTGTCCTGGCAGGAGATGGAGGACGGGGGGCGGGACGGTTTCCGCTACCTCGATTTCGGCAAGACCCCGGCGGACAACACCGGGCTGGCCCAGTACAAGAAGAAATGGAAGGCCGAGGAGAAGAAGCTGTACTACTACTACTACCCCGGCGTGCCGAAGCTGATGGGGTCGAACCGGCAGGGGTCCAAGTTCAAGATCGTCACCGGGGTGTGGAAGAGGCTGCCGCTCCCCATCGCCCGGTCGCTGGGACCCATGGCCTTCCGGCAGCTGGACTGACGGCCGGCGGCAGCCACCCGGAGGTTTGAAGAGCGACGATGAAGATACTGGTGGACCTCAATCATCCGGTAGACGTCAACTTCTTCAAGAACGCCATCAAGCTGTGGACGGCGCAGCACGGCTGCCAGGTCGATATAACCCTGCAGCCGAGGGGCAAACTGGTCGCCATCCTGCAGAGCGAGCTTCCCGGGTTCCCCTTCACTGCCATGGGCACCTTCCAGAAGACCATGGTCCGCAAGCTGCTCATGCACGCCTGGCGGTTCCCCCAGTTCGCGAACCACGTGCGCCGCGGCCGGTACGACGTGGTGGCCTCCTTCGGCGGCATCGTCGTGTCGCACGCCACGTGGCTGCTGCGGAAGCCCAGCGTCATCTTCGATGACGACATCGAGTATGGGATCGGGTACTGGCCCTACAGGCCCTTCGCCACCCGCCTGCTGCTGCCGGCGCAGGTCCCGGCGTCCGGCAGGAACATCATGCGGTACCGGGGGTTCAAGGAGCTGGCCTACCTGCACCCGAACTACTTCCGGCCCGACGCCGGCGCCCTGGCGGAGTACGGGCTCGAGCCATCCGGCTACGTCTTCGTCCGGGAGGTGAGCAAGGTCAGCGGGAACTACGCCCACCTGGAGACGGGCGGGCTGGCCGGCGTCTGCGCCAGGGTGCGGGAACGGGGTCTTAAGGTAGTCCTCTCACTGGAGGACAAGTCGCTGAAAGACCAGTTCGCTCCCCACTGCATCATCCTCCAGGAGCCGGTGAAGGACATCTACTCCCTCATGCACTTCGCCCGGCTCACCATCTCCTCCGGCGACACCATGGCCCGGGAGTCCTGCCTGGCCGGCACGCCCGTGGTCTACACCGGGGGCAGGTTCATGTCAGTGAACACCGAGCTGACCCGCAAGGGCATCTTTTTCGAACCGGACGCGGGGCATCCTACCATGGACCGGGTCAACATGATCATCGAGCAGAACATCAAGGAGAAGACCCGGGAGACGCTGCAGCAGGCCCTGTCTAACGAATGGGAGGACACCACCAGGGTGATCGTATCCAACGTGCTGGAGGCCGGAGAGAAGAGCCGGCCGTGATCATTGCCATCGTGGAGGCCATGGACCCCGATTCCCCGGGAATCGGGGGCGGAGAGACATACTCGCGCAACCTCCTGCAGTACCTCCTCAAGACGGGCATCCGCACCTTCTTCATCGGCGTGTCAGCCGCCAGGGGCCGGGTGACCGAAGGCCATTTCACCTTCCTGCCGGTCTCCAACAAGACCACCCTGGGCAATCAGGGATACGTGCTGAGGATAGCCTTGAGCCGGGCTTTCGCCGCGCTGCCGCGGGGCACCATCGTCCACGTCCAGCGTCCGGAATACGCGCTGCCTTTCGTCCTGTTTTGCCATCGATGCCCCAGAATCGTTACACTTCATGGGAGGATACTGCACGGGGTAAGGCTCAAGCAGTCCCCGGCGGTAGCCCGGGCTTACAGGATGGTGGAGTCACTCTGCCTCAGGCGCAGCGCCGCCGTGGTAGCGGTGGACGATGGCACCAGGGAGTTCTACGAGAAGGAGTACCCCTGGCTGCGGGACAGGATCCGGGTGGTGCCCATCGGGATCGACCTGGCCCGGTTCCACGTCATGGACCGCGCCTCCATGAGGGCCAAGTATGGCTTTGGCAACGCGGAGAAGGTGATCATGTTCGTCGGCCGCCTCGAGATCGAGAAGGACGTCGGTTTCCTGATCGAGAGCTTCCGCCTGGTCTTGAAGCAGGCGCCGCAGGCCCGGCTGGTGCTGGTGGGGGATGGCCGGCACCGGGGGGAGCTGGAGGAGCTGGCCCGCGACCTGGTGCCGGAGAAGGTGCTCTTCATGGGGGCCCGGCCGCCGGACTCCATACCGGAGATACTTGGCTGCGCCGATGTGCTAACATTGTGCTCGATGTACGAAGGCAGTCCCACGACGGTCAAGGAAGCCCTGGCCTGCGGCGTGCCGGTGGTGACCGCCCCCGTCGGAGACGTGGCCCAGATCATAACGGAAGGCGCCATTGGACGGATCGCCCCGAAGGACCGGGCCCAGTACGCCGCGGCCATCGTGGAGGTCCTGTCCCATCCCGATCCGGACGGCGCCCGGCAGGCCTGCACTAGGGCCGCCGCCGAGTTCGGCTTCGACCGGATCGGCGAGCGCACCGTCCAGGTGTACGAGGAAGTGACGCGCGCGCAGGCGCGGAGGTGACGGCATGAGGAGACCATGGGTGGACCGCCGGAAGCTGCCCGGTGTGGCCAAATCCGATATCACGCTGAAGATGTTGGCCCTGCTCTGCGTCATCTTCGTCATAGTCGCCCTCCTCATCATGTACCGGTCGCCCGCCACCGGCTACGAGCAGTCGATCTACAGCGCGACCCCGTTCGGCGCCTGGTTCCTGCTGGCCCTGAGCCTCCTCGGAGGCCTCGGCATCGTCATCCACCAGCTGGCCACCGGGAGATACCGGGAGACCCGCACCTGCCTGTTCGGCTTTGCGGTGGTGGTGCTGACGGCCACGGCCTTCCTGTGCCTGCCGGTCATCAGGAACTACTACAGCTGGAGAGGCGACCAGCTGGCCCACATCGGCTTCGTCAAGGACATCGCCACCTCGGGCCACCTGCCGGGGTACAACCCCTACCCGGTGACCCACACCATGCTCTTTGAGATCTCGGCCGTCCTCGACTGGCCGATTCATACGGTGGTCAACCTCAACACGCCCCTCATATTCATCGTCTTCGTCCTGGTGATGTTCCTCCTGACCACCGTGGTGCTGCCCAACAGGGGACAGCAGCTGATGGCGACCCTCTTCACCGCCGGGACCGTAGCCGCGCTCAGCCGCTTCAACCTGGTGCCGAACACCTGGTCCATGCTCCTGCTACCGCTGTTCTTCTACTGCTACTTCAGGCGCGACGAGCCGCCGTTCAAGGTCCTGCTGGTACTGCTGATCATCGCTTACCCGTTCATCCACCCCCTGTCGGCGCTCATCATCATAGTCTCCCTGATAGCGATCGAGTTCTTCAAGCCCATCTACTCGCGGCTGCTCAGGCGGACTCAAGTGGAGGTGCCATCCTGGATAAGCGCGGGGCCGGTCATCTGGCCGCTGGCGCTGGAGCTGCTCGTCTTCCTGCCGTGGGTCTTTACCCGCCAGGCATTCCGGAGCAGCGTGGACGGCCTCTGGTGGCAGCTGGTCAACTTCAGCGGATCAGCGCAGGGATCGTCCGCCGTGGGCAAACTGTCGAAAGTGGACCTGGACGCGTTCGGCATCGTCATGATCCTGCTGAAGCTGTATGGTGAGATCCTCCTTCTGGGCGTTCTCGCCTGCGCCGGCATCCTCCTGGTCTACCGGCAGCTGCGCTCCGGCGGCGGGGACAACGGCGGCGACGCACAGGGGTGGTCCCGCGGCGGCGACGCACAGGGGTGGTCCCGCGGCGGCGATGGCGGCGCGTCCGGCGAAGAGCCGTCGGGAGGCGATGACAACCGTTTCCGGCTGGTCTTCATGGGCGTGCTGTTCGTGCTGACCACCGTGGCCTACTTTGCCTTCTACGCCGGGGCCCCCGGAGCGGAGTCGCTATCCGCCACCAGGATCATCGTCTACGTGGAGATGTTCGCCATTCCACTGGTCGGCTTTGTCCTGTGGGAGATCGCCACCCGGGCCAAACGCAGGCGCCTGGCCTGGAGCTTCGTGACCCTCATCATAGTCGCGGCCGCCTTCCTCAACGTCGCCGGCCATCACAACGCGCCCTACCAGATCCGCCCCGGGGACCAGGTGAGCCAGTCGGACATGGACGGCATGACGTGGCTCCTGTACGAGAAGGACCCCACTGTCTACACGCTGTTTATCCTGGGGTCGCCCGACCGCTTCTCCCAGGCCATACTGGGGGCCACCGTGACCTCCGACAGAACCGACGTGCGTGACGTCGCGTGGCTGGTGTTCAACGATCATTTCGGCTACGTGGCCTCCGTCACCTCGGACAACAAGTCCTATTCCACCGTGGGGGAGCAGTACTTCTGGCCGGACATATACGCCAACATCAACAAGTACGACAAGGTGGCCTACCAGACCGTCTGGCAGAGCCTGGACAGGTTCAACGACGCCGACTTCAAGCTTATTGAGCAGGACCCGACAGTCAACCGCATATACTCGGACGGGGCCTCCGACTCCTTCTATATCACCGGACACAGGCAGGACACCGGCTCCTAGGTACCTTCCGGCCCCCCGCCGGCCATGCTCACATGGAGGTAGACAGAGTGACCACCAGGCAGTCCGAGAAAACAGGCCAACCCGGGCAGCCCCATATGCCGCTGGGGGCCGGCCAGAGGTGGGGACTGCGCCTGGCCGGGGCGGCCGGCGCGCTCGGCGCCATAGATGCCTACGGGGCACTGAGGAGACGCCTGGTCAAATGGTCGGCGTGCATCCTCGCCTACCACCGGGTGGGCCCTGACACCGAGCTGCCCACCGAAGTGCCGCTGACCACGCCCGGGGACTTCGAGCAGCAGATGTTGTACCTGAAGCGGCACTACCAGGTGATGCCCCTGGCCCGCCTGGGCCGGGCCATCCGGGAGGGCCAGGATATGCCCCGGAACGTCGCCGTCATCACCTTTGACGACGGCTACCGCGACAACTACCTGCACGCCTACCCCATACTGAAGAAGCACGGCGTTCCGGCCACCATCTTCCTGGCTACCGCGCACATCGACGAAGGCCACCCTTACTGGTGGGACCGGGTGAGCTATGCCCTCCACCTTACCACCGCCCGGAAGCTTGAAACCGACCGCCTGGGGGCCTATGATCTCAGCACCGCGGCCAGGAGGTGGGAGGCGGTCAACAACATGGATGTCCGCCTGAAGCAGATGCCGGACCACGAGAAGAACGAGGCCATCGAAGAGCTGGTGAGGATACTGGGAGCGGACGTGCCCGCCGCCATGGCCCGGGCCATGATACTCACCTGGGACGACGTCAGGGAGATGGCCGGCAACGGCATCAGCTTCGGCTCCCACACGGTCCACCACCCCACCCTGATCGGGCTGCCGCTGGAGCAGGCCCGGCGGGAGCTGGTCGATTCCAGGAACCGCATCCAAGAGAAGACGGACCAGCCCGCCGACACGTTTGCCTACCCGGACGGCCGGGAAGCCAACATGAGCGCCGGCATCAAGGCCATCCTGGCTGAAAGCGGCTACGTCTGCGCCGTGTACGGCACGCCCAACCGGCTGGTCGCCGCGGGGGCGGACCCCTACGGGCTGGCCAGGGTGTCCCCCAAGTGGGACTTCACCACCTTCCGGCTGAGCGTCTCCGGGCTGCAGGCGGACGTGGTCTCAGTGATCAATCGGCCGAGGAAAGCATGAGGCCGCTCGCGGGAAGAGGACGGGACGAGCGCGTCCGAAGGAAAAGATAGGATGAGCGGCACCCCCGCACGGAAGTGGATCGCCAGGCCCTACCGGGACGGAGACGAGGAAGGTATCCTGGAGCTCTGGAAGGCCGTCTACCCGGACCGGAAGTACGTGCGCGAGGAATGGCTCGCGTGGTGGCGGTGGATGTACCGGGACAACCCCGCCGGGGTGGGGGTCATCGCCCTCGCTGACCACGACGGCAAGATCGTCGCCCACACCGCCGAGATCCCCATGATGATGAAGATCGGCGACGCCGATGTGCTGGCCGCCATTGGCCTGGACGCCATGACCCACCCCGACTACCGGCGGCAGGGGACGTACGCGGCGACGGTGGAGCTGAGACGTCAGGAGAGCCAGAAGCGCGGCATCCGGGCGGAGTACGCCTTCCGCAGCAAGTACTCCTACGCGTACCCGGGGTTGTCCGGCAAGGTGGGCATGTTCGACGCCGCCACCCTCCCGAAGGCTTTCAGGCCGCTGGACTGGCGGGCCACCCTCAAGACCCAGACCGGCAACAAGCTGGTGCTGGCCCTGGGCCCGGCCGCGGGCGGCCTGCTGACCACGGTCGTCCTTCGGCCCGCCAGGACGCGTCTGCCGGAGGGCATGGCCCTGGCCCCCGCGGACCGCTTCGACGAGCGCTTCGACCACCTGTGGGCCAGGGTTTCCCGACAGTACCGGGCGGCCGTTTCGAGAAAGAAGGAGTACCTCAACTGGCGGTACGTCGCCGTGCCGGACCGCCACTACACCATACTCACGGCCGGGCGGGCCGACGCCGTCTCCGGCTATGTCGTCTTCAGCTGCGCCGACGCGGAAGGGACCATAACCGGGCTGATCGCCGAGGTGCTGGCCGAGTCGCAGCCGGTGGCGGAGTGCCTGATCGCGGCGGCCGTGCAGGGCTGCCGGGAAGGGAAGGCGGCTCTCGTCTGGGGCGCCAGGCTCGACGGCACGCCGCTGGCGGCGGCCTACCGGAGGCAGGGGTTCATCGGCGCGCCCCGCTCCAAGACCAAGCTCGTCACCGCCTGCGGGTTTTCGCCCGAGATCGCCGCCGAGATGCAGAAGCCGGAGGGCTGGTTCCTGCAGATGGGCGACTCCGACGAGGCCTGATTCAGGGCCGCTTCCGCGGCAGCAGCCGCGCCGCCACGCCGGGGACCGCACCCAGGGCCTGCTTGACCAGTCCCATCTCGTCCGGCCGGAAGAACCTGGTGACCAGAAGCAGCAGGGGGAAGGCGAGGACCAGGAGCACCTTCAGGGCCCCTCCGACCAGCACCCGGGTCCACTTGGCGGCGGCCCCGGACTCCACCGGGACGGCGCCGGCCACGTCCGACAGCGAATCGGCCAGGCTGACCCCGGTCAGTGACCCTTCACCGGTGTTGGTCACCACCACCTGGTAGGTAATGACGTCCCCGGCAGCATCCACCAGGCCGCCGGGGCCGTCGCCGCCGACATCGGTGACGGACAGGGAGATGATGCAGGCCGGCCTGTCGTCCGGGGGCACCACGGGCACCGCCACGCTGTCGCTGCGGCTGGACAGCTCGTCGCAGCTGACGGTGGCGGTGTTGTCGATGTCTCCGTCGCCGCCGCCGTAATCGTCTATGTCCGCCTTGGCCGTGGTGTAGCTGTAGCGCCAGGTCCAGGTCTCCGCCACGCCGAGCTGGCCGTCCTCATCGGCGTCGCCGCCGGCAAACGTCGCCTGGAAGTCGTCCGTCGGGTCGGCCGGGGTCGTGTTGTCAGTCATCACCACTACACTGGTGAGCGGCACGCTGCCGGCGTTGGCCACCGTGGCCTCGTAGGTAATCTTGTATTTGTCGTCCGCCGTGCCGTCCGGGCCGTTGCCGCCGACATCGGTCACGGCCAGACGGATGGAGCAGGCCGTGTCCCGGGCGACGAGCACCTCCTCAGCGTCACTGCGGCCGTCCAGCTGGCCGCTGGTCACCGTGGCCGCGCTGTCGATGTCGCCGTCGCCGGCCCCGGCGCCATCGATGTCGGCCTGGGTGGCGGCATAGGAGTAGCTCCAGGTCCAGGTCTCCCCGGCCTGGAGCACGCCGTCATCGTCCGTGGACCGGACCAGGTACTGGCGCACCCCCGACCCCACCGCCAGGCAGGCGGCGAAGACCACGGCCGTCACCAGGACCAGCTTGATCACCCGGCCCCACTCGTAGTCCACGGGATACAGGGGCCGCGATAAGAAGTAGGCCCCCGCCGGCAGGAGGGCGTAGGCGACGAGGGTGGCCACGGCCGCCCCCATGATCCCGAA
>CAYPDY010000089.1:0-11070 GCA_964409515.1 uncultured Dehalococcoidia bacterium
CCTCTATTATATCGTCTACGCTCCCTCAGCGCGATTACTCGGACAGGCTCCTAGACGATATGGTTGGCCAGAAAGAACGGCCACACCACTATTCCCAGGATGATCTTCCACCAGACCAGGTGCGCAAAACCTATGGTGAACAGCCAACCGCCAAACCAGAGAGTGCCTCCGATACTCGCCTCTTTCATGTGATCCTCCTGCAACCTTCATTCGTTTCCCCGCCAGCTACTGAGCCTGCCCGCTACCCACCATCGGTCATCTCCCGCCCTGAACATGGACCCATCGACCAGACACAGGATGTCATAGCCAGGCAATCCTGACCTTGCGGCAGTACTCATCCCAGGCGGCGCCGAACGTCCGCGAGAGCCATCTTTCCTCTTCAGGCGCGAATACCCTGGCCCCGGCATACAGGATGA
This sequence comes from uncultured Dehalococcoidia bacterium, assembly GCA_964409515.1. Taxonomy (GTDB): domain Bacteria; phylum Chloroflexota; class Dehalococcoidia; order UBA2247; family RBG-13-53-26; genus JAFGCL01. The sequence continues at coordinate 417 of CAYPDY010000089.1, forward strand.
CTCCGATCAGGATTCCCAACCATGAGTTGAGCAGGATGCCGGCCCATGGCAGCACCAGCAGGGCCACAGCCGTGTACAGCGGGTGCTTGACCAGGGAGTAGGGGCCATCGGTTATCAGCTCATTCCTGGGCACCCTGGTCAGGATCAGGGCTACCGACCACATCCAGATGGCGACCCCGGGAACCAGCAGCACGATGGAAAGCACCTTCAGGGCCAGCGGCGGACCACCGACGCTGAACCAGGACGGGAACACGATGTTCAGGGCCAAACCGGCCGCCAGAAAAGGCAATGTGAGCAGCATGATTCTGTGTCCGCTTCCGATGAGGGTCTTCAGTTTCATCTTCCTTCCTCCAATCTCCCCGGGTCCCTGGCCTTCCGGTCCGACAATCAGGCCGCAGCCAGGACGAGCGACCTGGCCGGGCCCTCTTCCGCCAAGGCGTCAGGGGCTAAGATCCGGGAGGCAAAAGCCTCCACCTTCTTCTGCCAGTCGTCTTCCAGGGGCCCCTTAAGTCCGGTCACCAGGATCTTGCCCTGGACGACGCTGACCAGGCCCTTTTCCTGCAGTATCCGGGTCATGATGGGGATCATGCGCTGGCACCGGCCCAGTTCCTCCTCGCTGGGCAGCCGTCCATTGTTGTCCGGCCTGGGTGCGAGCTCCGTGGTCAGGATGGCATACCTGGTTCCCGGTGGCAACCTGGCCTCCTTCAGGAAACGGTGCATGTCTCCGATGGGCTTGCCCATGCGCCCCGGTGAGCTGAACAGGTACAGGTCGGCCGGCGGCATTTCCTTTGGCTTCGCATCCCGGACGTGGTGGACGTTGACCGCAACGCCCTTCCCAGCCATCTGCTTCTTGAACTCCTCCGCGACCCTGGCCCCGTTGCCGTACTTCGAGGCATGGAAGTACTCGATCGTCAAGTTCCCTCTGCGGCTCTCAGCATGCGGCTCGATCCTGAATTCATGAAGCCTCCCCATGACGCTCCGGGAAAAGGCGCGGGCCCGGTCGAGCCGGGTCTTGTCGGGTTGGCCCTGGCTGTTGTCCATCCTGGCGCACTGACGCAGCCTGGCGTCCGGGAGTATGGACATTATCCGCCTGGTGTTCTTGTCCAGCTGTCCCTGACAGTCAAACATGTCTACTACGTTGGCGTGACGGGCGGCCTGTCTGAACTTGTCGAGTGCCGGCGGCAGGTCGGGGCTGTCCTCCGGAGAGGCGTGTGTTATGAAGAGGACCACGTTTCGGCCGCCAGTGCAATGCTTCTCCAGTATTCTCGCCGCCTTCTTGTCCGGACCATCCATGTGAATGGGGAACCCGAGAAAGGCGATGTCGTAGCCTTCTATGCTGTCGACCTCATCGATGGGCTTGATCACCTTCTCGCCATCGATCTCTTCAAATATCGCCTCCGCTACCTTTCTGGTGTTGCCGGTCTTGGACATGTAAGCTACCAGGGCCTTCATGACTGCACCTCCTTTTCAGTAAGAACCATCTGACACCAGCATAGAGTGAAATCTCCCCGCGCACATTATGCGTTAGGAGAGAGTCGTCCCTGGGAATGCTGAGAGACCCCTACCTGGCCGTTTGGCGAGGACGCGGGTTGGAGTCCTGCAGCAGGGGTTCGTCAGCTCTTCAGGATGTACTCGCTGGTGTACGTGGTCCGTATGCGGGTGAGATCGAGAAAGGCGGTCACGCTCCTCAGCATGACGGCCATGTTCCACGCCAGCTTGAGGGGGTTCCTGCCGGCGCCGTAGAACAGGAAGGGGTTGGTGGCATGCCTGACCGAGGGCCAGGCCTCCTCCACGATGCCCTCGTATGGCGGCGCCTCCGGAGTGACCGCTTTGACCACCACGTTCCGTACGTAGCGGCAGCGCGGCTGCATCGCCTCGGAGACCGGCGACTGCCTCCCGTGCCAGCGCTTGATCCACTCCTCGCGGCTGAGCCTCTTCGGGCGCTCCATGAGGGTGACGGCGACCAGGCCCGGAGACCGCTGGCCGTCAGGCCAGTCCCTGGGAGAAGAGTGGCGGTTGCCGCCGTACTCCGTGTAGATGACCTCATCCACCAGGAAGCCCGCGAGCCTGAACCCCGCGGCCGTAATGATGGCCTCGCAGGGTGCACGCTGTTCCAGGCTGTCGAGCCAGAGGGACACGTCAGCGCACATGCGTTCCCCCGGGTGAAAAGGCGCGGCAGACTTGAAATCCGCGTCCTGGTCGGCGATGTACATGGTGAGCTTCTTCGCTCCGGCCGCCAGCAGCGCGGGGGCGGCTTCCTGCAGCAGGGCCTGCCGGGTCTGTTTCCGGGGTTGGAGAGCGGGGCCCCAGAGGACGTAGATCACCTTGTCCATATCCCTCCCCTGCCGCGCCGGCCTAGCTGACCATGGAGTCCGTGTAGGTGCGGTCCTTCCAGGAGACGCCGCGCCCGGTCAGGGCCCTGGCGCTCCCCCAGAGCCCGGACACGAGCAGGAAGAAGACGCCCGCGGGGAATGACACGAAGTAGCGCCGGGGATAGCTGAACCGGCGGTCGACCAGGATGCGCATGGCCAGGACGAGCACCACCTGCGCGACCACGATGGCGAACCATTCATAGTCCGGGAGCCACGGGCTGACGTGCGAAGCCATCATGACAAAGGGGGCGATATAGAGCGCCACCACGCCGATTACTATCAAGCCGAAGAGCCATGACATGAAGGCCGTCAGGGAGTAGGTCCACTTGCTGAAGCCCTCCCACAGGTCGCCCACACCTTCGTACATCCGGGTGGTGACCACACCGGTGAGATCCACGGTGGCCAGCCGCTTGCCGCGGCGGACCATGGTCAGCCCCAGCCAGACGTCCTCGATGATGCGGCCCTTGACCGCCTCGTGCCCGCCCACCTCGTGATAGTCCGCGGCGTTGACGAAGATGAACTGGCCGATGACCAGTCCCGCCTTGGGGCGGCGCGCCCCCTGCACCCACCACAGCGGCATGCAGGTGATCACGATGGACCACATGGCCGGAATGACCACTCTCTGGGAGAAGGACGAGGTCTTCTGGAAGGGGAAGCCCGACACCAGCGACAGCTTGTGGGCCAGGGCATAGGTCAGGGCGCTGGTGAGCATGTCCGGCGCATGGATGGTGTCCGCGTCGGTGAAGAGCAGCCAGGAGCCTTTGGCGGCAGCCGCCAGCTGATGGCAGGCGTGCGGCTTGCCGGCCCACCCCGGCGGCAGCGGCTCGCCGCGGATCAGCTTGACCCGCGGGTCCCTGGCCGCGATCTCGGCCACCTTCTCGGCGGTCCGGTCGGAGGAGTTGTCGTCCAGGACCAGGATTTCGTAGGCCGGGTAGTCCTGCTTCTGCAGGGACTCCACGCAGGCGACGATGTCCCGCTCCTCGTTCCGGGCCGGGACCAGGATGGAGATCATCGGGTAGTCGTCGGGCAGCCGGTGCTTTTCGGACCCCAGCCGGTGGAGGGCCCTCAGGTTCAGCAGCAGGTTGATCAGCAGCAGCGAGAGGCCCAGGGTCACCGCGCCCAGGTAGATATGCCACATGCTCCCGCCTCCTAGCGGCTCAGGCCGCCCCAAGCCTCGGTCTGGATGATGTCATCCGTGTCCGGCTGGTGCTTGGCCAGAAAGATGGCGCAGAGCAGGGCGCAGGTCAGGGCGTAGCCCCAGGAGTGGAAGCCGAGGCCGAACAAGGCCGGGTTGTAGAACCAGGCCACCAGCATGCACAGCGGGGCCGCCAGGTGGAATATGGTGTTGCTCAGGTAGAACCGCCTGGTGGCCAGAAGGGTCAGGCCGAACACCAGCCCCGACAGCGCCATGGACACCGGGCAGAGGATCATGAAGCCGACGGCGAATATGGTCTGGGCCTGGCCGCCGGTCCAGCCCAGCCAGACGCTCCATCTCTGGCCAATGGTGGCCGCCACCATCACCAGCAGGTAGCCCCAGAGCTCCCCCACCAGCAGGCCGGCGATGGCCAGGCAGGCCGCGGTCTTCAGCACCTCGCCGATGAGCGAGAGGATCCCGGGCAGCTTGCCGGCGTGGATCATGACCGCGGTCGAAGTGACGTTGCCGGTCCCGACCTGGCGCAGGTCCTTCCGGGCGAAGAGGTGCATGAAGATGTTGGCAGTGGGGATACTGCCAACCAGGTACCCTATGGCGACGATGGCGACAACCAGAAACGCAGTATGCATGGTCACCCCCGCTAAACTAACCGATACATCGTCATCCGAGGTACATCATAGGCTCGGTACAGCATTACGTCAATACACCAACGGCCCATTCTAGGAACTGTCATGCCGGGTTTCTGTGACCGGGGTCGCTGTCCGGGTGACAACCGGTCACAGCCTCTGTGGCATCTGGTGACAGTCTCTGTCACCTCAGTCACGGTCTCTGTGCTACTTAGTCGCTCCCGCCCCCGAATTCCGCCGAAAAACCGTCCCCGCCGTATTGACAGGACCCGATTCCCGAGTAAAATAATGACTGAACGTTCAGTCATTTATTTGGAGAGGCTGAGATGGCGAGTCGGCTGCAGAGGAAGAAGGCGGTCACCGAGCTCCGCCGCAAGCAGGTCCTGGATGCCGCCCTGGCGGTCTTCTCCCGGAAGGGCTACGGCGAGGCCACCATACCCGAGATCGCCCGGGAGGGCGGCATGTCGGTAGGCACCATCTACAACTACTACCCCAGCAAGCGGGAGATCCTGGTGGCGGTCCTGGCCGGCCGCATCCTCACCGAGCCCTTCCTGAAGCTGATGGAGCAGTCGGCAGTGACGGACGACCGGCAGTTCTTCCGGTCCCTGGTGGAAGAGAGGCTGCTCATGTTCAGGGGGAATGCCGACAGGCTCCTCTTCATGCTGAACGAGGTCATTCGCGACGAGGAGCTGCGGCGGCAGTGGGTCCGGGAGATCATTCAGCCGAGCCTCGGGAAGGCCGAGAGGCGCGTGCAATCGAGGATCGGGTCCGGGGCCTTCCGCCCCATGGACGCCAGGGTCACCGCGCGGGCGCTGGCCGGCATGGGCATCGGGTTCGCCGTGCTGGCCTTGATCGAGGGTGACGACAGTCCCTGCCGGGACACCCCCGCCGCGGACCTGGCGGCGCAGCTGGCGGAGATCGTGCTGTCCGGGGTCCGGGCGGGCCAGAGCAGCATGCCCGGGAGGTCCGGGCCCTGATCGGAAACGGAGTGGAGAGATGCAGACATTCGCCGTCGAAACGAAGCGGCTGTCCAAGAAATACGGCTCGTTCCAGGCGCTCGACAGCCTGGACCTGAGTATCCGGCAGGGGACGGTCCACGGCCTGCTGGGGCCGAACGGCGCCGGCAAGACCACCGCCATCAAGATACTGTGCGGCCTGATCAAGCCCAGCGGCGGCGAAGGGTACGTCCTGGGCCGGAAGGTGCCCGACAGGAGCGTGCTGCCCCAGGTCGGGTACATGCCCCAGGAGACCGCCCTCTACCTCGACCTGACGGTCCACGGCAACCTGAGGCTCTACGGCCAGGTGTACGGCCTGTCCGCTGCCAGGATCGCGGAGAGGGAGAAGGAGCTGCTGGACTTCGTTGCCCTGTCGAAGTGGCGGGATTCGCTGGTGTCGAACCTGAGCGGCGGCATGAAACACCGGGTGTCCCTGGCCTGCAGCATGATACATGACCCGAAGCTGCTCTTCCTGGACGAGCCCACGGTGGGGGTCGACCCGGAGCTCCGGGCCTCGTTCTGGGAGTTCTTCGACCTGCTCAAGCAGAGGGGCGTCACCATCGTGCTGACCACGCACTACATGGACGAGGCCCAGCACTGCGACCGCATAGCCCTCCTGCGACAGGGGCAGCTCCTGGCCGAAGGCACGCCGGCCGAGGTGATCCAGTCCGCCGGCGCGGCCGGCCTCGAGGAGGCCTTCCTGGCGCTGGCCAAGAGAGGAGACGCCCGACCATGAACATACGGAGAGCTCTCGCCATCACGGGGCGGATATTCAGCGCCCTCCGGCACGACCGGCGCACCCTGGCCCTGATGTTCCTGGCGCCGATCGTCGCCATGTGCGTCTTCGGCCTGGCCTTCAGCGGAGAGGTGAAGGACGTGAACGTGGCGGTGGTGAACCTGGACACGGGATTCACTGTCCCCGGGGTCGGCGTCCCCGTGTCACTGCCGGAGGCCATCATCGCCAACCTCGACCCGGAGGTGCTCCAGGTCAACTACGTGGCCGATGTTGACGAAGCGGTCCGCCGCGTCGAGAGCGGCGAGGCCTACGCCGTGATCGTCTTCCCCGAGGACTTCACCCGCAGCATCTACGTGAAGAGGCAGGACCCCTCCTACCAGGGGGACACCACCATCAGGGTCAGGGAGGACATGGCCAACGTGAACGTGGCCACCGCCATCACCAAGAGCGTCAGCGAAGCCGTGCTGAAGACCGCCCAGGCGGCGGGGCAGGACCTGCCCATGAAGGTGGACACCCAGGACCCCATCTACGGGAAGGGCGCCAGCTTCATGGATTTCTTCGTGCCGGGCATTATGGCCTTCGTGGTCTTCCTGCTCACCACCCTGCTGACCCTCATCTCCTTCGTGGGAGAGCGGACCTCCGGCAACCTGGAGAGGCTGCAGGCCACCCCGCTCCGGGACAGTGAGCTGGTAGCGGGATACGCCATCGCCTTCAGCATCATCGGCATGCTGCAGACCGTGGTGCTCCTGGTCATCGGCACGGCGGTGTTCCACATCATGATCGTGGGGAACATCGTGCTGGCCTTTGCCGTCATCGCCCTGCTGGCCATCGTCAGCCTGAGCCTGGGGATACTGCTCTCCAGCCTGGCCAAGAGGGAGGCGCAGGCCATCCAGTTCTTCCCGCTCATCATCCTGCCCACGTTCCTGCTGGCCGGGATCTTCTGGCCCGTGGAGGCCATACCCCACTGGCTGAGACCGCTCTCCTACGCCATCCCCCCGTCATATGCCGTGGACGCCATCCGCTCCGTCATGCTGAGGGGCTGGGGGCTGGGGGACATCTGGGTGGACATCGTGGCCCTGCTGGGCTTCGCGGCCGTCTTCCTGGCCGCGGCTGTCCTGTCGCTGAAGAGGGGCCGGCGGTAGGGGGCGGGCCTCTCCCTGCGCACTCCCTGCGTGCGCCACTGACGGCGGCCGCGGGCCCCCGGCGCCGCAGCGTCTGCTCTCCACACGCTCACGGCTCACGGGCGGCATGTCTGGCCGCTATGTAGCCGAAGGTCATCGCCGGCCCGATCGTGCTGCCCGCCCCCCAGTAGGCATTGGCCGTGGGAGAGGCGATGCAGTTCCCGGCACCGTACAGTCCCTCGATGACTTCGCCCCGCACATTCAGCACCTGGCCGTGCCTGTTGATGACCGGGCCCCCATTGGTATCCAGCGTACTGGAGGCCAGGATGATCGCGTAGTAGGGCCCCTTCTCGCTGAACGGGGCCATGGTGTAGTTCCCGGTCATGTCTTCCGGCCACTTGCCGGCATTCGGCTTGGTCGGCGGAAAGGTGGTCCATTCCCGGTCATAGGCAAAGTCACCCCGCTGGAAATCCTGGTCTTTGCCCGTTCTGGCAAACCCGTTGAAGCGCGCCACGGTCTGCACCAGGTTCTCCGTGAAGTGCTCGTCGAGGGAAAACCCGCCGGTATGGTCTTTCAGCCGGCCGAGATGCACCCCTATTGCCGCAGCCAGGCTTTCCAGGGTGTCCCCGCTGATGACGTAGGAAGCTTCACTACCCTGCAAGGGAAAGGGCGGCCAGCCCTGCCACAGGTCCGCCGTCCGGCTGTCATAGATCATGAAGAGCAGCATGTTGGTCCACTCGGCGCGGTTGGGGTCCCAGACGAAATGGACCATGCCGCGGTCGGTGTAGTTCCGTTTCTCATCCATTACCCGTCTGCCGTAGCGGTTGACCTCTATGACGCTGTCTCCGGGCACGAAGAAGACGTTGTTGAAGCCCCCGGGATTCGATAGAACGCCCTCAAGGACGCTCTGCGCCCGGAAGGCGCCCCCCATGTTGCCCAGCCGGGCGCCGATCTCCCCGGCCATCCTGACGAAGTCGCCGGTATTGGAGGGGGCGGAACAGCCGCCGAATATCGGGCCCCGGCTGAAATGCAGCATCATCTCCGGGTTGTGGCTGAAACCGCCAGTGCCGAAGATGACGCCCTTGCGGGCGGTGAAGGAATAGGTTCGGTCCCCCGCTCTCGCTTCCACCCCGATTACCCGGCCGCGGTCATCCCTGCGGATCCGGGTAACCTCGTGGTTGACCAGGACCCGGACACCGTGTGCGTCTGCCCAGACGTTGAGATAGTTCACCAGGACGAAGCCAAAACCCAGGTTGCCCTTCTCATCCTGCGCGTACAGGACCCGCCCGCGGATAGATTCGTTCTCCGGGAGGTGGTTCTGGTAATCCACCTGGGGTTTGCCGGTCCAGTTGATCTCCTCGGTCAGCTTGAGGGCGCCGATGCCCTCCAGGTATTCCGTCATCTCCGCGGCATGGTCCACGATGGCCTCGAGGAGCTGGAACTCGTTCTCCGGAACACCATGGCGCTCCCCGCCGGGCCGGTACAGATGCGGGTAGGAATAGCGCGCCATGTACCTCAGCGCCTGTTCCCGGTCGTCTTTGATCCCGCGGGCCTTCTGGAAGCGGTTGTTCGGAGTCCAGAACCCTCCTCCGGACAGTATCGTCGTGCCGCCTATCGACGCGGCCTTCTCCAGCATGATGACCGAGCAACCCTCGTTCCTGGCGGTGATCGCGGCGGCAAAGGCCGCCGCCCCGGAGCCCACGACCACCACATCGGCCGCCGTGCCAACGGCCGGCGTCATCCTCCCTCCGGACCCTGACATGGAAGCCTGGCCGGTGTCCGGTGCTGCAGCGCCGGTCCCGCTTTCCGGGGCGGCGTTCTCTTCCTGCAGAACGAACTTCTCCTTCGGTGCGCCGCACTGCGGGCAGGAGTCCGGCGGACTGTCCCCGTAGTGAACGTACCCGCACACTGAACATCTCCAGGCCCTCATGGCTACCTCCTCCGTCTCGTTCGGCCCGGTCCGGCATTCATCCCGAGCATCGATCTCCCAGTGTAGATCACCTTTGACCGGCCTGCAATCATCGATGGCGGACCCTGTCATAGACTACCGCAGGCCCGAGACCCCCGTTTGTCAGCCCCCTGGAGCAAGTTGTGGCCTCACAGGAGTTCGTGTCCGCCAGCAAGCTCCGCGGCCGTCAGATAGTGAGCGAGGGGGGCACGGAGATCGGCACCGTGGACAGCGTCATCGTGGACGGCGACTGCAACGTGAAGGGGCCAAGCATCTAAGTGGGTGGAACTCGAGTGATAGCCGGCGGCTGAACCGCGCTAGTCGCGGGGAGGAGGCTCAGGCAAGAGCCGGCAGACCCTGGGCTGGCTGTCCCACTCGGACAACGCTCTCCGGGCCTCCTGGCAATGGACACACTGGCAATTCTTGTGTTTCCGGTATATGGCCAGAGCTTCAAGCTGTGCGGTTGTCATATCCTATCACCGTTATCCTCATCGCCGACTTCCCTGACCGCGGGATAGTCCAGAGCACTCTAGGCGAAATGCCGCCGCCTGACACCCCACCTTAGGCCGGTCTTTCACCTGGTCTACTGACCAGGGCAGGCCCCATTTGTCAGTCCGCCCGCCCAACGCCTATCCTATATATGTCCGGGCGGGACTCCCGCCGGGGCCCGGGCGGACGCGGCCCGCCGGCGCGCCGCAGCGTGGCGAGCACACAGAACGAGAGGCAGGAGGAAAGCATGGACCTGAACCTGAAGGGCAAGGTGGCGATTGTGACCGGGGCCGGGGGCGGCGGGATAGGCACCAGCGTGTGCTACGAGCTGGCCCGCAAGGGAGCTTTCGTCGTGGCCAACGACATCGACCGCGGCTGGGCCGACAGGGTGGCCAAAGAGGTGGCCTCGCAGGGTTCGAAATCCATCGCCACCTATGCCGACGTCACCAGCTACAAGGACTGCGCCGCCATGGTGGACAGGGCCGTGGCCGAGTTCAAACGGGTGGACATCCTGGTCACCATCCCGGCCTACATGGGCGCCGGGAGCATCGCCCACAGCAGCCTGGAGGATATGCACCACGTGGTCGATGTCACCTTCTGGGGCACGCTGAACGCCATCAAGGCCGCCCTCAAGCCCATGCTGGCCCAGCGCAGCGGCTGCATCGTCTGCATGGGGTCGGACTCCGCCCGCATGTGCCCGCCCGGCGAGAGCATGTACGCCGCCTCGAAGGCCGCCATCATGACCTTCACCACCAGCGTGGCCAAGGAGCTGGGCTCCTCCAACGTGCGCATCAACGTAGTGAACGCGGCCCTGGTCAGCACCCCGGGCTCGGCCGGCCTGGCCGGGGGCTACTCCCACAACTACCCCCTCGGCCGGTTCCCTGACTCGGACGAGGTGGCCGAGACCATCCTCTTCCTGGCCTCCGACCGCGCCGGGATGATCACCGGGCAGTCGCTCTCCGTGAACAGCGGGAGGCTGTGACGGCCGAGAAGCCCAAAACCGGGTTCTTCTACGGCTGGGTGGTGGTCTTCGCCTGCTTCCTGGCGACCCTGACCCTCGGCGAGACCTTCTGGTGCTTCAACGTCTTCTTCCGGCCCCTGGAGGACGAGTTCGGCTGGAGCCGGGCCGTCACCGGGTCCGCCTACACCTGCTTCCTCATCGGGCACGCCATCTCCCTGATCATCGGGGGCCGCCTGGGCGACCGCTTCAGCCC
>CAYPDY010000090.1:0-2391 GCA_964409515.1 uncultured Dehalococcoidia bacterium
ACAAGGTGGCCGAGGACATGGGCCTCAAGAAATGGTGGAAGCCTACCAAGCTGATAGAGAAGTACCTTAAGACCTACGGATAGAAGTGGCCGGGGGGGTCTCTCTACTTTCAGCGCGTGCTGGCTCGATCTGAGCCAGCACGCGCGCTGTTTCCGGGGATGGCGGGCGGGCCTCAGCCTTTACCCGCCGTACTTGACCCTGGCGGGGAACTCCTCCTGGAGGATGCGCACCGCCTCGTCCACCATCTCCTTCACCACCTGCTTCGCACTCTTCATCTCGGTGACCGCTCCGCATATCTGGCCGCAGGGGATGAAGTAGTTGTCCACCATCTTGGCCTGGCCGAGGTACTCCTGGAGGCTGGTGGACATAATGATGGGCAAAGGGAACGGCAGCATGGGGCCTTCCTTCTCCCACTTCTCGATCAGCTTGGTGTTGAGCAGTCGGCAGGTCTTGCCGGTGAATACCCTGGTCACCCGCGTGTCCCTCTCCGACGCGGCGATGATCTTCTCTTTGGCCACCTGCTCTATGCCGGCCTCCGGGGTGCACAGGAAGGCGGTGCCGCACCAGATGCCGGCGGCGCCCAGGGCCAGCGAGGCCACCAGGCCCCGGCCGTCCGCTATGCCGCCCGCCGCGCACACCGGGGTCGGGGCCACGGCCTGCGCCACCAGCCGCACCAGGGGGAAGGTCCCCACGTGGCCGGTGTGGCCGCCGCCCTCATGTCCCTGGGCCACGATGATGTCCACCCCGGCCTCCGCTTCCTTGCGGGCCTGGTTGACGGTCCCGATGAGGCCGATCACCTTCATCCCGCGGGAGTGGGCCTCCGGGACCATGAAGGCCGGGCTGCCCAGGGCGGCGGCGAAGACCGGCACCTTGTGCTCATAGACCACCTCGATCTGCTTGGGGGTCATGCCGGCGGCCCATCCCGTGCCGCCTTCTTTGCCTATCCTGGTCCCCGGCGGCACCGGTATCCCCAGCTCGGCAGCGACCTTGCCGGCATAGGCCACGGCATCGTCCGGGATGTAGTTGCGCAGCTCGTCGATGGTGTTGCCGTCCACCATGTTGGTGGGGGCGATGGTGTCAACGCCATAGGGCTTGCTGGTCAGCTTCTTCAGCTTCCTGATCTCGGCGTCCAGCTCGTCCGGTGTCAGGTTGATGGCGCCGATGATGCCGAGCCCCCCCGCCTCGGATACGGCGGCGGCCAGCTCGGCGTTGGCCGCCCCACCCATGCCTGCGAGCAGGATGGGATACTCGATATCCAGCAGGTCGCACAGACTGGTGCGCAGGGTCTTACGAGACATTGACGATCCTCCTCTGATGCTTCCCAGCAGCGTTCCGCCGGAGTCTAGCATCACCATGGCAAAGTGTCAATGTCACTGAACATAACAGCATGCATACTGGCTCCCCTTCAGGCTTTGTCCGGATACATATCGCCATTGGGAAAGGAGGGGCGAGAGCGGAGTGGCAAGTGGCTGTTTGACAGCGTGAGGACGATGCCCTAGACTTTCTCCACGGCAGAGCAGCGGGTGCGGAAAGGGGGAGCAGGCGAAGCCATGGTTCAACGGGGTGATCTGGACCTGGATGATCTCGATCTGAGGATCTTGAGGGAGATGGAGGCTGACGGACGGCAGTCCATCTCCGCCCTGGCCAAGACGCTGGGCATCAGCCGGGCGTATGCCGGCAAGAGACTGCAGGGCCTGCTGGACAGGGGCGTGACCCGGATAGTCACCTTCACCGACGCGCGGGTCCTCGGATTGCGGACCATGGCCGTGGTGGGCCTGCAGGTGTCCCTGGCGGACCTCCATGCGGCGGCAGACAGGCTGCGGGCTCTGCCCAGCGTGCACCTGGTGATGATCACCGCCGGTCCGCACAACATCGTCATCGAGGCCATGTTCGCTGACCCCGGCGAGCTTTCGGGGCTGTTAACCAGGGACCTGGGCGCCATCCCCGGCATAAAGTCGGCCGAGACCACCACGGTCCTGGAGTGGCGCAAGATGTCCTTCTCCTACCTGGCGTCTTCCGGGCTGATGGGGGGAGACTCCTCTGCACCCGCGGCTCCCGACCCGGACCCTGCGGCGGTGCGGACAGGGGACTTCACCGTTGACGATCTCGACCTTCAGCTTCTGAATGAGCTCGAGGCCGACGGCCGGCAGCCGGTGTCGGACCTGGCCCGGAAGCTGGGCACCAGCCGGGCGTACATGAGCTCCCGGCTGCAGCGCCTCCTCGACCAGCGCATCGCCCGGGTTGTGGCCCACACCAGCCCGCTGGCCCTGGGCTATCACATCTTTGCCATGGTGGGCATCAAGGCGCTTCCCAGTGATACCAGCACCATAGCCGACAAGCTGTGCTACCTCCCGAACGTCAACGGCGTGGTACTCGTGGCCGGGCGGCACG
>CAYPDY010000090.1:2401-11053 GCA_964409515.1 uncultured Dehalococcoidia bacterium
ACACCTCTCCGCTTTCCTGGAGAAGGAGCTGGGTGGGATACCCGGGATCATCTCGGCGGAGTGCACCATACTGCTGGAGCTGCGGAAGATGTCCTTCCCCTACCTGGTGCGCTCCCACCTCGCGGCCCAGCCAGCGGTTTGAAAACCGCCGCGCGAAGGTGACACAATGAAAGTATGGATTCCACGGCGAAGGGCAGCCCCGAAACCATGCTTGGCCCCTACCGGGTGTTGGACCTCACCGACGAGAAGGGCCTGATCTGCGGCAAGACCCTGGGCGACCTGGGGGCGGACGTCATCAAGATAGAACCCCCGGGCGGTCACGAGTGCCGGGACCTCGGCCCCTTCTATCGTGACCTCCCCAGCGGCGAGGAGAGCCTCTTCTGGTTCGCCGGCAACGCCAGCAAGAGGAGCATCACGCTGAACCTGGAGTCGGACGACGGGCGAGACCTGTTCCGGAAGCTGGTGCCGAAGGCGGACTTTGTCATCGAGTCCTTTGCCCCCGGCTGGCTGGAGGGCCTGGGGCTGGGGTACGCGGCGCTGGCCGGGATCAATCCCCGCGTCATCCTGACCTCCATCACCCCCTTCGGCCAGACCGGCCCCTACCGCGACTACCGGACCTGCGACCTGGTGAGCATGGCGCTGGGCGGCTATCTCTACCTGACCGGCGACCCGGACCGGCCTCCGGTGCGGATCGGTTTCCCGCAGGCCTATCTCCATGCGGGCATGGCGGCGGCTGCGGGGACGATGGTAGCGCACTGCCACCGCCAGATGACGGGTGAAGGGCAGTGGGTGGATGTCTCCGTCCAGGAGGCCTGCGCCTGGATACCCACCGATTCCGCCATCTACTGGGAGATGAACCAGGTGCTGGAGGAGAGGCACGGCGGCGCGCGGGTGCGTCCGACCACCGGCGCGCGCATGAAGCGGGTCTGGGAGTGCCGGGACGGCTATGTCAGCTTCGACATGTACGGCGCCCGGCTGGCGCGGAACTTCATGACGCCCCTGGTGGCCTGGATGGCCGAGGAGGGGGCGGCGCCGGAGTTCCTGAAGCAGATCGACTGGGACACGTTCGACTACTTCGCCGCGCCGCCGGAGCTGGTGGAGAGGGTGGCCGAACCCATTGCCCGCTTCTTCAGCGGCCGCACGCGGGAGGACCTGCTCTGGGGAGGGGTGGCCCGTCGCTGCTGCATCTACCCGGTGGCCACGCCGGGGGATGTGGCTGCCAGCCGGCAGCTCCAGGAGCGGGGGTTCTGGGTGGAGCTGGATCACCCCGCGCTGGGGGCGGGCGTCAAGTACCCGGGCTCATGCATCAGGGCGTCGGAGACCGTGACCGGCATCTCGCGGAGGGCGCCGCGGGTGGGTGAGCACAACGTGGAAGTGTACGGTGAGCTGGGCCTGTCCCGGAAGGACATCCTCACGCTGCGGCGCCGGGGGGTGATATAGCCATGGAGCAGGGGAGGCAGGCGCTCGCCGGCCTGAAGGTGGCGGACTTCACCTGGTTCATATCGGGACCATTGGTGACGAAGCTCCTGGGCGACTGCGGGGCGGAGGTGGTCCACATTGAGTCCGGCACCAGGCCTGACAACATGCGGAGCACGCTGCCGATGAAGGACAACATTCCCGGCATCAACCGCTCGGCGGCCTTTGCCCGCTACAACAGCAGCAAGTACGGAGTCAGCCTGAACCTGGGGCATCCGAAAGGCGTGGACATCGCCCGGAGGCTGACGGCCTGGGCGGATGTGGTGGTGGAGAACTTCAGCTCGGGGACCATGGGGAGGATGGGGCTGGGCTACGATGAGCTCAGGAAGGCCAACGCGGACATCATCGTGGTGAGCCTGCCCATGTTCGGGCACAGCGGTCCGCTGGCAAAGCACCCCGGCCTGGGATCGCAGCTGGCCGACTTCATCGGCTTCGGCCACCTGACCGGCTGGCCGGACCGACCGCCGGTATCCCCGCCGGGGGCCTACACCGACTTCATCTCCCCCTACTACGCCGTCTCGGCCCTGATGGCGGCCCTCGACTACCGGCAGCGCACCGGGAAGGGCCAGTACATTGAAGTCTCGCAGTACGAGGCCGGCGTCCAGTTCGTGGCGCCGCTGGTGATGGATTGGTTCGTGCACGGGCGCGATCCGGACCGCGGCGGAAACCGGTGTCCCGGGGTGGCGCCGCACGGTGTCTACCGGTGCCGGGGAAGTGACAGGTGGTGTGCCATAGCCGCCTTCACGGAGGAGGAGTGGCGCCGCCTGTGCTGTGCCATGGAGAGGCCGGACCTGGCGTACGATCCCCGCTTTGTGACCGTGATAGCGCGGCTGCACAACCGGGAAGAGCTGGACGCTCTGATAGAGAAGTGGACGGCGGAGCATTCGGCCGAGGAGGTCATGGCGCGGCTGCAGGGAGAGGGGATGGCCGCGGGCGTGGTTTCCAACGGGCGGGACCAGAACGAAGACCCGCACCTGGCTGCCAGGGGATTCTACCGGGAGCTGGATCATTCGGAGATCGGCCGCCACCGCTACCTGATGCCGCCGTTTCGGTTGTCGAAGACCCCCGTCGGGCCGGGCCTGCCGGCACCGTGCCTGGGGCAGCACAACGAATATGTCTACCGGACGATCCTGGGCCTCGGCGACGAGGAGCTTGTCAGCCTGCTCAACGAAGGGGTTTTCGATTGATTCCCGCGGGCGGGCATGCCGCCTTTGCTTGATCTTGACCATGGGTCCGCTACGATGGAGCGGGTTTGGAAAGGAGCAGTACATGAAGCGCAAGTCCGGATACTGGCTCGGTGTCCTGCTGGTGATCGTGACCCTGGGCCTGTCACCTTTGCTGGCCTGTTCCATGTCGGGCAGCCAGAGCACCTTCAGTGACGCGGGGGAGTCCGACCTGGACTACACCGACGCGGGTGGCGAGTTCGCCAAGTACTCACTGTTCCGCTTTGACACAGGGGCGGCCCCGCGCACCCTGATCACCCCCGGTGCCGCCGATATGATAGACAGCGTCTCGTCGGCGACGGTGGGGCAGGTGATCGTGTTCGCCGTCTCGGCGGACGGCTTCAATATGGTGACGGTCAGCGGCGGTGAGGGAGTCACGGTCAAGCCCAGCGCGGCCACCATCGATGGCAACACCACGCGGCTGCTGTACTGCGTCATCGACAGCACGGACGATGACCTGCTGACTATCTACTAGCCGGGACTGCCGGCAATCCTTGAGCGGCGATAGCGCTCAGAAGGGGGAGACGTGAAACAAGGAGACGATGCGGACGGCACGGGCGCCGAAGGGGTAGAGCGCCAGCCTGACGGGACGGCGGCCCCCGTTTCTCCTGGAGTCGTGATTGGTCTGGGGGCTGTGGCCGCTCTCTTCAGTCTGGCTGCTGGAGCGTCATACGTCGCGGGATCGCATTCGAGCGCAGATGGCTGGACGCGGGCGGATACCGTCCTGCGATACGTGACCACTGCCGTATTTTCGGCGGCGGTGCTGGCGGGCCTGGGCACCCTGGTGCTGGCTATCTCGAAGGGCCTCTCGGCTGGCGTCCGGCGAACGGCCCGCATTCTGATGATGGGTGGTGTGGCGGTTGTTGTCCTCGGGATTGCAGATGTGGTCTGCATCAGTGGCGGGCACCTCCCCTACGGGCGAGAACAAGATGGGGTTTCCTGGTACGTCACCGGCCATATCCTCTCGACGATGGCCAGCACGGTGTTTTCCGCCGGTGTCATCGAGGGCCTGGCGTATCTCTGCCTGCGGGCGCCGGGCCATTTGAGGTGTGGTCAGGGGAGCCCGGCGGGCCTGATGGCCGGACCGGCGAGAAAGCCTGAAGCGCGCACGAGACCTCTTGGGGAGATGGCGCCCTTCCGTCCTGCTGATGATGAGAAAGGGGATTCCACGTCAAGCGTGGAATCCCCGATGTAGTCGCGATGGGCCGGGCCTATATCCGCGGCTCTAGAGCCGCGGCAGCCCCAGTCCCCTCTGGGCGATGATGTTGCGCTGGATCTCGGATGTCCCCGCCCCGACGGTGGCGGCGGCGGCGTACAGGTACTGGCGCTGGAAGAACCCGGCCAGGGGGGCGTACTTGGAGCCTTCACCCAGCAGGCCGAAACCACGGGTGATCTGCATGCCGGCCTGGGCCACCCGCTGCTGCAGCTCGGCCCCGAATACCCTGGACATGGAGGCTTCGTGGTCCATGGGCTTGCCGTTGCTCTGCAGCCAGACGATACGAATAGCCAGCAACCGCGAGATCTGGCCTTCGATGACCAGCTGGACCAGCCTGTTGCGGACCAGCGGGTCCTTGAAAAGCGGCACGCCGTTGCGCTTGTTCTCCTTGGCGAACTCCAGCAGGCGGTCGATATTGCGCCGGGCGGCGGCGATACGGTGGATGCCCGATCTCTCGTAGCCGAGGGTGGCGCCGGTGACCCTCCAGCCGTCGTTCTGCTTCCCCACCATGTTCTCCTTGGGCACGATCACGTTGTCGAAGAATATCTCGCAGTACGTGCCCACGATGTTGGGCAGGAAGCGGACGGTCACGCCGGGGGTCTTCAGGTTCACCAGGAGGAAGGTGATGCCTTTGTGCTTGGGAACATTGGGGTCCGTCCGCACCAGCGTGATGGCCCACTCGGCGCGGTGGGCGCCGGTGCTCCAGACCTTCTGGCCGTCGACCACGAAGTGGTCGCCCTTGTCCACGGCCTTGGTGGACAGCGCCGCCAGGTCCGAGCCGGCTCCCGGTTCGCTGAAGGCCTGGCACCAGACCTCCTGGCCCCGGGCGATCTTGGGCAGATGGTCCTTCTTCTGCTGCTCCGTGCCGTACTGGATCACGGTGGGGGCGCACATCAGCGCGCCCTGGAGGTCCACGCCCGGCAGCTCGTTGAAGTACATCTCGTGGCTGAAAATGAACTGTTTGGCGACGGAGTCCCATCCGCCGTGCTCCCTGGGCCAGGCGAGGGAATGCCAGTTCTTCTCTCCCACCTTGCGCAGCATGCTGTGGGCGAACTCCCATTCCTCGCCGTCCTTGGCCTCCTGCATGAGGCCGGTCCCGGTCCACGTCGGGGGAAGCTCCTTCTTAATAAAATCACGCACTTCCTGCTCGAATGCCTGGTCTTCTTTGCTGAACGTAAACTCCATGTGACCCCCTGACGGTATTCTCCGAGTAAGAGTTTACGCTGGCCGAAGGCGGAGTGTCAAAGGTCGGTCTCGCCCCTAACTTGCCGGGTATCACCCTGAAACGTATAATAGCCAGCTAAGGGTGGGACCGAATTCCTGAGAAGAGACGGAGGGCGACTGAATGGACAAGGCAATCCTGCAGAGGGCCAAACAGGAGAAGCGGACGCTCCTGACCGAAGTCGAATCGAAGCAGGTGCTGGAGAAGGCGGGCATTAGCATCGTCAAAGCGAGGCTGGCGGCCTCTGCCACTGAAGCGGTGGCCATCGGCAAAGAGCTCGGCTTTCCGGTAGTGCTCAAGGTCGCCTCGCCGGATATCGTACACAAGAGCGATATCGGCGGCGTCAAGGTAGGGCTGGCCAATGCCACTCAGGTGACCAGGGCATACAAGGAGATAATGGCGGCTGTGAAGAAGAAGGAGCCGAAGGCCAGGATCCACGGTGTCTCGGTCCAGCCGATGGCCAAGCCCGGCGTCGAAGTCATCATCGGAATGACCAAGGATGCCCAGTTCGGGCCGGTCCTCATGTTCGGCCTGGGCGGCATCCTGGTGGAGATCTTGAAGGATGTGTCATTCAGGATCGTGCCGCTGGAGAAGAAGGATGCCAGGGAGATGGTCCGTGACATCAAAGGCTATCCGGTCCTGGAGGGCTATCGCGGTCAACCCCCGTCCGATGTCGCCGCTCTGGAGAGCATGATCATGAAGGTCTCGGCGTTTGTGGAAAAGACGCCGGAGATCAAGGAGCTCGATCTCAACCCGGTGTTCGCCTACAACAAGGGGGCGGTGGCGGTGGATGCCAGGGTGGTCCTGGAGCCGGACGCCATCAAATGACCCCGCGGGGTGCCCCACAGAGATGTTGGCTGCTGGCCCTGGGTCTGATGGCGGCGGTCATCATGGCCGGCCTGGCGGCGATCACGATCAAGCACGTCTCCCATCCGCAGGCGGTGGAGATAGCGCTGGCCCCGGCTGAAGCCGGTTCCCCGGTTGAGATCTACCTTGGCGGCGCCGTGGACCAGGAGGGGATCTACAGCATCGGCCCCGATGCCACCCTGGAAGACATCCTGCAGCGGGCGGGCATCGTACTCCCCGCGGATGGCCCGCTGAGGATCAAGTTGAGCGTGCTGGGTCCGGGAGAGGATGCGTCCGCGGAAACGACAGCGGGGGACCAGTCCGGCAGGGTCAATGTCAACACGGCTGCCGCCCAGGAGCTGGAGTCGCTGCCGGGGATCGGCCCCACGAAGGCCCAGGCCATCATCGACTACCGCACCCAGAACGGACCATTCCGCATCATCGATGATCTGCTGAATGTCCCGGGCATAGGGGCCCGGACCCTCGAGGACATCAGGGGCCGGATCACCGTGATCGACTAAGCCCATCCTCCGGTCTGACGGACAGCAGTCAAGCTGCGTCCCGAATATACGGCAGAGAGGATGCAATCATGGAGGAAAAAAGCGTATAATATAAACATCTGATAAGATCGGAACGAACAGAGCATGAGACTGTTCCCCCTGTGCCTCGCCTGGGTGGCGGGCGTATACCTGGGGTCGCTGGCCCGGGTCCCTTTTCCGGTGCTGGTCGGGATCACGGTGCCCGTGCTGGGCGCGGCGCTCCTGTGCCGCCGCAGGGCCGGCTGGATGAGGGCCGGGCTCTGCCTGGCCGTGCTGACGGCGGGTATGGCCTGGTACCCGGTGAGGGTGAGTCCTCCCACGCTGCAGGGTTTCAGCGGCCGGGCGGTGGTGATGGAGGGTGAGGTGGTCCGCGGCACGGAGTACAGCGACGGTGGGGCCTGGCTGGGCTTCTCCGCGCAGCGGGTCCTGGGGTGCGGCTCCGGCCAGGCGGTATCCGGCCGGGTGGTGGTCTACACCGACCCGTTTCCTTCGTACAGCCAGGGGGATGTACTGAGAATAGCCGGCGAGATCAGCCCCCTGACCGAGATCAGAAACGCGGGGTACCGCGATTTCCTGGTGCGTCAGGGTTTCGTGGGTACCGTGAGCGATTCGGCCGAGATCGAGCTGCTGAGGAGGAGCTGGCTGTTCGGCTTCAGGGACCGCCTGGCCGGGTCCCTGCGGACGGCGCTGGCGGAGCCCCAGGCGTCGCTGGCAGAGGGGCTGCTGCTGGGCCTCCGGAGCCGCATGCCGGATGAGCTGAGGGATGCATTCTCCAGAACGGGCACCTCTCACCTGCTGGCCGTCTCCGGCTTCAACCTGGCGGTTGTGGGTGGCGCGGTGCTGGCGGCTGCCGCCCGGGCCCTGGGCCGGCAGCGGCCCTTCTACCTGGTGGTGACCGTGGTGATAGTGTGGATGTATTCGGCGCTCACCGGTATGCAGCCGCCCGTCCTTCGCGCCGCGATCATGTTCAGCCTCCTCCTGGCCGGCCTGTGGCTGGGGCGCCCGGGCGGTGCTCTGTCGACGCTGGCCCTGGCGGGGGCGGTCATGGCGGGGCTCGACCCGGGAGTACTGAGCGACGTGTCCTTCCAGCTCAGCTTCGCGGCCGTGGCCGGGCTGATCGTGGTCGAGCCGCCTCTGCAGCGATGGGGGGAGCGGGTGATGCCGGAGGGACACTGGGTGTCGTCCATCCTCAGGCCCGTGTTCAGCAGCTTCGCCGTCGGCCTGGCCGCGATCATGGCTGGTCTGCCGCTGGTGGTCTACCACTTTGGGGCGGTGCCGCTGGTGGGTTTGCCGGCCACGGTCGCGGCGTCCGCCTTTGTGACCGCGGCCACCATGACGGCCGCCGTCACGGCGCTGCTGGGCCTCTTCTGGCCCGCGGCGGCCTGGGCTGCGGGCTGCGTAGCATCCTTCTTCCTGATGTGCATCGTGGGGGTGGTTGAGGTCTTTGCCCGCTGGCGCTTTGCCTCGGTCGAGGCCGGGGGCCTCCCGTCTGCGGTAGTGTGGGCGTACTACCTGGTGCCCCTGGTATTGGCCAGCCGGGGCAGCCTCAGGGCAGCCGCGGGCGCGGCTCTGGCCTCGGCGCGGCGGGCGCTGGGCCGGTTGACTGATGCCGCCTGGCGCTTGCCCCGGAAGCGCACAGCGGGCGTGCTGGTCCTGGGCGCCTGCCTGGTCTGGATGGGATTTGCCGCCCTGCCCGGCACGCGGCTGCAGGTCAGCGTGCTGGATGTCGGCCAGGGCGATGCCATCCTCATCATCACTCCGGCCGGCCAGCAGATACTCATCGACGGCGGGCCCAATCCGGACACGGTATGCCAGCGGCTGGGAGAGAAGCTGCCCTTCTGGGACAAGAGTTTGGACATGGTGGTTCTGACCCACTGCCACGACGACCACCTGGCCGGGCTGATCGGCGTCCTGGGGCAGTATGGTGTCGGCCAGGTGGTGGAGTCCGGGTTTGGAGGAGGGCCGCTTTACCGGGAGTGGCTGATGCAGGTTCAGGAGCAGGGCATCCCGTGGACGATCGCCCGCGCCGGTCTGCAGATCGACCTCGGGGAAGGGATAGTCCTGGAGGTGATCCATCCTCTGGATGAGCTGATGGAAGGCACGGAGTCGGAGCCCAACAGCAACTCCCTG